>JBNKMQ010000208.1:0-21615 GCA_050293225.1 Sedimenticolaceae bacterium
TAGGTGACGCTGATGACCCGCTCCCGTGGGTCTCTGTCTGGGGCACTGAAGGTATATAGCTGCTCCAGATAGAGGCCCTCTATACCGGTCTCTTCCTGCAGTTCCCGCTTGGCGCATTGCTCCAGGTCCTCATTCATATCCAGAAAACCGCCGGGAAGGGCCCACATCTGCTGGAAGGGTGGGTTGGCTCGCTGGATCAACAAGACCTGCAACGCCCCCTGTCTGATGGTGAAGAGGACAATGTCGGTCGTCACCGCCGGATGGGGATAGGCGTAACTGTAGGCTTTTTCGGATGCTCGGTTATTGCTCAAGGATCTGTGATGGTTGGTTTAAGGGCTGGTTAGTGTATCAAATACACCAAATATTGAAACCGATGTTTGCAGGGGAAGAAATCTCCTATCTTTAGCAATGCATATGTTGTTGTTTAATTAAATGAAAAGAGGGGTTGTGACCAAGTGCGGGGTTTTTAAAAACCAATGCTTTTTATCGGTTAAAGAATAGGCTGGCTGAGCCGCTAAAGAGTTAGCAGTCTAAGCTCCCTTTGACACTGGATTATGCAAACCGCAAGCGTAGCAAAATATCAGGTTCTGAAACTGAAACACCTGCCGCCTCTTTCGGCGACAGCCGTTCAGCTGCTGGAACTGCTCGCAGACGAGAATCAGTCTCTGGAGAAGCTTGCCCATGTGATCAGCCAGGATCCCGGTATCGCCGCACGTATTCTCGGCGTGGCCAACTCGGCCTATTTTGCCCAGACCAAACCGGTTCTAACCGTCGAAGATGCGATTATTCGCGTACTGGGCCTGAATATGGTCAGAAGCCTCTCATTCAGTCTTGCGATCAGTGGTGCCTTCGATACCAAACAGTGTCCCAATTTTAGTTTGCAGAACTACTGGTACCAGTCGCTGGCGACTGCGGCCCTGTCGAGAATGTTTGTTGAGTACATCGCTAAGGCTGACAAACCCGATCCGGACTGTGTCTATCTCTCCGGCTTGCTGTTTGATATAGGGACGCTGGTGTTAGTCCATCTCTATCCCGATAGCTACGCGACGGTCTTGGTCAAGGCTGAGGGTGAGGATAGAGAGAGTCTCTATAGACTGGAAGAGGATTTGGTAGGCATCAGCAGCCGTGATGCAGGTGGCTTGTTGCTGGATCGTTGGCACCTGCCACAGACCGTGGTGAAGGTGGTACAGCAGAACGATCAGGATGGTGGGGTTGAACCCGCCCTGGTTGCGATGGCGGCGGATTGGATCTCCCAGGGAGTCGGTTTGCAAAAAGATGCGACAGAATACAGCCAGATGATTCCGAATGAGATGATCGAGATCGTTCAGGCAGAGTTTTTAAGACAGGATGAGGGTATCCGGACGATAGCCAATCTGTTAGCGAATTAGCGGAGTAGTTTGTGGATCTCTCATTTAATCAATCATCAATGGATCTCAGAGAAAGATTTTTCAGTTTACTCGATTCCCTCTCAGCGTTAAGGGCCCTATCCCAAATCAAGCTTGAGGGTATTACCGAAGGCGAGCTTATCACCCTTGCCCTGGGTGAGTTGGTTCGCTACCAGAATATGGATTGCTGTTCCGTCTATCGGGTAGAGCAGGGCGTTCTCCGCTGTGTGGCCGGTACCAGCATGTCAGAATCCCACGGATTGGCAGCAGAAACGGTTAAGCAGGATGAGGCCAAGCCAAGCATGACCTTTGCGCCAGGTGAAGGGATTGCTGGAATCGCACTGCAGACTGGGCAGTTGCAATATTGTCAGAACTGCGCCAAGAGTCCGGATTTCATCCCCAATCAGCATCCTGACGCAAAAACCCCAGGTTCCCTTGTCAGCGCGCCGATAAAGATGGGTGAAGAGGTATTGGCGGTATTGAATGCGTCCCATGCCATGACCGGCTTTTTTGAACCTTGGCAACAGCACACCATCAGTCTTTTCTGCAGTATCCTGGGACAGATGCTGCACAATCATCGCATGCTGCACGACCTGGAGTTTGCGGTTGAACAGCGCACCAAAGAGTTGCGCACCGCACTGCAGGAGGCGGAGAGTCTGCAGCGGCGATATCAACAACTCTCCACTATTGATGAACTCACCGGGTTGAACAATCGCCGGTACTTCTTTGCTGAGGCAGAGTCGATGGTAGCAAGAGCGCAACGGCATCAACAGCTATGCAGTTTGCTGTTATTGGACGTGGACTTCTTCAAGAAGATCAACGACCAGTGGGGTCACATGTTGGGTGACAAGGTACTCTGCGCGATTGCTGACGTGATCCGGCAGGAGGCTCGCGGTGGCGATCTGGTAGCTCGTGTCGGGGGTGAAGAGTTCGTTGTGATGTTGCCCGATACAGGACTGGAAGGGGCTGACCTGATGGCGCAGAGGATTCAGGAGCGCCTGGCGCAACTGGAGTTCGGCAGTAACGTGGGTAACCTCGGCTTGACCGTAAGCGTTGGTATCACGGTTTACAACCACGAAGTGGCGGAGAAAAAGTCGATCAATGTGTTAGTTGATCAGCTCTACTCCCAGGCCGACAGGGCAATGTACCAGGGCAAACGGCAGGGACGGAATAATCGGCGCCTGTTTCAGGAAGAGTAAGCCAGTGATTATTCATACGGCCTTGAGGCCGTCAGCTCAGTTCAAGCGATATTCTTCGCTTCATCCAAGGCAGACTCGTTGACATCGGTTTTAGGTTCAGACTCCAACAACTTCTCCGATCCCGAGGGATTGGTGAACTGGTCGTTGAGGGTCTGGATATAGGTGTCTGTGGACTGCAGAACCTCACGTAGCTGACGTCGGGATTTACGTCCCCAACCCACCGGATGTTTGCGGAAGATGGAGCGCCAGGGCTTGGTACTTTTCAGGAAGGCATCTGCCGGATTGCCTTTCAGATCGACCTTAGCCGCCTGTTTACGGATTGAACCCAAAAGCGTCCGGGCAGCTACAGCTTTGACACCAAAATGGATCGCGGCCAGTACAACGAGTAAAGCAGTCAGCAGCGCCCAGGAGATTAGACCGCTGTTTTCACTGGTCTGCCAGGGGGGCATGAAGCTGAGACCCTGCCAATAGCCGGCGCTGATTGAATACCCCAGCAGGCCGAGTAAAACCACACCCATGAGCACCGCATCGGCCCAAAGGACCCGTTTTCGCCAACGCTTCAGCGTGGCGCTGATCAGAGGCACACTTCGCTCTTCGATGTCCCGGGCGGTCTTCTCCAGCGCGCCGACGATACGGTAGGCCCGCTCAATCTCTACCTCTTCCATACGGCTGTGGATCTCGCTGAGGTCGGCGTCTCGCTTACTCTCATAGCGGCTGCGCAGGGCCTCGTCATCAATCGGGATAGCAGCATCGGGATTGTAGATGGCGTAGAAACGTCCAGCGGTGAGGCCTCTCTCACCCAGCGCACGTTGCCAGGCAGCGATGACATCTTCTGGATTGTTCTCCCGGGCAGTGGTATCGATCTGGTTGAGGATATAGAGGAACTTGCCGGTGTCGTTGCGGTTGATGGTCCGCTCAATCAGGTGACTCAAGGTATCCTGCATGGCGCCGGGTTCGGGGTGGCGTGCATCGAAAAAGACCAGCACCAGATCGGAGAGGTCGATGATGTGGTCGGTGATACGCAGGGTCGACGTACGCTGCGCATCGGCGTCGAATCCGGGGGAGTCGATAATGATCTTGCCGCGTAGCTTTTCGCTGGGGCAGGTCTTCAGCTGCAGGTAGGCGTCGATGCGATCCCCTTCGCCTTTGGCGACCTTCTCGATCTCGTCGGACATCTGATAGAAGGGGAAGCGGGGGTCAGAATCGAGGGCCACACCGGGCAGGGCGTGGGCGGTGGCCTCCTTGCTGTAACAGACGACGGTAAACTTGTCGTCCACCGCCTGGTTACCGGAACGTTGCAGTTTATAGTCAATATAGTGGTTGATAAAGGTCGACTTGCCGGCGGAGAAGGTCCCAAGAATAGAGATCAGGGGCCACCAGGGGATTTGTGTGGCGAAGGAGTTATCACCGGATAACAGCCCGAGACGGAAGGCGACACCATCGAGTATGCGGAAGCTCTGCACCGTACTCAGGAGTATCGGGTTTTCCTGTTCCAGGTGAGTCTCAAGATGTTTTAGACGCGCTTCGATGACCTGTCCCGCGGGATGCATGTTAACTCACTCCTGGTTCACATTTTTCTTTATCGGTTAATTCTACATGGTCTCACCGGATGCATCCTGGCTGAAAGGTTAATTTCTATGCACAAGGATGTATCAAATGGGGACTCTATACGACTTTACCCTAAGCAGGGCGATCCTGCATGTGCAAATTTTCAGTACTCAAAACAGGGTTTTTACTGAATCAAATCTTGAAAGTTTTGATCTCAGTCGGTGGACGTTTTAGGAGGCTAATTCCGATAAGGACTTTACCTCCTAGGGTAAAAACCGTAGAATCATATCAGTATATCCATACATTCTGATATATGAGTTTCGAAGAGCGCTCGGTCGGGGATTATCCGGTTGCATTGGTCTAATGCTTAATGGATACTGAATGATCCTCAAAAAGGGGAAAGAAATATTCCCTATACATTGAAAATAATTCAAAAAGAATCAAACGAGGAGAACAAAATGGCGGAGTTGTTTAGTGAGGAGTGGATGCAGCGTTTTGCATCCCAGTGGAATGCCGAATCCGAGTTGTCCGATGCCCTGGCAGAAATTGGTTTCAACAGTGTCATTGGCTATGGTTTTGATGGGGATGACAAGCCATTGGGCGTTCTCACTGTGGATAATGGAAAGGCCTCTTCGGGAGCCGCCTATTCCGGCCAGGCCCTGAACTGGGATATCCGCGCTTCAGAAGATCAGTGGCGCAAGTGGATGTCTAAGCCTCCCGGCATGATGGCCCTGGGTATGGCCTTCACCTCCCGCAAAATGAAATTCGTTGTCGGAGACTACTCCTCCATGATCAAAGATCCACGTATGGCGGCACCGTTCATCAAGAGCTTTGCCGTTATGGGTAGCGTTTGATCCATTTTTCTTCGCGCTTGCAAAGCAAACAGAGACAAATACGAACACCAGGTAGTGTGGAAATATGAGTTTTAAATTCAAGGCGATGGTATTGGCTGCTGGTGTATCGACGCTGTTGGCGGTAACGACAGGGAGTCAGGCGCAGCAGGCACAATCCAACAGCGAATACTTTGTCGTACAGCAGACCCAGGGTGTTCCCCATGTCTCTCTCGGCGGTACGGTGGTGCCCTATAAAGAGGTTACCCTCTCTGCGCAGTTACCTGGTCGGGTTAAATATCTCTCCGGTATCGAGGGTGACATCTTCAATGAAGGGGATCTGCTCGTCGAATTGGATGATAGCGAATTGATGGCCAAGCGTGAGGCGGCTCAGGCACAGCTGGCAAATGCCGATGCGCAGTTGAGAAATGCGGGGGTGCAGTTCAACCGGGAACTCTGGTCACCCAAGTCCAAGTCATCCATGGGCGGCATGGGTATGCCCAATCTCTTCGATCAGATGTTTACCCGGCCGATGGAGGATTTCGTCGGCGAGCGTGACAGGGATGCGGAGCGACAGGCCGATATCTACTCTTCCCGCACTAATATCCAACAGGCGCAAAATACCATCTATCGGGTTCAGGCCGAGATCCGCGCCATTGATGCCAAGCTGCGTGATGCCAAGAGCGTCGCCCCTTTCGATGGGGTGATGATGAAGAAGTTTGTCGAGGTGGGTGACACGGTACAGCCGGGTCAGCCGCTGATGAAGTACGCCGATGTGGAGTATCTACAGATCGTGGTGGATGTGCCTGGTCGTCTGCGTCCCGGTTTGAGCGAAGGCATGATGTTACGCGCCGAGCTCGATGTGGGTGATCGTGAGGTGCCTGTCCGGGTTGCACAGATCTTTCCCATGGCGGATGCCCAGCGGCATACGGTGACGATCAAGTTCGATCTTCCCCAGGGAGAGTCGGCGCCGGGAATGTACGCCAAGGTACTGGTGCCGGATTTTAATGCGCCGGCACGGGCTAATCCGGTGATTCCCTCCAGTGCCATTCGCTACAACGGCAGTCTTCCCGGTGTCTATGTCATCGATGAAGAGGGCAAACCGATGCTGCGACTGGTTCGGGTTGGTGAGACACTTCCCGGCGGTTACAGCACGATTCTTTCAGGACTTCAGGCTGGAGAACGTGTGTTGCGCAATCCGCCCCTGGGAATCAGCGCCGGGTGGACTTCTCCACAACGTTGATGCGTTGATCAAACAAGCTCGCAGTTTGAGCGAAGTGTGAGGGTGACTTGCCCTGAGATTAATAACTTAAGAGGCGAGCTGATCAAACTCGCTTCAGAGCGAGGCTTCGAAATCAACTATGAGCCAGGACGATAATCAGTTGGATCAGCTCCACTCAATGGATCCCAACCACGAGGCGCATCTCGGCATCGCCGGTAGAACCGCCCGCTTCTTTATTCAGTCGCCCCTGTCGCCTCTATTTTTCATGGCCATGATGTTGATGGGACTCTTGGGTCTCGTCATCACCCCACGCCAGGAAGATCCGCAGATCTCTGTGCCGATGGTGGATATCTTTGTGCAGTATCCCGGTGCCGCTGCCGATCAGGTTTCGGCCCTGGCGATCGAACCCCTGGAACGCATCATGTCGGAGATCCCCGGCATGAAGCACGTCTACTCCGCCTCTCAACGGGGTGGTGGCGTGGTCACTATCGAGTTCGATGTCGGCGAGAAGATGGGGCCCTCACTGGTCAAGGTCAACGACAAGATCGACTCCAATATGGATCTGATCCCCCCCGGGGTGATGCCGCCCTTGGTGAAGGCGAAGGGGATCGATGATGTACCGGTGGTGACTCTGACCCTCTGGTCCAAGGATATGGATCGCAACGGGGTGCCGGATGTGGACGATGGCCAACTGCGTATGCTGGCCCATGATGTCCTGCAAACGCTGAAAGAGTTGCCCGATACCGGTAACGGCTTCGTTGTCGGCGGACGTCGGGAACAGGTCACCATCGAGGTCTTTCCCGAGCGGCTGGCCGGTTTCGGTATCAGCCTGGATCAGGTGGCTGGTCGTATCCAGGAATCCAACAGCGAGCAGCAGGCCGGTGGGGTCGAATCGGGTAGCGCCTATACCAGTGTGGTCTCTGGCGCCTTCCTGAAATCGGTAGATGATATCAATCGCCTGGTGGTAGGTACCCACGACGACGTCAACGTCTATATGCACGATGTCGCCCGGGTGAAACAGGGTCCTGAGGATGCCAAGCAGCTGGTGGGTTACTATACGGGTGCTGCCAGCGACCTGGAGATCAAGGCCGACGGTGTCCCGGCGGTGACCCTGGCCATCGCCAAGAAGGAAGGCTCCAACGGCGTCACCGTGGCCAATGCGATCAAGGAGCGGGTAGAACACATCAAGGGTTCATTGATACCTGACAATGTTGAGGTCAGTGTCACCCGCAACTACGGCAAGACCGCCGACGACAAGGTCACCGAGCTGATCTTCAAGCTCTTTGTTGCTACTGGTTTCGTCTTTCTTCTGGTGCTGGCGGCCTTCCGCGCATTCCGTCCTGCGTTTGTGGTGGTGCTGGTTATTCCGGTCGTGCTATTGATGACCATCTTCAGTGCCTGGCTGATGGGCTATACCATCGACCGGGTCAGTCTCTTCGCCCTGATCTTCTCCATCGGAATCCTGGTGGATGACGCCATCGTGGTGGTGGAGAATATCTATCGGCGTTGGCTGGAGGAGAACTCCACCGACATTGCGACCGCAGTGGATGCGGTGCGTGAGGTGGGTAATCCCACCATACTGGCGACCTTCACCGTTATCGCCGCGTTGCTACCCATGGGGTTTGTCACCGGCATGATGGGGCCCTATATGGAACCGATCCCTGCGCTGGGTTCGGTGGCGATGTTGATCTCACTCTTTGCTGCCTTCGTCTTTACTCCCTATCTGACAGTTTCCCACTGGTTGCGTCCCTCGATGCGCTATCTCGAGATCGCCGGTGAGCGGGAGCATAAGGAGTCGGAGAAGCTGGAGGGCTTTTTCCGCCGTATCCTGATACCGATGATCGAGACCCCCGCCACGGCGAAGATGTTCAAGCTGGTGATGTGGGGCACCTTCCTGGTGATGTGCTCATTCTTCTACTTCAAGTGGGTGGCGGTGAAGATGCTGCCCCTGGATAACAAACCGGAGTTCGCCGTAGTGGTCGACATGCCGGAGGGCACGGCCTTGCCGGTGACCGCCAATCTGGTGCATCAGATGGCGGAGAAGATTCGTGTCATGCCGGAGGTGACCGCAGTTCAGGTCTATGCCGGCACAGCCCGTCCCTTCGACTTTAACGGCATGGTACGGCACTACTATCTGCGCTCCGAACCCTGGCATGCCGAGGTGCAGGTCCAGCTGTTGGACAAGGGGGAGAGATCCCGCACCAGCCATGAGATTGCGGTTGAAACCCGTAACATGCTGGCGGAGTTAACTGAGGGCACAGGCGCCGTCTATGCGGTGGTGGAGATGCCGCCGGGACCGCCGGTGCTGCAGTCGGTGGTGGCGGAAGTGCATGGCCCAAGTCCGGAGGTTCGCAGACAGGTTGCGAGTGACCTGACCGAGATCTTCAGTCAAACCGAATCCCTGCGCGATGTGGACAACTACATGCGCGAGTCCTATCAGTATTGGCGTTTCACCGTGGATACCGAGAAGGCGATAAGCCGGGGTATCTCGGTGGATACCATTAACCGCAATCTCGGCATGGCCCTGGGGGCTTCGCCCTTGGGTGACGTGAAGCAGCGGGCGGGGCATGAGCCGGTCAATATTCTGATGCAGGTGCCTCTGGCAGAGCGTTCAGAGATCACCCGTCTGGGGGATCTGCCGATCCAGTCCAGCAGTGGCATCACAGTTCCTCTGCGGGAACTGGGACGCTTTGAGCAGGTGCCGGAAGATCCGATTATCTACCACAAGGATCTGCGCGATGTGGAGTATGTGGTGGCCGAGGTGGGTGGCAAGCTGGCGGCACCGGTCTACGGTATGATGCAGGTGCAGGATCTGCTCAAGGATACTGGATATGTAGCGCCGGATGGCGTCGCTATCGAACCCCATTGGCTGGGTGCGCCGAAGAATGACTCCACTACAGCCATCGAGTGGGCAGGGGAGTGGACCGTTACCTACGAGACATTCCGCGACATGGGCGCCGCCTTTGCCGTGGCCCTGGTGCTGATCTATGTACTGGTGGTCTGGGAGTTCGGCAACTTCCGCATTCCCGCCCTGATCATGGCGCCGATACCTCTGACCCTACTGGGTATAATTCCGGCCCACTTTGTCTTTTTCCAGATGGGTTGGGGCGGTGAGTTCACTGCAACTTCCATGATCGGCTGGATCGCCCTGGCAGGCATTATCGTGCGTAACTCCATCCTGCTGGTGGACTTCTCCATCCATCAGGTACAACAGGGGACGCCGGTGGTTGAAGCGGTCATCATGGCTTGTAAGACAAGAACAAGACCGATCATGATCACCGCTTTTGCACTGGTCTGCGGCTCCTCGGTGATCTTTTTTGATCCCATCTTTCAGGGCATGGCGATCTCCCTCGCTTCCGGTGTGCTGGTCTCCACGGTACTCACCTTGATTGTGATTCCCCTGGGTTGTATTGCCGCCAGCAAGGACCTGATCGAGGTAGCAGCAGCCACTGCCCCAGAAGGCAGCCAACTGCCTTCACTGGATGACTATCAAGCCGAACCGGTGGAGAAGCCGGTAGAGAAGGCCCCGGTCAGTGGTGAGAAAAAAAGCTCTTTCGTACACAGTGCCTGGCTAAAAGTAGTCACTCTGGTCAGTATGATCTTCTATCTGCTGCGAGGGCTTGTACTGTTATTCCTACAGCTTTTCAAACGCAAGCAGCGGGATGCTGATGAGGGCGCAAGCAATCAGACTCCTGTGTCAGGTGGAGGGAGTGGTGGTAGTGGCTCCGGGACCCTGCCACCCACATCCGGATTCAGTCGAGGTAATGAGACTGAGAGCATGGCTGCGGCACCGGCATCAGCAGAGAAGGTAGAGCCGCCAGCGCCGCCTGAGACAACCCCCGAGCCTGAAGCACCAAAGGAGACACCTGCTGTCGCTGCGTCAGTTGAGCCAGCAAAGGAAGAGGTTGCATCAGGCCAAGCTGAGAGCGTACAACCCGATGCCACTGAAGCAGAGGTAGGGGCGATAGCTGAGAGTGAGATAGCAGAGACCCAAACGCCGAAAACCAAGCGACGTCCTTCCACGCTGAACAAACAGGTGGCAAAGAAGAAAAAGGCTGTGGCGGCTATGTCTCAGACCAAGATTCAGTCTAACACCTCGTCCAACGGTGGTGGGGAGAAAAAGGCAGAGGCTAAAATTCCCGCCAATGGAAGTGGTGAGAAAAAGACGCAGGAGAAGCGCAAATCTGCATCGAATGTTGCAGCATTTCCCGTACGTAAAAAGAGTGCGCGTCGCGGGATCAGGCTTAAGTAACAATCAGGCTAATCTTGCTGGCAGTGGATTTTGAAGACCTACTATGCAGACCTGTTAAAGACGCTGTTTGATCTATAGTTAGCATAATTAGTTTGATTGGAGTTCCCGCCTTAGTGAACCTTCTCCGGATTATGTTATTCGCCTGGATTGGCATCGCTGGTAACTGTTTGGCGCAGCCGCCATATGATTATCAGAATCCCGGATTCAAGCCGGCTGGCGAAACACCCGCATGGATGCTACAGCAGGATCGCCTGCTTCGATGGCGTCCCCAAGAGAATGAAGCAGAGGAGAAAGCAAGGTCTTCAGGCAACAACTGGTCGCAGAGATCCGATAGCCATGCCCCGAGTATCGACTATACGGATCAGCCGCCAGGCCTGCCTCCAGGTACCTATCGTCAAATAGGGGAGCGTTTCACCATCACTCCATACCAGGATGGATTCCGCTTTCGCCCGATTGACCCCAATGAGCAGCAGGGGATCAAGGATCGATACCGGGAACAGGTGCCTCAGAATAGAGGCAAGCGATTGGAGCCAAGGGTTCAAGGCTGGGATGGAAGCGGCTACAGCGTAGAGAGGCGCTCTCCCGCTCCCCGATTTCGACCTGACGCGAGGTTGGATAATGGGGCTGGAAAGGCACCCAGGCGATACTCCTATCCTCAGCAGCCAGGCTCTCCGCTGTTTCGTCCTGAGTGAGCGTCGATTGATGTCGACCTCGTCTCTTATGCTCTCTTGTGACGGAGAATCGGACGATGATGATTGCCAGGTTGGGCTTCTTCCTGGTGTTAAATGGTTTTGTAAGATGGGTTTTACCGTTAAACTGTGATGGATAAAGATAAAAAAACTACTGACGGTAGTGTTCTAGGGCCTGAGGTCAAGGGAGATTTCGATGAGATTTAAAAGCCTGTTTATCTTTGCGGCATCACTATTGGCTTATTCTCAGCTGGCGCAATCTGCGGATGTCTGGCAAGGGCAGCCCTCTTACCCGGTGAATCGTCAGCACGACTATTCAATGCCTTATCAGGTGAGTGCCGGGTATCCTCAGTCCGGTAAAAGGGCAGATCGCTTCAATGCTTACCAGAATCGTCCATTCGCTGCTCCAGGCAATTACCGTTTCAGGAATTGGGATTTAGATAGGGAAAATCGAGCCAAGCAACAATACAAGCAGGTACCTGTAGACAGACCACAAAGGGCAGTCTCCTATTGGGGAGGAAACCCGGTGCGCCAGCTTGCTCCAGCTGTAGGCAGGAGTACAAGTGCCGACTACACAAATCGGCCCGCTCTGCGCCGAACCTATCAGCCGCAGAGGATGGCTTATGCGCCGGCACAATACCGCTTTCGTCCCTTGCAGAAGCGTGCACCATTAGTGTCGCAACCGAGGCTTAAGTATCGCCCCATGCAGGTGGAGATTCCCCAGCATGTTCGCTTCAGGCCTCTGAATCCTGTGGCGCAAACCCGCCTAGGCCACAATCAAGAGAACCGATATCGGCATATGTGGCCGCAGCCGAATTCCTATGCGCAACAGCAGCCAGGTTACGCTTACCCTGTTCAGTCGATGCAGCGCAATCGCTATGTCTATAACTATAACTATCCTGAAGCGAGAGACTGGCGATCCAATTACAATGCCTGGCAAGCTCCGGCGCCTCAGCCGATAGTGCCAAGCCCTATGGCGATGCCTGGATATGTCTGGAGAGCTCCAGCACCTCGTTTCCGTACACAGCCCCTGCCCAGGCAGATGCACTACCCGTCCGCATATCCTCGCCATGCCTACAACATGGGACCCTACTGGGGGCAGAATCGACAGCCAGGTTATCCGGCTTATCCTCAGCCGATGCCAAACATCTATAATGGTTATTCAAGCAGATTGCCTATGGCCAGGCCCCAGTGGCAAGCGCCGGCAAATCGCTATAGTGGAACCGACTGGTATGATGGTCAACACGATGGCGAAGGTGCCTGGTATCAATTGGCCAGTCGAAACCAACCGACTGTAAGTCAGCATTGGAGCGATCCGGCAGGAGGTAATCTGGCAACGGAGTGAGCGGAGGTTTAGGAGGCGTTTTGATAAACGAGTTCAATAATATAAAGATAATAAACACCAGAGGCATTTATGATTACGGTAATCGGTAGTCTGAAAGGAGGCTCGGGCAAAAGTACGGTCACTTTCAATCTCGCCGTGTGGTTAGAGATGGCTGAAGCCGAGGTCGTGGTGGTGGATGCCGATCCCCAGGCGACATTGAGCGATGTGGCTGAGGTCAGGCTGGAAGAGGGATTCGAACCCTTTTTGACCCTGAAGGATATCTCTACACTTTCGCGCAAGAAACTGAAGGGTTACGACGAGGTGCTCATCGATGTCGGTACCTCCGACATAGAGTCGATGAAACAGGCGCTCTCCATTGCTGATCGGGTGGTGATACCGGTACCCCCTTCCCAGGCGGATATCTGGTCAACACAGCGTTTCTTACAGTTTCTCGATGATGCTCTGGATGGCAAGCGCCCTGAGCTGCTGGCCTTTATCAATCGAGCAGATACCCATCATGCCATCCGTGAGTCGGATGAGGCTGCCGCCGCGCTGGTGGCGTTACCCGGTATCAAATTCATTAAATACCGCCTCTGTCAGAGAACCGTATTCCGACGTTCGTTCAGTGAAGGTTTAGCGGTCTACGAGCTGGATCCCAGAGGCAAGGGAGCGAAAGAGTTCTACGCCTTAACGGCGGCCCTCTATCCTGACTATATCGATTAACGGCTGTCGGGAAACGGGTTAAGCTTCAGCTTAACCAAATAATAAAAACGACTACATATATTTTTTGCTAAAGCATACATAGCACTGGAGAGAGAGATGGGGTTTATTAAAAACTTACTTGCACTGATCGGTTTACTTGCGCTTATTGTTGCTGGCGGTGGCTATTTCAAGGTCAAACAGTCTATCAGTGGGTTCGATCCTGGAGCGGGTCCAGTCTTTAAAGAGTTCGCACAGGCCCTGGTAGAGACCAAGAGCTCCGCTGAAGCGAGTATCTGGAAAATACCGGTGGAGGAGGGTCTCACTGCTGAAGATGTGGAAGAGACGATGAAGGTTGTCGCCAATGAGTTCAACATGTCCAATGTTGGAGAACTGCCCCTGTATAAGGATATCGAGGCGAAGTCAGGCCAACCCTATCGCTATGTAAAGATCTTCCTTTTCTGTAATTCGCTGACTGCAGCAAAGATGCTTGACTATTCTGACGCCTTTTCAGCCTACCTGCCTTGTCGGATTACGCTTCTCGAGGACCAGGAGGGCAAGCTCTGGTTGATCACCCTGAATATGGACATGATGATCTATGGCGGTGAACCCCTGCCGCCGGAGTTGAAGAAAGAGGCTATGCTGGTAAAAAAGTACATTCTCGAGATTATGAATCGAGGTGCGGCGGGAGACTTCTGACGTCGCTAGACTGAAACGTTGCGGTATGTAGGTCGGTACGCTTTTTAACCGTTTGTTTTTTATAACAAAAAATCGAGTGAGCCCCCGGCCTTTTTGTTGCAGAGCACAAATTTTATCCAGGGCTTGCCTCTCTTAAATCTTGCTTAATGGTGGGTGCCACTTGTTATGCTAGAATTAGTATTTACCTGTAGTTGTCAGGTGATACACAGGTCATCTCAGATATGACAGAAACGAAAGATATAAAAGCACAAAACGACCCCATGCCTGAAGAGAACGAGACTACCGAAGTCAGAGACAATCAATACTCCATGGATCGACTCTCCATGGCCTTCGAGACCAGTGCCAGGCGCTGGGAGTTGATTGTCTACCCCTCACTCTTTGCCTTTATCCTGTTGGCAGCCTATGGCTTCTACCTGATCTTCAGTCTGGCCAAAGATGTCCACTTCCTTGCCAGGAGCGTAGACACCAATATGCAAGTGATGGCCAGTAACATGTCCAGCATGACAGACAGTGTCGGCCAACTCTCCGCCAATGTCCGCACCATGGCGGTCAGTGTTGATTCAATGGCGCAGGATGTGCGCACTCTGGAACCCATGCTGACCAGTATGGATTCGATGGAAGAGTCGATAAAGGCGATGACGGTCTCCACCCACTATATCCAGCGGGATATGCGGGGGATGAATCACAATATACGTGATGTTTCCCGGCCCATGTCGATGTGGAATAACTTTATTCCCTGGTAAGGTCGACTTACTGGCTATAGGAAAGTAGCCTTAATCGCTGGCGAAGTCGTATTCGATGGATTGCATCGGTTCCTGGATGAAATAGCCTCTGATGTAGTTCACGCCGATAGACCAGAGAATCGCCAGGTTACTTGCCTCTTCAACACCTGAGGCAATGGTCTTGATATTCTTCGCCTGAATCAGTTCATTCAGCTGGTTCAGGCTGTCCTGTTTCTCCTGATCTTCAGAAAGTCCATCAAGAAATGAAGGGGCAAACTGAATATAGTCGAGGGGAAGGGCTCCTGAGAGGATTGCTTCCGGCTTTTTCGCCAGGCCGAAATGGTCGATGCAGAGTTTGCACTTGATTCTCTTTAGTCCTTCAGACAGTTTCTCCAGTTTCTGCATATGGCTTCTCGCCGCGCTATCGGTGCACTGAAAAGTCACCCAGGGTCCTTTGGCTTCATAGTCCCTCAGGCAGTCACAGATATAGAGAAGCATGGAGTCGTCTTCCAGGGATGCCCCGGAAATATTGATGAAGAAGTTGACCTTATGTCCCAGCTTGCGTTGTTTTGATAGTTCTTCGATGCCGTGGCGGATCACCCAGCGATCGACTTCATGAATCTTGCCGATTGTCTCCGCCTGAGTCATGAAATGTTCCGGCTGTATCTCTTCCTGCTGCTCATCCATCAGTCGAACAGTAACCGCATAGTTCTCGCGGGTGTCCCCATGCAGGCTGACGATGGGCTGATAGACCAGTTGAAACTGATTGTTATCCAGTGCGAATTGAATCAGGTGGCTAAGATTGGCTTCAGATGCCGATTCAGTTCCCTCATCGGTCGGTTTGTTTTCGGCGAGGGCAAAGCCGTTGCTGCCCTCACTGCGTGCGGCTTCACAGGCGTGGTAGGCGCTGGTGACAAATTCGTGGCCGCTGTTGATCTGCTTGGAGGTTAAGGCAATACCGATGCTGCTACTGGGCTTGAGTGGCTCGTCTACCTCATCGTAGGAGTGCTGAGCAATGGCATCGCTGATTGCCTTTGCTTTTTTCTTTGCCTTCGAGGGGGAATTTCCCGAGGTCAGGCAGGTGAAAGTGTGATCTCCGAACCTGGCCAGCAGGTCATCCCTGTCAATATTGCGTTTCAGTATACGAGCGACCTTCATCAACAGTGTGTCACTGGTCTTGATGCCGGCGCTGTTTCTTATCTCGCTGAAGTTGTCCAGCGTGATGTAGAGAAGTGTTAGCTGATTTTTGCCTCGATTGCAGTGATCTCTGGTCTCCTGGTCAAGAATGTTGATGAAGTACTGTCGATTGAACAGACCTGTCTGGACATCCTGGGTACTCAGCAATCTGAGTTTTTCTTCGACCTCTTTGGAAACAGATTGATCGTGGATTACTACCTGAGTGCAGGGTTCACCATCAATATTCGCTGGAGAAAAGTGGAGTTCCGCACTGAACTCTTTATCGTCACTGCGTAGACACT
The DNA here is from genome assembly GCA_050293225.1 of Sedimenticolaceae bacterium. GTDB lineage: Bacteria > Pseudomonadota > Gammaproteobacteria > Chromatiales > Chromatiaceae > Thiodiazotropha. The sequence continues at coordinate 16,048 of JBNKMQ010000208.1, forward strand.
TGGCAGTCAGCTCGGCATTGTGTCCCACATCAGCACTGATTTTACGCAGCAGTTTTTTGAATATTGTATGCTCGGACGGTGCGATCATATCGAGCATTGGAAGACCTTCAATCTCATCTTCACTCGCTAGGCCGAAGAGTTCCAGATAGGCTCTGTTGGCGGTGACATACATGCCTTCGTGCACATAGGCGATGGCGTCGCGGGAGTTTTCCGTCAGCGCGTTACAGCGCTCTTGAGCTTCGAGGTATTGTCTTTCGACCTGCTGCAGCTGTCGGTTGGTTTGCAGATGTCGGTACTCACGTAAGATGGCCAGGGTCAGATGAGTGTATGCTTGTATCTCTATCAGGTCGGCTGCACCAGCCTTCATCAGGCTGTACTGCTCGGTCTCTTCCACCTGGTCGGTTAAGGCAATTACCGGTAGGCTGGGATTGATGGCGTGAAGGACGGCGAAGAGTTGTTCGGGACTGAGATTATCTGCCTCGCTATCCAGGGTATAGAGAAGGATATCGAGCTCTCTGAGCTGTTTTAGTTTTTCACCGAGCAGATCCGCGTCGTGAGATATCTGGTTAGCGTGGGCGGCGTAGCCAGAGTTTCGTATATGGCTTAGATAGGCCTCTATCTCCGGTGTGGAGTTGCCTATTACCAGTAACTCAATGGCTTCATCAGACATTCAACGTCATCCTGTGCAACCTATCCTTTGTTTAAGATTTAAAACTCCACTTACATGATAGTGTAAAGTGATAAGTCTTGTTATGGATTGCGATAAGACTGGATCCATGCAGGCCTTAGACTGACTCTCTGCGTTTTCTCACCGCATCTGCCAGATCTTTCAATAGTGGTTCGCTGTCGTCCCAGCTGATGCAGGCATCGGTGATGCTCTGGCCGTAGGTCAGTGTCTCACCTTCGACCCTATCCTGTCTGCCTGCGGTGATGAAGCTCTCTATCATGGCGCCGATGATACGCTGATCGCCCCGGGCAATCTGGCTGGCGACATCACGTCCCACCAGTAACTGTCTTGGATGCTGTTTGCGGCTGTTGGCGTGGCTGAAGTCGACCATCAGGCGTGGCGGGAGTCCATTGCTTTCCATCTCATCGGCTGCAATATTGATACTCTCTGAGTCGTAGTTGGGTCTGCTGCCCCCTCTCAGGATCACATGGCAATCTTTGTTGCCATGGGTGGAGAAGATGGCCGAGCGTCCCTCTTTGGTGACCGAGAGAAAGTGGTGCGGACGGGAAGAGGAGCGGATAGCATCTAAAGCAACTCGCATACTACCATTGGTGGCATTCTTAAAACCCACCGGGCAGGAGAGACCGGAGGCCAGCTCCCGATGGGCCTGGCTCTCGGTGGTACGTGCGCCGATGGCACCCCAGCTGATCAGGTCGGCAATATATTGTGGGCTGATCAGATCGAGGTACTCAGTACCAGCGGGAAGACCGAGATTATTGATGTCGAGCAGCAGTTTTCTCGCCAGTCTCAGTCCTTTGTTGATCTCGAACCGGTCATCCAGGGTCGGATCGTTGATCAATCCCTTCCAGCCAACGGTGGTGCGGGGTTTCTCGAAATAGACCCGCATGACGATCTCCAGATCATCCTTCAAGGCTTCCCGCAGAGGTTGCAGCCGTTGAGCGTAGTCCATCGCCGCTTCCGGATCATGTACCGAGCAGGGGCCGATGATCACCAGCAGGCGATCGTCTTCTCCGTGCAGGATGCGATGGATGGCATTGCGGGCTTCACAGACCGTATTCGCCGCCTCTTCAGAGACGGGGAGTTCCTGGTGGATCTGGGCCGGTGGGCTCAGCTCTTTGATCGCCTTGATGCGAAGATCGTCAGTCTGTTTCATGTGCCTTAAGCTGCGGGGTCGGAAAAAACAACCGATTATACATATATAGAGAGCATCGGCGACAATCTTTGCGCTGAGAATTGGGATGTCAGGCAACCCCAAACGGCTCGGGGATTTGACGGTTTTAGTGCCTGACCGGTTATCGGGTCAAGGCCATAAAGAGCTTTGGCAGCTGTTCCGGCAGGCGCTCCACCCGGTCGATGACGGTGTACTGGTTGCCGAAGATATCCTTCACATAGTCGTCCGCGTGGGGATCCAGGTTGATGCAGTAGGTGTAGATACCCTCCCGGTCTGCCTCCTGTACCGCCTTGCGGGTGTCTTCGATCAGTAGGCGGTCGTCGTTGACGTCGATGTCGGAGGGCTCCCCGTCGGTCAGGACCAATAGCAGCTTTTTGTCTGTCGGTCGGGCACTCAGGTAGTGAGTGGAGTGGCGGATGGCGGCCCCCATGCGGGTCGACCAGCCGGCCTGCATCGCCGCCAGCCGGCCCTTGACCTCGTCGTTCCATTGCTCGCTGTAGCCCTTGATATGCTGGTAGCGCACCTCGTGGCGGGTGTTGGAGGAGAAGCCGGCGATGGCGAAACTGTCCCCCAGCTGCTCGATGGCCCAGCCGAGCAGGGAGACCGCCTCCTGGCTGAGTTCAAGAATCGACTGCTGACTGCCTGCGGGGATCTGATCCACCGACTCGGAGAGATCTATCAGTAGCATGACAGCGATATCCCTGCCGTCGTTGCGATGGCTCATGTTGATGCGGGGATCGGGATTGGCTCCGCTCTTGTACTCGATGAGGGAGCGGATCGCCACATCCAGATCGAGTTCGCTGCCCTCTTCCTGATAGCGGATACGCACATACTGCTGCGGCTTGAGTAGATCGAGCAGCCGCTTCAGCTGTTTTGCCAATGCCTGGTGTTTGTTCAGCAGAGCATCGATCTCAGCCGGATTGCCGGAGGGGTGCAGACTTTCATACAGGGAGACCCAGTCAGGGTTGTAGAGCTTGCCCTTGTAGTCCCACTCCGGGTAGTGGCGCGGGGGCAGCCCTTCGGGTTCCTCATCCGAGGTCTGCTGTTTTTTCTCCTCGAACATCTCCTCCTCATCGCCCTCTTCGATGTAGATCCAGATGTGGCGATTGTCGTCCCGGTAGCTCACCTCGGTGTCGGTGAAGTAGACATCGGCGGCGAGGTCGGCCTGGCGACGGGTTCTGGCGATGTAGGAGATCGCCATGGAGGCCATCTCCTGGGTGCTCGAGACGCCATCGGCCATGGCGCTATTGAAACGTTCGATGAACTCCAGCAGGTCGGGATTGGTATAGCCGTGGTCCGGGTTGAGGGCGGCATAGGAGAACATGGCCAGGCGATGGCGGATGCAGGATTGCTGCTCCGGATCGCAATCATCCTCTTTCGGTGCCGGATGCAGGGCCAGCAGCAGAGGTCGCAGGCCGGGATATTCCCGACAGGCGAGGAGATCGACCCGGGCGTCCTCGAAAGTCTCGATGGCGACCCGCTGGAAGGGGCTGTAGTTGTCCGCCACAATCTGGCTGGTCCACTTCTGGTGGGCGGCGACATGGGCCAGCAGGATGCGGTAGCGGTCGATGCCGGCGACCCCGTGCAGGTCGTCGTAGACATCGGGGATGCGGATGCCCAGGGAGTCGAAGTAGGGCATGGGTTTACGCAACTCATCGAAGCCTTCGGAGTAGGGTACGAAGTGGCCCTTGTTGCGCCACAGGGACTTCATGTAGAGATCGAGCTTGCGTTCATTATCGGCAAACAGGGTGCCGTGGCGCTCCCGCTGCAGGATCGCCCGGCTGTCGGCGGATTGCAGACTGAAGTAGTCGATCTGGCGCTGGGGATGGGTGCGATAGTTGCGGATGCCGTAGTCGATCCAGCTGGCCAGTCCCTCCAGGGAGAGTTGGCTCAAGAGATAGGGCAGCCGCTTCAGCAGATCCGGCAGCGAGGGGCTGGGAATGGTGGTGTGAAAACCGTGGATCGAGCCGGAGGTCTCCTCCATCATATTCAGCACGATTTCGATGAAGCGCTGCATCATCTCGGCGCTGCCGAGTCGGCGGCTCGCCTCCGGCAGCATCTGCAGAAAGGGCAGGATCGCCTTACCGTTGGGGCTGCGGGAGAGTTTCCACACCGTCTGCGAGACTAGGCCGATGATCGACTCATCGGTCTTGGCGGCGATCTCCGGCATCTCATCAAGGAAGACGATTACCGGCTCAACACCTCGGCCGATCTTGCAGGTGAGGGAAGCGCCTTCGAGGTAGGCCTCGACACCGGCCTCACTCAGATGGCGATGGGCATTGGCCATGCAGTCTTCGAAGATCGGGTCGATCTGTTCAAAGCCGCAGCTGAGCTTCTCCCGATAGGCGCTGAGTGCCGGCCCGTCCATGATTAATCAAATACCGCCTCGATGGCATGGTCCAGGGTAGCGATGATGTCGCTATCGTCAGAGATCGGGCGCACCAGGGCCATACGGCAGGCGGCTCTGGGTTTGATACCGCGGTTGATCAGCCGGGCGGCGTAGACCAATAGGCGGGTGGAGATCCCTTCGTCGAGGCCGTGGCCCTTGAGATTGCGCGCGGTTTCGCCGATCTTCACCAGTTTGGCGGCGTGCTCCTCGTCGATGCCGGTCTCCTTGGAGATAATGGAAGCCTCCAAGGCAGTGGGCGCATAGTCGAAGTCGAGGGCGGAGAAGCGCTGCTTGGTGGACTGTTTGAGATCCTTCATCAGGCTCTGGTAGCCGGGGTTGTAGGAGATCACCAGCTGAAAGTCATCATGGGCGCTGACCACCTCGCCTTTCTTATCCAGTGGCAGAGTGCGGCGGTGGTCGGTCAATGGATGAATCACCACCGTGGTGTCCTGACGGGCTTCAACCACCTCGTCCAGGTAACAGATAGCGCCGATACGGGCAGCGACGGTCAAAGGGCCATCGAGCCAACGGGTACCTTCGGCGTCGAGCAGATAGCGGCCGACCAGATCGGATGCGGTCATATCCTCATTACAGGCGACGGTGATCAGGGGTTTGTCCAGGCGCCAGGCCATATGTTCCACGAAGCGGGACTTACCGCAACCTGTAGGTCCTTTGATCATCACCGGCAGCCGTTCGGCGTAGGCTGCCTCGTAGAGTTCGATCTCATCCTCCTGGGCCTGGTAGAAGGGTTCCTGTTTGATCAAGTATTGCTCGATGTCGGCACTCATGGTGACTCCATATTCATTAGATACGGCTGACGGTTTTCGCCGCATTCTACGCTATTGCGCATGGTTATTCTTGCGTCCGATAAATGGCTTCGTGTAGCTAAGAGCGCTTTTGGCTATGCAATATTCCATAGTGTGGTGAAACGGTAGGGTGGGGCAGGGCCCCATCCTACAATTCGGTCAAGAATTGCTTGCCAGCATCTTCGTGTCTTCTCCGGATTAAAAAAAAAGCCCCCAAGAGGGGGCTTTTAAATACCGGATGGCATGGGGTGCGTTTCTTACTTGTGCACGCCCAGTTTTTCGCGCCAGCCAGGGAAGATGGCATCCGCATCGTGAGGGAAGGACTCGAAGGCACGGGCGAACTCTTTGTGCTCTTTGGCGTACTCGATCGGATCGGCACCCGCTTTCCAGCACTCGTAGGCCTGACGCAGAGAGGTAGCACCCGCCGCCGGAGAGTCGATATGACCGTAGGAGCCGCCGCCCGCGGTGTTGATCACGTTGCCGTGGCCCAGGTTCTCGAAGAAACCGGGCAGAC
>JBNKMQ010000209.1:0-6040 GCA_050293225.1 Sedimenticolaceae bacterium
ACGGCTCCGGCAAGACGACCCTGCTCAATCTCCTGCTGGGAAAACTGCACCCGGATTCGGGTCGGGTCAAGCTGGGCACCCAGCTGCAAGTGGCCTACTTCGACCAATTGCGCAGCCAGCTGGATGAGGAGCGCTCGGTGCAGGACAATGTCGCCGGTGGCAGCGACAAGGTGGAGATCGGTGGCAGAAGCAAACATATCATCGGCTATCTGCAGGACTTTCTCTTCACACCGGAGCGGGCCCGCTCGCCGGTGAAGGCCCTCTCCGGCGGCGAGCGCAACCGTCTGCTGCTGGCCAAGCTCTTCACCAAGCCCGCCAACGTGCTGGTACTGGACGAGCCCACCAACGACCTGGATGTGGAGACCCTGGAGCTGCTGGAGGAGCTGCTGGCCGACTATCCGGGTACGCTCCTGCTGGTCAGTCACGACCGGGAGTTTCTCGACAATGCGGTCACCAGCTGCCTGGTGTTTGAGGGTGAAGCTAAGGTCGGGGAGTATGTCGGCGGCTACAGCGACTGGGAGGCCCATGCCCAGGCGAAGACTGAGTCGGTGTCAAAATCGGCTACCCAGTCGCAGAGAGAGATCAAGTCTGCTCCGGATAAGCCGAAAAAGAAGAGAGAGAAGCTGAGTTATAAGGATCAGCGTGAACTCGATGGTCTGCCAAAATTGATTGAGGGATTGGAGCAGACACTGAGTGAGTTGCAGAACCAATTGAGCGATCCCGATCTCTATCGCACCCAGGGAGAACAGGTCGCAGCGCTTCAACAGCAGATGTCCGGGGTGCAGGAACAACTGGATCAGGCCTATGAACGTTGGGAAAGCCTCGAATCGATGCAGTCTGGGGATTAAGCTGCACTCTCTCTCCATACTCGTAGCAGCATTACTAATGCTGATGGGTATGGAGAATGCCTTGGCTGGTGCAAGCTGTGTAGTGGCCAAGAAACTTGGCAACTCCCTTGCTATCGAATGGGTCGCCTCTCCCGATGAGACTGTGGAATCTGCGATCTTCAAGGCCAAACAGAAGTTGTTGCAGCAGGGTTATCGCAAGAAGGGGCAGGATGTACATGCCCAGGCAAACACTGCCATGCCTCACGCCTTCGTGGTGATTATCAAGACGAGTTATACTACCCATACCGGTCGCACGCGTACCAGTTATGGATGTGGCTATAGTGCAGGATCCTCCAAAGCGGCAGAGCAGGCGGCTGTTTATGATTTGCGAAACTACTCTTGGGGTTGGAAGCCCGATTTCGGATATGAAGTAGTGGAGTCTATCCGTTATTGATCGGTGGTTATTGAAGAATTGTCGTTTCAGTTAGAAGGTTATGGATTATAAGTTCTCGATCTCTGAAGATCGGAAATATATCAATATACGCCTGTATGTCCCCATGAATGGCATGTTGTCACGAGCAATAGCACGTGATTTGGCAGATCTATCCAAGCAGACAGGTATTGAACGTTTTTTTTTTCGACTTAAGAGGTATGGAGTCCCAGGAGGATGTGCTTTCGAGCTACACCATGGCCTATGAAGATCTTGAGAAGATAGGTCCATCGAGATCTCATATGAGTGTCTTTCTGACCGACGTGGATGACAGATCCCATGACTTTATGGAAACCCTGTTCAGGAATGCAGGTTTCAACGTTAAACAGTTTAAGGATAAAGACGCTGCTCTTGCTTGGCTGCTCGGGTGAATTTTCTGCCGGGAATGACTGCCTTAGTTGCCTTGATCTGAATGAATTTAATCTCAAATTGGTAAGCTACTCACGCTCAACCTGAGCCGCAGCCTGCAGTAGCAGTTCGCTGTCAGTCTCTTTTTTGTGTGACTCTTCACTGATCATACGACGCCATTTTCTCGCTCCTGGCCTGCCTTGAAAGAGACCAAGAATATGTCTCGATATGCGGTTGATCGGTGTGCCCCGGGATAGTTCTCGATCCACATAGGGTATGAGCGCCTCAATGATCTGATGTCTGCTCCTTGATGGCTTTTGCTCCTGATTGAAGATGAGATGGTCTGCCTGGGAGAGTATCCAGGGATTGTGATAGGCCTCTCGACCGATCATGACGCCATCGACATATTCTAGTTGAGACGCTGTCTGTTCCAGACTGGTAATGCCGCCGTTGATGATGATTTCAAGTTGCGGGAAATCACGCTTCAACTGATGAACTGTTTCGTAGGAGAGGGGGGGGATATCTCGATTCTCTTTCGGGCTTAGCCCCTGCAGCCAGGCCTTACGAGCATGCACGATGAAGGTGTTACATCCCGCATCGGCGATGGTGCCGATAAAGTCGCATAGTTCAGTGTAACTGTCGTGATCATCCACTCCGATTCGATGTTTCACCGTGACATCGATTGAGACCTTGTCACGCATCGCCTTGACGCAATCGGCCACCAGTTGCGGGGTGATCATCAGGCAGGCGCCGAAGCTGCCGGACTGGACCTTGTCCGAAGGACAGCCGACATTCAGGTTGATCTCGTCATAACCCCATTGCTCGCCATAGCGCGCAGACTCTGCCAGGTCTCCCGGTTCGCTGCCACCGAGTTGTAATGCTACAGGATGCTCGCTGGGATCGAAGTCGAGGAAGCGTTCGCGATTACCACGAAGAATCGCTCCCGTGGTCACCATCTCAGTGTAGAGCACAGCATGCTTTGAGATAAGTCGCAGGAAATAGCGGCAGTGACGATCGGTCCAGTCGAGCATCGGCGCAATGGATAGTCGACGGTCGATAGAAGCTGGTGGGTGCCTATGGGGAAGGGATGTCATGAAGTGGTGATTTCGGCTAAGGCCGGTTTGTCCTGACTCTTTAACGTTGCAGATATCTTTCGGATAGGTATAAAAATCATTCTACCTCGATTTTTCCAGCCGACAATCAAGCACCAAGGGCTCGCTCAAATAGGAACAAGAATCCCCTCCTTTTTCCTCATCCATTCCATCTCACTGGGGAGAGGTAAGTGGTTTGCTGACTTGCCATGTAATGGCGACTTTGTTAGCTTCAGCGTCGGTTTCCAGTTGTTTTCAGGCCTGTCGTAAATCGAGATATCCTAGGCGATCTGAATTGAAACCTCTTATGCCAGTAAGGGATTCAGCTAAATACAGGATAGAGAGAAGCGAAGGTTTGGCAGCAGATTGACACCATGAATATTCAATCAATTCCAATAACCAAGGATGCTTCCTCATGTTACGTTACGCCATCTATCTTACTTTTGCTCTGTTTCTCGCCGGTTGCATGGGCAATTCAACCAAGTCTGAGTCGACAGCCTCAACATCAACCGCACCTGCTGCCACTGAGCAGAAGGCTGCAGCTGAACCGGTAGAAACTGAAACAGCAGCTGCCGAAGTTGAGAAGGTTACCGCTTCGAGTTCTGCTGATGATATCAATGTTGCCAAGGTGGTCCCCTATAGTGAGAATTCGCGGGTGGCGGGTAACATCAAGGCCGAGTGTCAGTTGGGTTACAATCTGCCCCAGTACCTTATGACCAGCGCTGCAGACGTCAATCTGGTGTCTAAGGTAAGCAGCAAAGACAAAGGCCAAAACCTGGTATTGGAAATTACCGATGCGGTAAGCGCCGGCAACGCCTGGATTGGCCATCGTAAATATGTCTCAGTGAAAGGGACTCTCTACAAGAATGGTAAAAAGCAGGCGGGCTTTGAGGCCTCCAGGGTCTCCATGGGTGGTGCGTTTGCCGCTTTCAAAGGATCCTGCAAGGTGCTCAACCGTACTGTCAAGGCGATTGCCAAGGATATCTCCATCTGGTTGATCGATCCGGTGGACGGCGTCTATCTGGGCGACCGCATCTAAGCGCTACAATCGATCTCTTCACCCCTCCTCTGCCATTGGGAGGAGGGGTGAAGGGATGAGCTAGACCGCCTCTTCCTCTTGCATGAGGCGATCCATATTCACTGCCGTTTGACCTTGCGGATTGGCACCCGTCCACATCATCTCAATCAACTCTTCGTAGTAGTCGGTGATCGGCTCTTTGATGATGCCGTCCAGGCGTAGGTGAATCATGCGTATGGCGCTGCCGAATACGTTGGAGGTCACCACCCAGGGGACACCCCGGCGAATCTCCCCTGCCTCCATACCCTTCTGCACAATCCCACGCATCGCCTTGAACGGGGTGGAGCTGCAGATGGGAGGCTCCTCCGGCAGAAACTCCCGGTGTTTTGCGTGCAGCACATAGGCGATGATGTTTCGTCTCGTCTCAGTGTACTCAAAGAGTAAGCGAATCAGTCGGTTGCACTGCTCCCGGTAGCTCAATTTCTCGGCATACACCTCCTCTACCATGGTTTCTATCTCACGGATCAGGTGGTAGTAGAGGGCCTTTGCCACCCCCTCCTTGCCGCCGAAGTGGTTGTAGATGGAGCCGATGCTGACATTGGCCTCTCTCTGGATGTCGTGCACCGAGACATTGTGAAAGCCCCGCTCGACAAAGAGATCGAGTGCGGCGCACAGAATACGGTCATCGACGGCTTCTCCGCCGCTGGAGGGCTTTTTCAGATAGTGCATTGAGGTTCCTGAGAGCCAGTTCAATGGTCCGCGATTATACCCAGCATAGTAAAATATTTGACAAGAATGAACATTCGTTCTACTTTTTTTTTACCGCTTACCTCGTAACTAGCTGTAAACCCCAGCGGGACTAGGGAGAGTCAAGACGGTGTACTGGCCGACGGATCGACGGCAAAAAGCGAACCTTGTTGTATTTCGGGAGTGCGTAGAGATATGCACCGTTCCTGACCGCATGCAGGTTTGTTCAGGCGAGGGCGGTAACCAATGATTACCACTGGAGGAAATAACCATGAGGCTATTCAAAAAGCCCGCAAAATCCTTGGCTCTGGCATCCGCGCTTGCCCTCTTGACCACAGTTGCCGGCACCAGCATCACCCTGCAGGCGGATGAGACCTGTCAATCCCCTTACATGGCCAAGATCGTCGGCCAGGAGGATTTCGTCTATGTCTGGACCCTTGGCGTCGAAGGGTTGGGGGACGGACAGGACAAGCTTGTCACCATCGATGTTAATCCGAAATCGAGCAATTACGGCAAGGTGGTGGAGAGTCTATCCGTCGGCGGCCGCAACGAGGCCCACCACTCTGGCTTCACCGATGACCGGCACTATCTCTGGGCCGGCGGCCTGGATACCAACAAGATCTTCATCTTCGATGTTCACACCAATCCGGCGAAGCCCAAGCTGCACAAGGTTATCACCGATTTCGTCGACAAGAGCGGCGGCGTTGTCGGTCCCCATACCACCTACGCCCTGCCGGGTCGGATGATGATTACCGGACTCTCCAACAATAAGGACCATGGCGGCCGCACCGCCCTGGTGGAGTACACCAACGAGGGTGAATTCATCGCCACTCACTGGATGCCCACCGACCAGAACCTGCGGGGGGCGGATAAGAGCGGCAAATACGCCGACGGCTACAACTACGATGTGCGGGTACTGCCCCGTCGCAATGTCATGCTCACCTCGGCCTTCACCGGTTGGTCCAACTACATGATGGACTTCGGCAAGATGCTGCAGGACAAAGAGGCAATGAAACGCTTCGGTAATACGGTGGTGCTCTGGGATCTGCACAGCAAGAAGCCGAAGAAGGTCTTAGACGTCCCCGGTGCCCCGCTGGAGATCCGCTGCGCCTGGCAGCCGGACCACAACTGGTGCGTGACCACCACCGCGCTGACTTCGAAGATCTGGCTCATGTACGAGGATGACCAGGGCGAATGGCAGGCCAAAGCGGTGGCCGACATCGGCGATCCCTCCAAGGTGCCGCTGCCGGTGGACATCTCCATCAGCAACGACGACAGCCGTCTCTGGGTCAATACCTTCATGGATGGCAAGACCCGCCTCTTCGACATGAGCAATCCCCATGCACCCAAGCAGGTCTACGAGAAGAAGATCGGCGCTCAGGTCAATATGGCTTCATCCAGCTGGGACAGCACCCGCATCTACTACACCTCTTCGCTGCTGGCCAACTGGGACAAGAAGGGCGATGACAACGAGCAGTACTTCAAGAGCTATGTCTGGGACGGCGAAAAGCTGGTGGAG
>JBNKMQ010000210.1:0-1881 GCA_050293225.1 Sedimenticolaceae bacterium
GCTCCCAAAGCTCCGGTACCACCACCTTACAGTCGGTGCCAACCAGCCACTTGTTGACCGAGGCGACGATGTCGGGATCCTGATGGGATGCCACCACATAGTCGAGCTTCTTCACGTTCATGTAGTCGCTGATGGCCATGAAGAGCCGTGAATATGTCAGCTCGCCACCGGGATCGATCAGCGCGGCATGCTGATGATCATAGATAAGAAATTGATTGGCCTGAACAGCTTCACCGTTGACCAAGTCCCTGAAGGCAACACAGATGTGGCTGCCGTTGTTGAATAGCTCGACTGACATAGCTCTAACGACTTCTCTTGAGTGACTGAATCGGCCGCCGACACCTGCCTATCAAATCAGATGCGGTAACCCCCTCAATGGGGCGCCTGTATGTTCCTTTAGCGACAGGATTCTCCGAAGCTTAAACAGATAAGACCAGATTGCAACAACATTGGCCCATCGCCACTCTTCTCACTGGAACAGAGACTTTTTAAGAATCGGCCACAGCGCTCCACAATTCAGATTACAATCAGCGAATGTCTAAGACAACTGCCCAACAAAGATAGTGAAACTGGATCACAACTGGGATCTCTCCCCAGCTGACGCCATTGCCCTGCAAAACCGCCTTCGCGGGCAGGTGGTCCGCGAGGACTGCCTGACTGAACCGAGACGGATCGCCGGGGTCGATGTGGGCTTTGAAGAGGGCGGGCAGGTCACCCGGGCGGCGGTCGCCGTGCTCGAACTCCCCTCGCTAAAACACCTAGAGCAGGCAGTTGCCCGCTTACCAACCTGCTTTCCCTATGTGCCGGGACTACTCTCGTTCCGTGAGATTCCCGCTATCTTGCAGGCCTTGGCGCAACTCAAACGACAACCCGACCTGCTACTGTGTGACGGCCAGGGTCTGGCCCATCCACGGCGCTTCGGCCTTGCCTGCCATCTGGGCCTATTGCTCGACACACCCTCGATCGGCGTCGGCAAGAGCCGCCTGATCGGCCAGCATGGGACGGTGCCGGATGAAAAAGGGGGATGGGCGCCATTGATCGATCAGGATGAGGTGATCGGCGCAGTACTCCGCACACGCCAGGGCGTGAAGCCGATCTATGTTTCCATCGGCCACCGAGTCTCGCTGCCAACAGCGATCGACATGGTGATGGCTGCGACCACAAGATACAAACTGCCAGAGACTACCCGTGCGGCGCATCGTCTCGCCTCCGGCTGAGGCTATAAACTCGGCCCTTCTCTGAAAGAGTGAGTTGTGAACCGGGCGATACAGCATCAGGCCTGTCGCAGATGCTCGATGTAGTGGGGGCGGTCCTGCATATCCAGTCGCACGCCACTGGCTTGAGCCTGCAGTATGACTGACTGCCCCTGGAACTTGAGGCTGCAGTGCGCCCGACCCCGGCTCTCCAGCGGCAACGGAATCATGTCGCGATAGGTATAGACATTCTCCCCCACGTCACCACCATCACTGACACAGGGGCAGGCAGGCAGCTCGCCCTCTACCTCAGCCTCGTCGAAAATCAACGAGCCGGCTTGCCACCAGCGGGTGCGCTCGACAGAGCCACTCAGCGTCTTGACAAGATAGGCGCGGGAGAAGCGGATAATAAGCTTGCCATCTTGCAGCGTAATCGACTCGATTTCGCTGCCGGGCAGTTCGATGGTAGTGGAGTCCATGGGCGGTACCTGCTGTAAAAAAATCTAAACCATGACGGCCCAGCATGATAACCGGCCAGACGTTGGAGACAACTCTCTTTACCCGGCAATAATCGTGCTTTTGGCTGGCGTCTGTAACTCTAGCCGGGATGTCTCAGCCGTCGATATCCAGATTCAGCTCTTTGATCTTACGTGTCAGGGTATTGCGGCCCCAGCCCAGAAGACGCGCC
>JBNKMQ010000211.1:0-1662 GCA_050293225.1 Sedimenticolaceae bacterium
AAAGAGCACCGCATCGATGGCCTGCGCATCACTCAGGGTCAGAATAATCATCTCGCTCTGCGCCACCGCGCGTGACAACTCCGCCTCTACTGTCAACCCGGCTTCGGCCGCACGCTGCAACGGCGCGGAGGAGCGGTTCCAGACCACCACATCATGCCCGCAATGCACCAGTCGCAGGGCGATCGGCTCTCCCATCAGACCCAGACCGAGAAGAGTGATTTTCATACGATGGTGCTCCTGATGTTATCTGGAGAATAGGGAAATCTTAGTGCAAGGCTGGTCGCGGCGTGGATCACTGGGAACTTCACGCGGGGGTGTGGATGCTGTGTCAACCCGATTCACTTTTCCAGAGCCTGTCCTTGAGACCAACTTTAAGTAGCTCGACAACTTCGCTGCCGGCTTAACTCAACGCTTCCCATTGCGAACTTAGCGTTTCATTGCGCCCTTTACTTTATGGGGCTTAGCTACCTGAGTGGTACGGTCGGCTCAGCTCATGCACCGCCTCGACAAAGACGCCGGCATGCTCCGGGTCGATCTCCGGGTGGATGCCGTGACCCAGGTTGAATACGTGTCCGTTGCCATGACCGAAACTGGCCAGCACCTGAGCGACCTCTTCGCGGATTCGCTGGGGTGAGGCATACAGGGTGCAGGGATCGAGATTGCCTTGCAGGGCAACCTGGTCGCCGACCCGGGCCCTGGCATTGGCCAGGCTCAGCGTCCAGTCGATACCTAAGGCATCACAGCCGGTATCCGCCATCTTCTCCAGCCACAATCCTCCTCCTTTGGTGAAGAGAATCACCGGCACCTTGCGGCCCTCGGCCTCACGGGTCAGACCGTTGATGATCTGCTGCATGTAGTCGAGGGAGAAGGCCTGGTAATGCTGGGGGGTGAGGGCGCCACCCCAGGTATCGAAAATCATTACCGCCTGGGCGCCAGCAGCGATCTGCGCATTGAGGTAGGCCGTCACCGCTGCGGCAACTTTGCCCAACAACTGGTGCATCAGTTCAGGACGATCGAACATCATCCCCTTCACCTTGGAGAAATTCTTGGTACCGCTCCCCTCGACCATGTAGGTGGCCAGAGTCCAGGGGCTGCCGCTGAAACCGATCAGGGGTACTCGGCCATCGAGTTCGCGACGAATCGTGCGCACCGCGTCCATGACATAACCCAGATCATCTTCCATATCGGGCAGACCGATGGCATCGACTGCTGCCGCGTCCTGCACCGGACGTTCGAAATGGGGGCCTTCGCCTGCGGTAAAATAGAGCCCCAGACCCATCGCATCAGGTACGGTCAGGATGTCGGAAAAGAGGATCGCCGCATCCAGCGGATAGCGGTCGAGAGGCTGTATCGTAACTTCGCAGGCCAGCTCAGGATTTCGGCACAGGTCCATGAAACTACCGGCTTTGCCTCGTGTGGCGCGGTACTCCGGCAGATAGCGTCCCGCCTGGCGCATCATCCATACCGGGGTAACATCCACCGGCTCGCGTAGCAGTGCTTTCAGTAGTCGATCGTTTTTCAAGTTAGTCACGGCGTAGTCAGTCCCTTTTTTTTTAGGATTCTCGATTCTGAAGGAGGGGCATTGTAGATGCAAACGCCACGCGCCTCCCTCTGTCACAGAATCGGTCGCATCTCACCAACAGCGTCGGGTTATAATCCCCC
>JBNKMQ010000212.1:0-9442 GCA_050293225.1 Sedimenticolaceae bacterium
TAACAGGCCCTAGTATTAAGAATTAAGTTTATACTGCATGCGAATCCCCGATGTACCATCTTCATAGTATGCCGGCAACTCGCATATTGGCCGAAAACCAAATTCCAGATAGATCTTCTTCGCCGTCAGGTTTTGCGCCGAGACCTCCAACCGGATTCGGCTGTAACCCGCCTCTATTGCAACCCTTTTACTTTCACTCAAGAGGAATCCAGCGATGTGTCTGCCGCGAAATCCGGGCAGGACGGCAAGCGAATAGAGCCGAGCAGGACGGGGTTTTGCGGGCAACAAAAGCGTGCAATATCCCGCTGCTTGCCCATCATATAACGCCAGCCACGATTTGGCTTTCGCCTTACTCAACAGATAAATAATCTGTCTGCGTGAAAGCCTGTCGCGAAGAAAAGACTGTTCTTCAATATCCAACACCACTTGTAGATCAGATAAAGTTGCTTGCCGCAACCGCAGTTCGCTCTTCACTATCTTCCCCGCGACTCCAGGCGACGTAGAAACTCCGACATAATCTGCATATACAACTCTTCTCCGAGATAACGATCTTCAACACCATGATCAATACTCGGATTATCGTTGACTTCCAGGACATAGGCGCGACCATCAACCTCCTTCAAATCGACACCATAGAGACCATTCCCAACCACCGACGCGGCCTTGAGCGCACAATTCAGCACATGCTTGGGGAGTTCGAATGTCGGCAATGTATCGAAACCTCCGGAAAAATAACGTTTGGAGCCGTGGTTATAAATTTGCCAATGATTTCGCGCCATGTAGTAACGACAGGCGTATAGAGCCCGCCCATTCAGCACACCCACGCGCCAATCGTAGTCGGTGTACAGATACTCCTGCGCCAGAACCAGCGCAGATTCAATGAGTAGATCTGACAACATCGTCTTCAAACTTGAACGGGCTTCAGCTTTGTAAACGCCCCGAGAAAAGGAACCTTCAGGTAATTTCAGGACCAATGGATAATCAAAGGTGTTTTCCAATTGATCCAATGTTGATTCGTTAGCATCACTGACAAACACGGTTTTCAGGCTTGCGACTTTCTGATAATTGAAAGCATCATGCAGATAGACCTTGTTACAGCAACGTAAAATCGAGCTGGGGTCATCGATCACCACCAAACCCTGATCTTCCGCCCTGCAGGCCAACCGATAGGTGTAGTGATCGATTGCCGTTGTTTCGCGTATGAACAATCCGTCAAATTGGTTTAGATCCTGTAATTCACTCATTGAAAGCGGTTGCATCCGCATGCCCAGCTTTTCTCCCGCTTTCACGAAGCGCGTTATCGCCGTTTTATTACTGGGGGGGACCGTCTCCCCCGGATCAGTTAATATCGCAATATCCCATCGGTACTTTTTGCCAGCTCCGGGCTTACGCCAGCTTTTTCTGGAATACTCTTGCAAAACCGCCTGACAAAAAGATAGTTGCTCAGCATCCAGTTCAGGAAACCCGAATCTCGTCACATCAACCCTGATACCGGACAACTCAG
Source organism: Sedimenticolaceae bacterium (assembly GCA_050293225.1). Classification (GTDB taxonomy): domain Bacteria; phylum Pseudomonadota; class Gammaproteobacteria; order Chromatiales; family Chromatiaceae; genus Thiodiazotropha. The sequence continues at coordinate 1,505 of JBNKMQ010000212.1, forward strand.
GTGTGATAAAAATCTTCAACAGAGGCGCAGGAACTTCCTGGAAAACCTTGCTGGCGATTATTCTATATCTTTCGTCCGCCACTTCGCCCATGCAGACAAACTGTGCTTGATCTTCATTATCGGTATCAACTTGTATTAGATCGTCAAATCCATCCAACCAGATACTTCGGCCGTTACGCAAAGAGTTAATAACCTTGATACTCGGCAAAACCTGATGGTTGCGAGCCTCTGCCAAGAGTGAGCAGTAGTAGCCTTTGCTCAAATAGGTTTCGGTATCGCAAAGATTGATCACCCTCGTTTTGGGCTCATTGATTTTTGGGTAGTCATGCAGATAGCCCTCAAAACTGATTGAATTGAGGGATGCTTGGAGAGTGATTAAATCGCTATCTAAGACAACGAGGGTAGTTGACATTTGCCAGCTCCAGCAGCTTTGAGACGATGCTTTGGCACATCAACAAGCTGACGGTTTAGGCACCCAGTTTCTCGTAGCAGGGTATAGCGAGATATTTACAACCACTTTTCGTTCTTGGCAAGACTTTTTATCACGCAGCTGGTAATGGCAGATCAGAGAGAGATCCGCTTAAAATAGAGATATTGAATCAATATGCAGAGAACTAGAGCTCCAAGGACATAACAATGGCATTCTCACGTGCCTGATTGGCGCATGGATAGTAGTCCTTACGCTGCCCCACTTCGACAAAACCCAAACCCTGATAGAGCTTCAAGGCCCCCTGATTACTCGAGCGGACTTCGAGAAATGCCGTCTCCGCCCCATGCTGGCGCGCGATCTTTAACAGACGCCGGATCATCTTGTCGCCTAGCCCATTTCGTTGCCACTTGGGATGGATACAGAGATTGAGGATATGGGACTCATCAATCACCACCGACATCACGCCATAACCGATCACCTGCTCGTCAAGCAGTAACACCCAGCAACAGTAGCCGACCCGCAGACAGTCTTGAAATATGCCCGGGGTCCAGGGGAAGGGATAGACCGCCTTTTCGATGGCCATCACCTGAGGCAGATCCTCCTGCTGCATGGGCCGCATACTGAGTAGCGGATCACGCAGTAAGGCACTCACGGGATATCTCCCCGCAGTACCGACAAGGCAAGCTGGAGATCCTGCCAGGACTTCCCTTTCTGTTCCGGTGAACGCAGCAGATAGGCAGGATGGTAAGTCACCACCAGGGGTATCCGTCGTTCACCAAAGGCATGCACGCGACCCCGCAGCTTACCCACGGTGATCTCGGTCTTGAGTAGGTTTTGCGCAGCAATCCGTCCCACCGCAAGGATGGCATCCGGTTGGATCAGATCGATCTGTCGCTGTAGATAGGGTTGACAGCTCAAGGCCTCTTCCGCTTTCGGATCCCGATTATCCGGGGGACGGCACTTGACGATATTGGCGATGAAGACGGCTTCGCGTTTAAAGCCCATAGCCAGCAACATGGCGTTGAGGAGCTGACCGGCACGACCCACGAAGGGTTCTCCCTGTCGATCCTCGTCGGCCCCGGGTGCCTCGCCAATCACCAGAAGGCTCGCCTCGGTGTTGCCCACGCCGAAGACGGTCTGGGTGCAGCCGGAACGAAGCTCACATTTATTGCAGCCACGAACCGTCTCCCTGAGGAGGGGCCAATCCATCTCTTCAACTTTGTTATCGGATGGTTGAACTTGCGCCTGTCCCTGGTCAACTGGAGCGCTCACAGCCTCTTCAGTCGGCTCGATCGAAGCCACCTCATCCGCAATGGCCTCACTGACGACAGAGCGCCGCTGCCAGACGGAGATCCCCATGGCATCGAGGTATTGTCGTCGACTCAGCTCATCCATGGGCGGCGAGGAGACTAAACGTCACCGGTCTGGGGATGGGCCTTGTTGGCCGGTTCCAATATCTTGTTGACGCCGTTGATGTAGGCCTTGGCGGAGGCGATGACGATATCGGTATCGGCCCCCTGGCCGTTGACAATGCGACCACCCATCTCCAGGCGAACGGTCACCTCGCCCTGGGCATCGGTGCCGCTGGTGATGTTATTCACCGAATAGAGCTGCAACTGGGTGCCGCTGTCGACAATGCTCTCGATCGCCTTGAAGGTGGCGTCCACGGGACCACCGCCGATGGCCTGACCCGACTGCTCCTCGCCATCCAGGCTGAGGACAATATGGGCGCTGGGTGTCTCACCGGTCTCGGAACAGACCTTTAAGGAGATCAGTTTGAGGCGTTCATTCACCGCATCGATACGGGTGTCTGTGACCAGGGCCTGCAGATCCTCGTCGAAGATCTCATGCTTCTTGTCCGCCAGATCCTTGAAGCGGGAGAAGGCGGCGTTGAGCTCCTCCTCCGATTCGAACTGGATACCCAGACTCTCCAGCCGGGTACGGAAGGCGTTACGCCCTGAGTGCTTGCCCAGCACCATGCGGTTCTGACTCCAGCCCACATCCTCGGCGCGCATGATTTCATAGGTCTCGCGGGACTTGAGGACACCGTCCTGATGGATACCCGACTCATGGGCGAAGGCGTTGGCGCCGACGATCGCCTTGTTCGGCTGCACCGGAAAACCGGTGATGTTGGAGACCAGTTTGGAGCAGGAGACAATCTGGGTAGTATCGAGTTCGGTATGACAGGTAAAGCTATCGGGTCGCGTGCGAACCGCCATCACCACCTCTTCCAGGGAGGCGTTACCCGCCCGCTCACCGAGACCGTTAATGGTGCACTCCACCTGGCGTGCTCCGTTACTCACCGCGGAGAGTGAGTTGGCCACTGCCAGACCCAGATCGTTGTGACAGTGGACTGAGAAGATCGCCTTGTCGGCGTTGGGGATACGCTCCCGCAGGGTGCGGATCATCTCACCGAACTGATGGGGCATGGCGTAGCCCACGGTATCCGGGACGTTCAACGTGGTGGCGCCGGCATCGATCACCGCCTCGAAGATACGGCAGAGAAAGTCGATCTCGGAGCGACCGGCATCCTCGGCGGAGAACTCCACATTGTCTGTGTATTGACGTGCACGCTTCACCGCATGGATCGCCTGGGCCACCACATCGTCGGGCTGCATGCGCAGCTTCTGCTGCATGTGGATGGGTGAGGTGGCGATGAAGGTATGAATGCGTCCTGAGTTGGCCTCCTTCAGGGCCTCTCCTGCACGATCGATATCTTTGTCCAAGGCCCGGGCCAATCCACAAACAGTGGAGTCCTGTACCGCTTTGGCCACCGCCGACACCGCCTCGAAATCGCCGGGGCTGGCGATAGGGAAGCCAGCTTCGATGACATCCACCTTGAGCTTCTCCAACGCCTTGCCGATACGGACCTTCTCATCCTTGGTCATGGAGGCGCCGGGACTCTGTTCGCCGTCGCGCAGGGTGGTATCAAAAATAATCAGTTGATCAGAATGGCTCATGGTCTCTCGCTAGGTCTTGATTTTGAATGTTGAATCGTTGGTAATCGTAAAAAGCTCACTTCCAATTCATCATTCAAAATACATCATTCAAAATTCACTCACCCTGCCCCTCATCTCCATTGGACTCGGTGACGCTGCGCTGTTCCCGATGTTTGCGCAACTGTAGCAGCGTCAGCACCGGACCTGAAACGGCATAGGTCAGGAACATCAGAAAAAACACCGTGGGCGGATGCGTCTGGATGATGGCCAATACCACCACCACTACGACAAGTACGATAAAGGGCACTTTACCGTGGAAATCTATCTCTTTGAAACTGTGATAGCGGAAATTGCTCACCATCAACAGGCCGACCAGGGTAGTGAGGATCGCTGCCGGCCAGCCGATGGTCTCGACCGGCACCCCGTAGTCAACACCCAACCAGACACCTGCTGCGATTATGGCAGCAGCCGAGGGACTCGGCAGGCCCTGAAAGTATTTTTTATCCGCTGTGCCGACCTGGGTGTTGAAGCGAGCCAGCCGCAGTGCGGCACTTGCGGTAAAGATAAAGGCCGCCAGCCAGCCCAGCTTACCCATATCGCTGAGGGCCCAGATAAAGACAACCAGCGCCGGGGCCAGGCCGAAGGAGACCATATCAGAGAGACTATCGTACTCGGCACCAAAGGCGCTCTGGGTCTTGGTCAGTCGGGCGACGCGTCCATCCATTCCATCCAGCAGCATGGCCGCAAAGATGGCGACGGCGGAGGTGTCGAATTTACCGTTGACGGCGGCCAAAATCGCGTAGAACCCGGCAAACAGGGCTGCCGTAGTAAAGAGATTGGGCAGCAGATAGATGCCCCGTCTCGTTTTTTTCACCGTCTCTTTGCCGTTCTCCATTGAATCTGTCACCCCGAATAAAAGACCTGCGCATTATAGCAGGGAGAGGGAGAATAGTTTTTAGTTTTGAGTGATAAGTTTTTAGGTTTTTTAGTTGATGCTTTCGCTTCGCTCTGCGGTTATTAGCCCCCACTCCCGCGAGAGGAGAGGGAAAATTCTTTTCGAGCGGATTGGAAACTTCAGGTCTGGGTACAGAAACAGGCTATCTGTAGACTGCCACCCCTGATCCGTAAATCCGTTCACTCTTCGCGCGAGAGGGGAGGGTTATAAAACTTGTGAGCGCCACGAACATCTCAAGTTAAAACTGAAAACTCACAACCCAAAACCACTCTAGAGTCTGCCGGAACCTTTGACATCCAGATAGGCATTCACCAGCTTGACCGGCAGATGTTTCGGCACACTGTCGAGGATCAGGGCGCCTTGATGCCGCAGCTCTTCATGGGCCTGCTGGCGGCTGGAGAGATAGTCCACAACCCCCTGGAACAAGAGTGCGGAGGAGAGATCGTGAACCGGCTGATCCACGGCCTTATCCAGTGATCTCTCCCGCAGGTCGGCAATCACCACCAGATGGCGTCTCGACAGCAGAGCGACCGCCTTGAGCAGATCCCCGCTCTCCTCATTACGGCTGTTGGTCAGGATCACCACCAGCGATCGACGACGCTGCAAGGGCATCAATTTGTGAGCCGCTGCGAGATAGTCCGCCGCCTGCAGGCTGGAGTCGAGATCGTAGGTCCGATCGAGCAGCCGGCGCACCACATGCCCACCCTTAATCGGCGGTTGCCAGCGGGAGGTACCGCCGAAGCTGAGAAAGCCCACCGCATCTCCCTGCCGATCGGCGACATAGCTCAACAGCAGCATGGCATTGAGCGCATGATCCAGGTGGGCCCCCTCTTCATCCAGGTGGCGCATATGGCGTCCACAGTCGAGCATGAAGATGAGCTGTTGATCCCGCTCGTCCTGGTACTCCTTCGAGATCAGACGGCGATAGCGTGAGGTCGCCTTCCAGTCGATCTGCCGCAGGGTATCCCCGGTGCGGTACTCTCTGAGCTGGTGGAAGTCACTCCCCTCACCCCGGCGCTGTCGCTTACGCACCCCCATCTGACTCAGGTGATTATCGGTGGCCAGGAGCGCATAGTGGGCAATCTCGCGGAAGTTGGGATAGACACGAACCTCATCCGGTTGAGGGATAAATCGCTTCTGCCGCCAGAGCGCCAAGGGGGATTGCATCATGAGATCCACGCCCTGGAAGCGGCCATTCCCCCGCCGATTGGGCAGCAAGCGATATTCCAGTTGCGCCTGTCTCTGTGCCGGTAGATTGAGTTGACTCGGCAGACCCTCGACCTGAAAGTCCTGGGGGTGGTGATCATGCACCTGCAGAATCAACAGCTGATCCGTCTCATTGATCAACCTGAGAGTTACCTTTGACCAGACTCCCACCGGGATACTGGTGCGCAACTCCCGCACAACTTCTGGCGTCGGCAGGCTTCGGAGCCGCAGCAGATCCCACAGGCTCAGCATCAACAGAATCGCAGCCGCCAGCTTCCAGCCGGTCGCGAAGAGAGGCAGCCAGATTGCCGCCAGCGCCAGCAGGGAGAGCAGCGCCAGGCCAGTGATCAGTCGCGGCGCAGGTTTCACTGCCTGGGCGCAGGAATATTGTCGAGAAGATCGCGCAGCACATCGTCGGGCTGATAGCCCTCGATCTCCAAATCGGTGGAGAGACGAATGCGATGACGCAGAACCGGCAGTGCTGCCACCTTAATGTCGTCCGGGGTAACGAACTCCCGCTGCTGCAGGAAGGCCTCGGCCCTGGCTGCACGCAGTATCGAGATAGTCCCTCGGGGGCCGGGGCCGGCATCGATCCCGTTCCACTCCCGCGCCGCCCTGATCAGGCGAACGGCGTAATTGATCACCGCCTCATCCATCTGCAGGTTGGCGATATGGGCCTGTACCTGGGGAATCTCCTCCGCCTTCATCAAGGGGCGAATGGCGGTGATATCGAGCTGATCAGCAACCGCTCCCAGCACCACCTGACTGACCATCTTCTGCTCATCACCTTCAGTCGGATAGTCGATCATGACCTTGAGCAGAAAGCGATCGAGCTGGGCCTGGGGCAAGGGATAGGTCCCTTCCTGTTCAATGGGGTTCTGAGTCGCCAGCACCAGGAAGGGGGGCGTCAGAGGAAAGGTCCGCCCTTCGATGGTCACTTGTTGCTCCTGCATCGCCTCCAGCAAAGCCGACTGGGTCTTGGCGGGAGAACGGTTGATCTCATCCGCCAGCAGCAGGTTACAGAAGACCGGTCCTCTGCGAACCCGGAAGTTGTCGGTCTTCATGTCGAACATGATGTGGCCGGAGATATCACTCGGCATCAGATCCGGGGTGAACTGGATACGGCTGAACTCCCCCTGCACCGCCGCCGCCAGACTGCGGACCAGGAGTGTCTTACCCAAACCGGGCACGCCTTCCACCAGCACATGTCCCGCCGACAACAGCGCCAACATCACCTCGTGAATGACCCGCGCCTGCCCGACCACTGCCTTGGCGATCTCAGCTTCGAGCTCTCGCGCCCGCTGCAGCAATCCGTCATCGATTTGATTGTTCTGTCCGTCCATTAGGTTCTCTTCTTGGTTTGTGGATGCAAGGCCGATAGCAGCCGTTGCAGATAGATTGATCTCTTCACCAGTTGTCCGCCATCGCCCTCTTCTGCATACAGGGCCTGTTCGACGGAGTTGGCTGTGAGACCAGTTCTCTCAGCCAGCCATTGGCAGCGCTCCGCCTGCTCCATCCGCTGTAACAGCGGATGGGTAGTGAGCCAACGCTTCTCAACCTGCTTGCGTACGACCTGTAGTAACCCTTTGCTGGGATCGATACGCCAGACATATTCCGCAGCGGCTCTCAGATGTTCCAGCAGGTTACGTCGCTGGGTATCCGCCTGAGTCAATATTGGACCGCTTCTCTCTGTCATCCGCCAGAGGGCCATAGCAATGAGAAAGACCAGACTGACAAGCAGATAGGGCGCCCATTTCCATAGCAGCTGCAGCAACGAGGGCATCTGGGAACTGTAGAGCAACCACACCTTGTCGTAACCCGCACTCAACCGGGTCAGCAGAAGGGCATGATCATGCTTGTCGATCTCTTTGTTGTCCCAGAAGTCATTATCACTGAGAAAAGTGACCCAGCCGTCTCCCCAGGAGAAGATCAGCAGATGGGGAAAGTCGTCAGCCGGTGCCTCCCAATACTCATACTCGGTCTCGACCTCGAAGCCACGCAAATAATCGAAGTCGATGACCAGTTCCTCCTCACTGCCTGGAAGGCTTATCAGACTTGGTGGCACATCCTCTATTTCATCATCTATTTCATCGTCTTCAGGTTCGAGGATGTCAGCATCGACAAGGGAGATACCGAACTGATCCAACAACGGATGTCCCCGATCATCGTCAAACGCGACCCCCGGACTCACGACCAGATGCCCACCCCGTTCAACCCAGGCCAGCAGATCCTCCTGACGGGACTGCGGTAGAGGCGCACCGATATCCCGCACGAAGAGCACGCCAATCTCTTGCGGCGGAGAGGTGAGAAATAACCTGCCTGACTGGCTCTCCACATCCATATCAAAACGATCCAGCAGGCGCTCACCGGCAAGCCAGGGATTGCGTTTTGCCAGGGGGGACATATCC
>JBNKMQ010000213.1:0-3720 GCA_050293225.1 Sedimenticolaceae bacterium
CACTCCCCCTGTTTGCCGACCGGGCGGAGATATTCGAGAAGGGTCTGGAGGTTGGTTATAACAATGCGATGGCGCGTGCCGGGGTAAACCTAGACAGCTCTTTCATCAAAACCACCGCCTTAGGTATCAACCCCTGGCCAGCACTGTTTCTTAACTCCACCTGGTCGGAGAATGGGAGACGTATCGTCGCGGCCTCGTTACGTACCGACGCCTATGCACCACCCCGAGGCAGCCAATTCCTGTATAAAGATCTGCTCAACACCCTGGGTAGCGACATGCGACTGTCGACGGCTGCCCATAACAGCGCCCGCTTCCCCTTTGTCAGCCCACCTGGCGGCTGGCGACCCGTCGCAGAAGAGCAACAAAAATGGCAGCGGCTGCAGGATGGTGGCCTGTTCGAGAACTTTGGTGCCGAGACCCTGCTGGAGATTGCCGACTTCGCCGAGAAACTATGGCAGGAGAAGTGGGGTATGGTTTTGCGACCCTATGTGATTCTTATCAGCAGCGATCCCACCCTGCCCAAGAACTTCGCCGACTTCCCCGCGAACAAACCTCTGCCCTTCGCCTATGAACTGCTCAGCACCCTGCACACCTACGCCACTACCCGAAATGGTCGGGGGATTGAGGCGGCGGCAAAACTGCGGGAGTGGGTAAACAAAAGACAGAGCGATCCCGGAATGCCACACTTCTACCATCTGCGTATGTGTGCCAGTAACGGTAAGGATCATGATCCACCCTTGGGATGGTTTCTCTCGCAAACCGCTCAAACCAGAATCAATAATTATCTGCACAGTAGCGAGGGTGATAGGTCATGTGGTTTTGACAACCACAAAGCGATCGAGGTGATTTCGGATTTGTTAAACCGGAAAGCGAATCCCAGCCAAGCATCCGCACAGTAGCAAGCATCAGCCGCTTGAGAGATCAGTGGTGTTGAAGCAAGCGAAGTAACAGGGACAAGGCCGAGGGATTACTCGTCGTCATCGAATTCGTAGTCGGGATCTTCCAGAATTTGACGCAGCCGCATCAGCTCCAGACGTCTTTCAACGCGGCGTCTGGAGTCAATATCACAGGAGGATTTTATGCCACGCTCCTCCTCTAGTTCGAGTTCCGTCTCTTCATCATCATCCAACAAGGATGAGTCTGTATCATCATTCATTGGTCTATCGGTAGTACTGAAACGGTGGAGATTAGAACCTGAGCTTTAGACGCTGGACAGCAAATTATATTTGTTGTAACGATCAATGGAATTGATCGATAATCTGATCAGATTGATTGTCCATTCCCTCTTGGGTTCAAGCGAAGGCCCGCTTCTATTGACCCCAGCCCGGGATTGTTTAAAAGTCACATAGACCATGGATACCACCTTACTCAAAACCTTTCTCGAAGTTGCCAAGATCAGACATTTCGGCAAAGCGGCAGAGAGCCTTTTCGTTACCCAATCGGCTGTCAGCGCGCGAATTAAACTGCTGGAAAATCATCTGGGAGTCGAGCTCTTCATCCGTCAGCGCAACGATATTCAGCTAACGCCTGCCGGCATGCGCCTGGTTAAACATGCGGAGACCATCGTCAATGGCTGGGAGCGGGCGCGACATGAGGTGGCGCTGGGGGAGAAAGGTGTCGAATCGATCGCGGTAGGTTGTCAATTCGACCTTTGGGGAATCCTGTTGCGGGAGTGGGCCGTAAGCATGAGAAACAGCTCGCCAAACCTTGTGCTTCAGATTGAAGTGCAGCCAGCGGACACCTTGGTCAACCGGCTGGTCAACGGGTTGCTTGATATGGCACTACTGTTTGAACCGCCGCAGATCTCAGATCTGGATATCAGGCAGGTGGCAGATATCCCTCTGGTATTAGTCACATCCAATCCCGAGCTTGAGATAGACGCCTGCATGCAGAGCAACTACTACATGGTCAATTGGGGCAGTATCTTTACGCTACAACATGCCGACCTTTTTCCGGATATCACTCCGCCCGAGGTTCGCATGACCTCCGGCACCTTGGCTCTGGATATGATATTGCGGACGGGTGGCAGTGCATATCTGGCAAAACCAATGGTGCAGAAGGCGTTAGACAACAAACAACTATTCCTGGTAGACCAGGCACCCGTCATCGAGCGATCCGCCTTTGTTATCTATCGTCCCCAGGATGAGACAAAAGCAGCGATAAGATCCACCTTGGATATCATGAAGAATCTCGCTGACAGTCGATCGGCTAATAGCAGTAACTAGCGCCGGCTAAGCGCTAACATAGTCGCAACGGCGATTTGAACCAGCCGGTGATACTGTGGCGGTCTACCCGGGTCGGCAAGACAGTATGCATATATCTGCCACTGAGGAAGGTTACCAGGCGTCCCGCAATGGGATCGATGGTGACGACACTCGATTCATCATTGCCGTCAAGATAGACTTTCAACTCCCCGCCATCACCCTCACTCCAGTCACGGTTAAGATAGAGAATACAGGTGACCAGCCGCTCTCCCGATCCCTGAAATTGATCAAGGTGTAGTGCGTATGAGGCGCCGGGGGGATAGACAGAGAGGTGGCACTCTAAATCGAGAATACCGAGATACATCTTCCGATTGATCGCGATTCGCAGCCTTTCCAACTCATCCAGATAGTAGCGCTGCAAGTCAGTAGATTGGCAGGGGTCCAGCCAGCTTATCCAATCGAGACGTTGAGAGGAATCGCGAATGTATCCCGCCCCTCTGCCTATACCCGCAGGTCTCATCTCCCCTCGCCGGTACAATTCAGCGACCTCAGTATAAATCTCACCGGCGACAGCGGAAGAGACAAAATCATCTTTGACACACCAGCCTATCTCCGCCAACTCAAGCGCGATCCTGTCATAGACTTGCATAAACCACCTCAGTTAGACACAGATGGGATCTCCCCAACGCCGCCCCAAATGGACCAGACAACTGAAGATAATGGTCTGGCAGGATGAAAAATGTCGAACGCAAAGCGTGATCTTCTCGATCACAAAATATTGTTGTACTTACGAAATCCCACTGAGGTAGAAAGCGATCTCGACGGTATGGATCTCATGACGAAATCAGACTGGGAATCAGCAGAGTGAAACAATCGATATTGTTATTGGTTCTAATGGCGATGCAATGTCAGACCCCTTTGGCAGACGAGCGGGAAGGTTCTGAATACAAAAACTGGTGCAGACAACATGCCCGAGCCGACAAAATCCCCAGCGAGGAACAGGATGAATACGTAACCAGGTGTATCCAACGCCTGGTGGACGCCGACAACAGGCCCCAAAAGAGGTCCGATGACGAAACAGAGCGCCAGACCGGTGACAACTGACAAGTGATGGAGCTAAACCGTCACTATATGAATAAAACTTGGAGCAAGAAAATAATGAAACTCAAACTTTCCATCCCGGCAATTCTTCTTATCGGCATGTTTGGACCCAATGCCTTCGCTGAGGTCGACAGTGAGCTGAAGGCCGCCTATGAAGAGGAGTGCAAGTCATACGCCAAGGAGGACGAAGTCCCCGAAAGTGAGATGGCTGCCTACATCAATCAGTGCATTGAAGACATGTCCAGATCTCAAATGGAGGGGGAGCAAAGCGAATCGAGCGTTAGGGATTAAGCACAAACCAAACTCGATACCAGGCGGGCTAAAGCGTTGGCTTTGGCTTTGGCTCGCCGCCTGTCAAACAAAACCCAATAGGGCCTGCTCTATCCCTTGTCCAGATCGAGGGCGTGTTTAACCC
>JBNKMQ010000214.1:0-10208 GCA_050293225.1 Sedimenticolaceae bacterium
ACCGAATCCGATCAAGCCGCGAGTTTGAAAACACTGGTTGAAAAGTGCTCGATTCTGGCCCAGGGCTCGAGCAAGCGGGGACACCTCGAGCGTGCCAGCCACTATGATGACTTGAGTCGCCGCTATCAGGAGAAACTGGCACAACTAGCCAGTCCGGCTCAGGTTGAGACGAAATGAGGCGTCAGATGATCAATCTGCTGCTCGCGCTTCCACCTGAGGCGAAACCGCTGATTCGCCATTTTGCTCTCCAGCGCCGACAACCGGATGGGGAATTCCCCCTCTATGTATCGCAGGAGATCTGCCTCTGCCTCTCTGGCCCTGGGAGAGATGCCATGCAGCAGGCCATCAAATTCCTGCTTCAGCACCAATCATCCCCGGCAAGTGGATGGATCAATGTAGGTATCGCAGGACATAGCACCCTGGATCGCGGCCGCTGCCTGTTGATCGACTCTGTCATCGAGCCATCGACTGGAGAACGCTGGGGATTAAACTCTCTGACGCTGGAGGGAGTCAGCAGATCACAGCTGCACTGCGTCTCCCAGCCCGAATCGAGCTACACCCAGAACACTGCCTATGACATGGAGTCCACCGGCTTTACCGCTGCGCTGCGCGAGGCTGATCTGCTCCATCGGGGACAGATTCTGAAAATAGTGTCCGACAATCCCCGGCAGCCATCCAGCGAAATAAACGGTAAAATGGTGGCCAACCTGATCGAAGAGAGCATTCCGATACTCTCACAACTTATGGAGCAACTCCTGTCTGATGCAGCATCCACCTGAGTCTCGAAAAATCCTGGTTACCGGCGCCAGCCGCGGCATAGGCGCTGCGATCACGCAAAGACTGCTGCTGACCGGATGGGAGGTCATCGCCCTGGCGCGGGACTTCTCCGGCTGGCCGCTGGACAACCCGAAGCTGCAACTCATCTCCCTCGATCTCTCAGATCTGGATGCACTTCCCCATCAGTTGGGAGAGATCGCCCGCATGCATCCCGAACTGGATGGCCTGGTGCTGAATGCAGGGTATGGCCAGTTCGGCTCCCTGGAGGAGTTCTCCTATCCACAGATCAGACAGATGGTGGAGACCAACCTGACCCAACATATCTTCATCGCCAGGGCGCTGATCCCCCGTCTCAAACGGTTGGGTTATGGGGACCTGGTGGTCATCGGCTCCGAGGCGGCCCTCAGCGGAGGCCGCAAGGGGGCCGTCTACTCCGCGTGTAAATTTGCCCTGCGAGGATTCACCCAGTCACTACGTGAGGAGTGCAGCCAGAGTGGCGTCCGTGTCAGCCTGATCAATCCCGGCATGGTGGATACGCCGTTTTATGATGAGCTCGATTTCAGCCCAGGTGAAGCGCCGGAAAACCACCTGCGGGCTGAGGATGTTGCAGACGCCGTCGAGATGGTACTCAAGGCCCATCCTGGTACGGTGTTTGATGAGATCAATCTCAATCCACTGAAAAAGGTCATCAATTTTCGACCCCGTTGAGAGGCAGAGTGAGCCGTTTTCAATTCGACACCATCGGCATCGTCCACTCCTGTTTCAAGGAGAAGTTCGGTATACCTCGCCAATCCGGGTTGATCCCCGATGCCCAGGGGAGGCTCGAGATTCTCCCCCCCTACAATCGTCCTGAGGCCTTCCGCGAATTGGCGGAGTATTCACACATCTGGCTCAGTTTCGTATTTCACGCCAATCTTCACCAGCAGTGGAAGCCCATGGTCAGGCCCCCTCGCCTCGGCGGCAACCAGCGGGTCGGCGTCTTCGCCTCCCGTAGCCCCTTCCGACCAAACCCCATCGGTCTTTCGGTATTGGAGTTGGAGCGTATCGAGATTGATGGCAGCAAAATCGATCTATATCTCAACGGTGTCGATCTACTCGACGGGACGCCGGTACTGGATATCAAACCCTATATTCCCTATGCCGATGCCATTCCTGATGCCCGCTCCGGATATGCGCCCGATCCTCCCGGTGAGCCTGTCACGCTGGTCTACTCGGTAGAGGCCGAAGCCCAGCTAGGCAAACTGGATGAGACTGAAGCCGACCATTTAAAGAGGTTGATCCAGAAAATACTGCAGCAAGATCCACGACCCAGTTATCGAAAGGGTGAGGATGTGAGTCGCCTTTATGGCATGCATCTTCTCAATTTCAACGTTCAATGGCGCATCAGTGGTGAGGAGATCATAATCCAGGCAATCACGCCAGAATGAACCCGATGATGCAAATATCAGCCTACTTCCCGCTGCTGAAATCGATCCATATTGCCACCGTGGGAATCACCGGGAGCCTTTTTATCTTGAGATTTGTATGGATGTCTCAAGGAACCCTCCACTTACGTGGACGCTGGGTCGAAACCCTACCTCATATCAATGACACCCTGCTCTTCATCAGCGGACTGATGATTGCCTCAATCATTGGAGAACTGCCGCTGCAGGCCCCCTGGTTAACGACCAAGTTGTTCATATTGCTCGCATATATTGTGCTGGGTTCTATTGCACTAAAGCGGGGCAAAAGCTCAAGAATCCGCCTCTGGTCGGGCTATACAGCTATTTTCTGTTACCTGACCATCATCGCAATTGCTCTTACCCACTCACCCATGCCCAACTTTTCGCTACTCATGCGATATCTGGGTTTCTGATTTTTTAACGAATTTCTCACCTTCGAACGCTTCCGGTTAGCGCGACAAAACGCTATAGTCTATTTTTCAGGGTCAGTTTAGAGACTAACGCCAAATCCTTGTCTGTTAAGGACATATTTCTCACTATTTAAGCCGTATAACGAGAAAAACCGAATTCCGATGAGCAGAGACAAATCCACAGCATCGAAGGCCAAAAAAGTCGACTTGATTCAATCTTTCCTTCAGCAGGTACCGGGGAGGGTCTCTGCTATTCTGGAAAACTGGCATCAATTGGTACACAGCGATTGGGACAGCAAGATGCTCGACCTGCTGATCGAGCGTATCTCCACCCTGGCGGAATCGGGCAGTAAGTTCGGTGTGCCTCAAATAACCCAGAGTGGAAAATCACTGATAGGCCACCTAAGCGACTACCACAATACCGGCCTCAAACCTCAACACGACGATGTAGTCGCCCTGGATGGATTGGTGCACGCCTTCAAGGATGCCTCAATACAGGCATGCAACCAGCAGGCCGAAAGCCTGTTGCAGTCATCTGTTGTTGAGTCATCGAATGAGATAACTGCTACCCGGAGTGGCAGCGACGTCTATCTGCTCGGCATAGACGAAGGTCTTGCCGCCAGCCTATCGAGAAATCTCGAGGCGAAGAATTTCGCTGTGTCACTTTTCAGCAGCAGTGACGATGCAATCCGTCATCACGAAATCAATCCTGATGACCAGAGCATTATCATCACCCATACTGATCAACTGAAACAGCTATTCCCTGATAGCAAGACTGGCGGGCTCTGGAATAAAGAGAACGGCCTGCCCGGCATGCCGGTCGCCTTCATCTCCGATACGACTGACCTGTCGACCCGGCTTGCCGCCATGCGAGTAGACGCCAAAGGCTACTGGTCCAAGCCTATCGATCCTTTCATCGTCGCCAAACGTATAGAAGAGCTTACCGGTGACAAAACCGATGCACTCTATCGAATCCTCATCGTTGAGGACGATCCTGCTCAGGCCGATTTTGCCGACGCCATTCTGAGTAAGGCGGATTTCAAGTGCCGGACGGTTATCGATCCGCTGATGGTGATGGACGCCTTATACGATTTCAAACCCGACCTTATCCTGATGGATCTCTACATGCCCGGGGCCAGCGGCACCGAGTTGACCACCATCATTCGTGAGCAGAGCGAATTCATCGACATCCCTATCGTCTTCCTCTCCGGTGAGCAAGACCTGGATAAGCAGTTAAGTGCACTCAGTTTCGGCGGTGAAGATTTTCTCTCCAAACCCATCGCGCCAAAACATCTCATCACAACGGTCACCAACAGAATCCGTCGCGCCAGGCAACTGAACAATCGCCCGGGAAGCCGGGCTCGCAGTGAAAAAGAGACCGGCCTGCACACCCGCAACTTTTTGCTGGAGAGACTGGATGCATTGTTACTCTCTGACTCTGCAGTCGATGAGGCCACCTGTATCTTGTATCTGCAGATCGATAATCCTGAAAAACTTATCGCTGATGTCGGCATTGGTGGCCTGGATGTGGTCCTGGCAGAAGTTGGCAAAGGTTTGAAAAATCACCTGAACTCCCAGGATATATTGACCCGCTTTGGCGACAGCAGTCTTGGACTCTTGATGTCCAGATCCAACCTGGCAGAAGTTGAAGAGGCAGCCAAACAACTCTGTCAACATGTCTCCCAGCAGCTTTTTGAAGTTGACAACAGCACCACCGGTACAACCCTCAGCATTGGTGTCTTTCCCTTGGAGAGTGGCAATCAGGACTCACGTTCTATTATCGCCCACGCCCAGATTGCCAGCCGGGAAGCTCAGGAGGCAGGCGGCAACCAGATCAAAGTGCATATACCTGAACCAAAGGAGAAGAGTGCTGGAGATGAGACTTCAAACGTCAAGCAACTGATTAAGCGGGCCTTTGAAGAGGATCTTTTCTACATCTTCTTTCAGCCTGTGGTTGCACTGCAGGGTTCACCGGAGGCCCACTACCAGACTCTGATCCGATTACAGGAACCGGATGGCAAGCTCCATCTCGCCGGTGAATTCATTCCGATTGCAGAAGAGATGGGGTTGATTGGAAAGATCGACCACTGGACCACCCGCCAGGCGATCAAGATCGTCAACGAACATCGCAAGCAGGGCAACATGCTTCACCTGTTTGTCTCCCAATCCATCGACCTGCTGGAGAATATGGACCGCTTGAGCTATCTGCAAGCGAAGCACAAGCACGGTCAGATCGTACCGAAGAATCTCACTTTCGAGTTCAATATCAATGAGGTTGGCAAGAATCTCAATTCCGCCAAAATCTGTTTCGATATGCTGAAGAAGATCGGCATCTCATGCCTCCTGACCCGCGTCGTTCTGACACCGGAAACCGAGCGCATTATACGCCACCTGCCTCTCAGCCATATTAAGCTCGATTACAGCCTCTTGTCCGGTGATGGTGAAGGTATCAAGGAGTTGATTGAACTGGCCCACGAACTGAATATCAAAGTCATCGCACCCCAGGTGGAGGATCCACGCAGCATCGCTATCCTTTGGAGTAGCGGTACCGACTTCGTTCAGGGCAATTTCGTGCAACGACCAGAGAACAATCTGATCTACGACTTCAACGAATCTGTGCTTAACTAAATCTGAGTCGTGCCCACATTGTCTAAGGAACCTCTGAACAAGTCATGGACCGACATCTTGCCGCCAAAGTGCACCGCTTCGGCGTTGCAGATCTTCGCAATAGCTTGCTATTACGTGCGATCTGCGCCTTGAATCGGCACATTTTGATCGACAATCTGTTCGGCCCAGACTTATTCAGAGGTTCCCTAAGCTTAAGATGCGGCACGAATCCGTCCGCTGGGAGTCATACTGCTATGGGACAGACATTTTTAAAAATTCTCTCGCTCTCGAGTCTACTGCTCTCGTTTTCCCTGTTAGCGGGACCCACAATCTACCCACAGCCTGTGACCCCCCTGTTCGAAGAGGGTGACGACGAGCTCAGCTGCCGTGAGATTGAAGAGAAGATGGCCCCTCTGTTGCAGCAGACCTACAGCACCAAACCCGGCTTTTACGAAGACCCCTACCACGGCGCTTCAATCTGGGCCGGCACCATTTGGGCCCCGGCGGCGTTTGGCTACCTGGCCTACTCCGGCACCGCCGAATATACCGAATATGCCCGTGTGAAAGATGCTCACCGCCGCATCGAAGCCCTGCGTCATCTCAAGGCGCGACTGCGATGTTATGAGTGAAGCGTCACCTTCGCGGGATCTGCGTAACCGCGAATACAGTTGGAACGAATTGACGCAGATGGTGTTTCAGCACCGCCGCGAGTTAATAGCAGCCAACCTGATCGCCATCCTCGGCGCCATCGCCGCAGTTCCCGTGCCCCTGTTGATCCCCCTGCTGGTCGACGAAGTCTTGCTGCATCAGCCCGGCAAGGCGGTGGGACTGATGAACAGTCTCTTCCCGGAGAGCTGGCATGGGCCGGTGCTCTATATCCTGGCGGTGCTGGGACTAACCCTGGTCCTGCGTTTCCTGTCCCTGGTTTTTGGCGTCTGGCAGACCTGGCAGTTCACCCGCATCGCCAAGGATGTGATCTACCATATCCGGCGGGATCTGTTACTCAGATTGGAACGCATCTCCATGTCCTCCTACGAGACCATGGGCAGTGGTACTGTGGCCTCCCATCTGGTCACCGACCTGGAGGCGGTGGACAACTTCGTCAGCATCACCACGAGTAAATTCCTGGTTGCCGCCCTGAGCATTATCGGCACGGCTATGGTTCTGCTCTGGATCAATTGGGGGCTTGCACTCTTCATCCTCTTTCTGAATCCCCTGGTGATCTATTTCACCACCGTCTTCGGACGTAAGGTCAAACAACTGAAGAAGCGGGAGAACTCCGCCTTCCAGGCCTTCCAGGAGTCACTGGAAGAGACCCTTGATGCCATCCAGCAGATCCGCGCCAGCAATAGAGAGCGCCACTACATCCGGCGCATCATCGACAAGGCCAACCATATCCGGCACCACTCGGCCGCCTATACCTGGAAGAGCGATGCCGCCAACCGCCTCTCTTTCATGATCTTCCTCTTCGGCTTCGATATCTTTCGCGCCGTGACCATGTTTATGGTGCTATGGGCCGACTTGACCATCGGTGAGATGCTGGGAGTCTACGCCTATCTCTGGTTCATGATGGGACCGGTACAAGAGGTATTGAATATCCAGTACGCCTACAACGCCGCCCAGGCAGCCCTGGGACGTATCAATGAGCTGTTGCGGGTCGACCTGGAACCCTCCTATCCCCACCAACAAAACCCATTCGTCGGCAAGAGCACTGTAGGATTGAGCCTGGAAAACCTCAGCTTCGCCTATGGAGACGGCCCCGATGTGCTGGATGGTGTTGATCTGCAGATCAAGCCAGGAGAGAAGGTCGCCTTTGTCGGCGCCAGCGGTGGCGGCAAGACCACCCTGGTGCAGATCATTCTCGGCCTCTATCCCCACCGATCCGGAGAGGTACGCTTCGATGGCGTACCTGTAGAGCAGATCGGCATGGACGTTGTGCGGGATCATGTGGCCACGGTGTTACAACACCCTGCCCTATTGAATGACAGCGTACGGATTAACCTCACCCTGGGACGTGAGATCGATGACGAGAAGCTCTGGCAGGCCCTGGAGATTGCCCAACTGAGAAAGACCATCGAGGCGATGGATGAGGGACTGGAGACCCTGATCGGCCGCTTCGGCGTGCGCCTCTCCGGCGGTCAACGACAACGCCTGGCCATCGCCCGCATGGTGCTCACCGATCCCAAGGTAGTAATTCTGGATGAAGCCACATCGGCCCTCGACACGACGACCGAAGGCGACCTGCACAATGCCCTGCAAGCCTTCCTCAAAGGCCGGACCACCATCATCATCGCCCACCGCTTAAGCGCCGTGAAACAGGCCGATCGCGTTCTGGTGTTTGAGAATGGAAGAGTGGTCGAAGAGGGTCGGCACGAAGAGCTGCTGCAGAACAACGGTCTCTACACCAGCCTCTATGGCCGCCAGGAGCAGACCGGCAGCGCTTGATGCAGGACCAAGGGCCAGTTAATAATCTCCCATCTATTTCATCACCCCATCGACGGTAAGATATAAATGTTCACAGGCATTGTTCAAGGTACAGCGGAGATCGTCAGTATCATTGAGAAAGAGAACTTCCGCACCCATAGCATCCAACTACCCGATGAGGCATTGGAGGGACTCAAGCCCGGCGCCTCTGTAGCCCATAATGGCTGCTGTCTGACCGTGACCGGGATTACAGGCAACCTGGTCGATTTCGATCTGATGCAGGAGACACTTCGCGCCACCAATCTCGGCGAACTCAAGGTAGGCGACCGGGTGAACTATGAGCGAGCCGCCCGTTTCGGCGATGAGATCGGCGGTCACGCCATGTCAGGCCATATTCTCTGTACCGCAGAAGTTACCGCTGTCACCACCTCCCCCAACAACCATCAGGTTCGCATCAGGATCCCCTCGGCCTGGAGAAAGTACATCTTCACCAAGGGCTATATCGGCATCGACGGCATCAGCCTGACCATCGGCGATGTGGAGGGTGATGAGTTCGATCTCAACCTGATCCCCGAAACCCTGGAGCGGACCAATATCGGTACACGTGGTGTCGGCGATCGTATCAACATCGAGATTGATCCGCAGACCCAAGCCATTGTTGATACGGTGGAGAGAGTCCTGCCGAGTATGACTGGAGCAACTCGCGGGAGTTAACTGGCCACCGGACAGGGTTCAGTCATCTCTCCCAAGCGACGGGTCAAGGCCATATTCTCGCGATAGTCTACGGGGACTACGACCAAAGATGGACCATGCCGCGTGAATGCAGCCTCGAGGGTATGCGCAAAATCCTGACTCTTCTCCACCCGAAAACCGTTCCAGCCAAATGCCTGGGCGAGCAGAAGCCAATCCGGATTATCAAAGGCAAGCTCGGTATGCCGACCGAACTCCGTCTCCTGTTTCCAGGCGATCAGACCATAGGCGTGATCTTCCCAAACCAGCATCACCAGATTGCAGTTAAGGCGTTTTGCCGTCTCCATCTCCTGAACGTTCATGAGGAAGCCGGCATCGCCGGAGATACCCAGGATACGCCTCTGCGGCAAGACCAGGCTTGCGGCGATGGCGCCGGGAAGGGCGAAACCCATGGAGCAGAAGCCATTGGGTATCAGGCAGGTATTCGGTTGATGGCAGTGATAGTGACGCGCGATCCACATCTTGTGTGCACCGACATCGGATAACACCACGTCATCCGGTCCCAGCACCTGACGGGCGTCCCACAGCATCTTCTGAGGACGAATTGAGCCAGTGGTATCGTCTTCTGCGTACTCCTCCAGCTCGCTCTTCATCAGGCGGCGGGTTTCAGACTGCTGAGCGAGATCGAAGGCCGGCACACCCTGTTGATCCAGCCTCCCATTCAGCATCCAGAGGGTATGCGCCAGATCACCGACCAGTTCAATCTGGGGATGGTAGTACTCATCGATCTCAGCGGGGAGAAAGTCGGCGTGAATAATCGGCTTGCTCTTGTGCGGATTCCACAATCTTGGATGGTACTCCACCATATCGAAACCGAGGGTAATGACAAGATCAGCTTCATCAATCGCCAGGGTCGGATAGTCTTTACTGCCGAGACCAATGGTGTAGAGGCAATAGTCGGCATCCATATCCACGGCCCCTTTGGCCATGAATGTACTCAACACACCAATCCCTGTCTTCTCACAAAAGATACGAAGCTGCTTGGCCGCACGCCTTCGAATCGCGCCGTTGCCAGCAATAATGACTGGTCTTTTTGCATTGGCAATCAGCTCAAAAGCCTGATCTGCGATCTTGTCATCCGCCACAGAACGGCGGAAACGACGAGGCTCCAGCGGTTCCGCTTCCACCTGATGTTTCGCAATATCTTCAGGCAGCTCTATGTGTACGGCCCCGGGCTTTTCAGAGCGTGCAAGGCGAACCGCTTTGCGGATCACCTCGGGAATAGTCACGGCGTTGTAGATGCTGGTGGCCCACTTTGTCACCGGCTTGAACATATCCACCACACTCATGATCTGGTGGGACTCCTTGTGCAGCCTTACGGTCGAGCCCTGGCCTGTCAGCACCAGCATGGGGGCACGATCCATATTCGCATCGGCGACCCCTGTGATGAGATTGGTCGCGCCCGGACCCAGTGTACCCAGGCAAGCGGCGGGATTTCCGGTCAGTCGTCCATAGATCTCCGCCATAAATGCGGCGCCCTGTTCATGTCGTGTCAGAACGAAAGTTATTTTGTCGGACTTCTCCAACGACATGATGAAGTCGGCATTCTCTTCACCAGGCACCCCGAAGATGTACTCGATACCCTCGTTTTCAAGACACTCGACCATTAAGTCCGACGCCTTCATCTAATGATCTCCAGCAGCATTTATCATGTCATGCCATTCAATGGCATAAGTTCAAACATAGAATAGTCTACTCACCACATAATAACTGACAGAAATGAGTCAACTGATTGGCTCTCAGCAGTCACTGAAATCGTTGGCAATATTCTACATGATCGGATAGTTACTGGATATTA
>JBNKMQ010000215.1:0-2676 GCA_050293225.1 Sedimenticolaceae bacterium
ATCGCCCCCTGGCGCGAGTGGGATCTCAACTCCCGCGAGAAGCTGCTGGCCTATGCCGAGGCCCACGGTATCTCTATCGAGATGAAGCGGGAGGGCAAGAAGTCTCCCTACTCCATGGACGCCAACCTGCTGCATATCTCCTATGAGGGTTATGATCTGGAGGATCCCTGGACCGAGCCGGGCAACGACATGTGGCGCTGGTCGGTCTCTCCTGAAGAGGCGCCGGATCAGGCCAGCTATATCGAGATCGGTTTTCAGAACGGAGACCCTGTCTCCATCGATGGCGAGACACTTTCCCCCGCACAGCTGTTGCTGAAACTGAACCAGCTCGGTGGCGCTAACGGCATCGGCCGCGCCGATATCGTGGAGAACCGCTATGTGGGCATGAAGTCCCGAGGCTGCTACGAGACCCCCGGCGGCACCATCCTGCTCAAGGCCCATCGGGCCATGGAGTCACTGACCCTCGACCGGGAGGCGGCCCATACCAAGGATGAGCTGATGCCCCGTTATGCCAAGCTGGTCTACAACGGCTACTGGTTCGCCCCCGAGCGTCTGATGTTACAGGCCGCCATCGACGAGACCCAGAAGGTGGTCAATGGCGTGGTACGTCTCAAGCTCTATAAAGGCAATGTCTACGTGGTCGGCCGCAAGTCGGAGAGCAACAGCCTCTTCGACGAGTCGATCGCCACCTTCGAGGATGATGCCGGCGCCTACGACCAGAAGGACGCAGAGGGCTTCATCAAGCTCAACGCCCTGCGTCTGCGGGTGGCTGCGTCCAAGTCCAAGTAACAACGCCAATCAGGCCTGGATCTCATTCCAGGCCTGATTGATTAAGGCATATTTGTTCAGCCTCAGGCTGCGTGTCGTTCTGACTGGGCCAGATTGAGGGTCGAGATCAGTGATCTCAATGAAGCACTCAGGCTGTCCTGGTCGAAAGAGGCGCCTGCTATCTTGTGGCCGTCTATCTCCAACAGGACGTAGGCGGCTGCAACGGCGTCGGTTCCCTCTCCCATGGCATGTTCACTGTAGTCGATCACCTTCAGCTGCTGGCCGTAGGTCTGAGACCAGGCATCCACAAAGGCGGCTATGGCGCCTTCCCCCTCCCCCTGGATGATGATGGGCTGTGAGCCGTTGATCAGCTTCACCTCGATCGCATCGATACCCTCGCGCCGGTCGAGGCTGTAACCCTCTAGCCTGACCGGATCTGAATCAGTTACGAAGTGGCGCAGGAAGAGTTCATAGATGGTCTTGCTGTCGATCTCTCCCTGCTGCGCTTCAGTGACCCTCTGTACAATGGGTGCCAGCGCGAGCTGAATCCAGCGGGGCAGTATCAGGCTATAGTCCCGCTCCAGCACATAGGCCATACCACCTTTGCCCGATTGGCTGTTGACCCGGATTACCGCCTGATAGTCGCGGCCGATATCCTGGGGATCGATGGGCAGATAGGCGACCTGCCAGGGTTCATCCGATTGCTGTTGATGCAGACACTTGCGAATGGCGTCCTGGTGGGAGCCGGAGAAGGCGGTATAGACCAGCTCTCCCACCCAAGGGTGTCTGGGATGGACCGGCATGCCGGTGCACTGGCGATAGATCTGCACTACCTCGTCGGGATTGGAGAGGTCGAGCTCGGGATCTATGCCCTGGCTGTAGAGGTTCATCGCCAGAGTGATCACATCCATATTGCCGGTACGCTCGCCGTTGCCGAGCAGCGTCCCCTCGACCCGATCTGCCCCCGCCAGGATCGCCAGCTCCGCTGCGGCCACGGCGCAACCCCGGTCGTTGTGGGTATGTACCGAGATTTGAATGGCCTCCCGCCGAGAGACGTGACGGCAGAAATACTCCACCTGGTCGGCAAAGAGGTTGGGGGTGGTGCTCTCCACCGTGGCCGGCAGGTTGATGATGCAAGGGTGCTCCGCAGTCGGCTGCCAGATGTCGATGACAGCGTTGCAGACCTCCACCGCGTAGTCCCATTCGGTGTTGGAGAAGCTCTCGGGGGAGTATTGGAAGACCCATTCGGTCTCAGGATGACGCTCGGCCTCCTGTTTCAGGAGCTTGGCCCCTTCCACGGCAATGGCCTTGATGCCATCTCGATCCCGAGCGAAGACCCGCTCCCGTTGCACAGTGGAGGTGGAGTTATAGACATGCACGATGGCCCGTCTCGCGCCCTTGAGGGATTCGAAGGTCTTCTTGATCAGGGATTCCCGCGCCTGTACCAATACCTGTACCGTCACGTCATCGGGGATCTGGTTCTCCTCGATCAGCCAGCGGACAAAATCGTAGTCGGGCTGGCTGGCGGCGGGAAAGCCGATCTCGATCTGCTTGAAACCGAGCTTGACCAGCAGACCCCAGAGACGCTGCTTCTGGTTCACGCTCATGGGTTCCAATAGCGCCTGATTGCCGTCACGTAGATCGACACTGGCCCAGATCGGCGCGCTGCTGAGCGTGCGATTGGGCCACTCGCGATGTTGCATCGGCAGGGGCTGGCTCGGTTTGTATCTTGTATGATCGAAACGGTTCACGTCGATGTCTCCGGTTAGGTCCTTGTTGCTCACCCTTGTGGGGTTTTTGTGTTTGCCCTCGGGCTTGTGGCTGGAGGGCGTTGCTACCGGCTTGTGGCCGATGGTGAAAGATTAGAGTAAATAGAGAGGCATTATCTTGCGAATTGTGCTGATAAAT
>JBNKMQ010000216.1:0-16583 GCA_050293225.1 Sedimenticolaceae bacterium
TGGCACATCTCATGCAGTTCGCTATCCGAATCGTTCTCGCCCGGAATCAACAGGGTGGTCAATTCGAACCAGACATCGGTCTCCTGTTTCAAATAGACCAGGGTCTCCAGTACCGGCGCCAGATGGCCCCCGGTCAGCCGGTGATAGAAGTCCTCGCTGAACGCCTTGAGATCCACATTCGCCGCATCCATATGGCGGTAGAACTCCTCCCGGGGCTCGGCGCAGACATAGCCCGCCGTGACCGCCACCGATTGGATATTCCGCTCATGCGCGGCACTCGCCACGTCGATGGCATATTCGTGGAAGATCACCGGGTCGTTATAGGTGTAGGCCACACTCCTGCAACCCAGCCGTTCCGCTGTCTGCGCGATCATCTCCGGTGATGCCCTGTCCGCCAGGGTGTGCATCTCCCGGGATTTGCTGATATCCCAGTTCTGGCAGAACTTGCAGGCCAGATTGCAACCGGCGGTGCCGAAGGAGAAGACCGGCGTGCCGGGAAGAAAGTGGTTAAGGGGTTTCTTTTCGATGGGGTCGATGCAGAAACCGCTGGAGAGACCATAGGTATTCAGTACGATCTCATCCCGCTGATTTTCCCGCACATAGCAGAAGCCCTGCTTACCCGCCTTCAATTTGCAGTAGCGGGGACAGAGATCGCACTGCACCCTGCCGTCGGAGAGTTTGTGCCAATATTTGGTAGGAAAATGGCTGGCCATGGGACCTTCCCACATGAGTTCGCCCTACTATAAATATAGCTCCGATAGAGGCAGTCGTGCGTCCTACTCCCGGGTCAGTTCTGCCAGTCCGATGACCGCCTGACCCAAAGCAAGGCCGCCGTCATTTGCCGGCACCTGAGTCTGGCTCAGCAGGTTGAAACCCGAATCACCAAGCTGATCCACAACCAGCTCGAACAACGTCTTGTTCTGGAACACACCGCCAGAGAGGGCAATCGTGCGAGTATTTGAGGCCTCTGCCAACTGCATCGCCATCTGTGAAATGGCAGACGCCATCCCCAGATGGAAGCGCCAGGCTATGCTTTCGATAGCTATCCCATTCTGCAGATCGTCCAGCATTCCCTGCCACATTGGGCCGGGATCGAGTTGCAGAATGCCCCGTTGAGCATCGATCAGCAGCGGATAGCCCGAGAGACCCTCCTGCCTGCCGCTCACTGCAGCGGCCTCCAGCTCGATGGCGGCCTGACCTTCGTAGCTGATCGACTCACGACAGATATTCAACAGACCGGCTACGCCATCGAAGAGTCGGCCGCAGGAGCTGCTCAGGGGTGAATTGAGACCGCTCTCTATCATCCTGACCAGGGTCGTTACCGGCTGCTGATTCAACCACTGAATCGATTCGAGGGCACCCCAGCGATCCACCACCGCTTCCCAGCCGAAGGCGCTCAGCAGATGGCTGAAGCTGTTACGCCAGGGCTGACGTATCGCCTGGGTTCCTCCGGGCAAAGCCACCGGCTTGAAGTGGCCCAGGCGTTGAAATCCATGATAATCGGCGAGCAGAAACTCCCCTCCCCAGATAGTGCCATCACCGCCATAACCTGAGCCGTCCAGTGAAATCCCGACTACTTTGCCTGCCGTGAGGGGCCAACCATTCTCTGCCATCACGCTGGCGATATGGGCATGGTGGTGTTGAACCTCTTTCAGCGGCAGATTCTTCTCGTCGGCCAGCTCCTTTGCCCTGTGAGTGGAACGGTAATTGGGATGCAGGTCCGCTACCAGGCAATCAGGTTGATGTTGGTAGAGATCGGCATAGAGCGCCAGGTTTTTCAGATAGTCCTGATAAGAGATCAGATTTTCCAGATCCCCCAGATGCTGCGAGAGGATGGCCTGTCCCTTCTGAATCAGACAGAAGGTGTTTTTTAGCTCACCACCAAAAGCAAGTACAGAGGCCGATTGATCAAAGCCTTCAGGTAAGGCGATGGGAGCTGGGGCATAACCCCTGGCTCGTCGCAGTAGCCGGGCCTCACCCCCCATGAACCTCACCACCGAGTCATCGACCCGGTTGATAATCTCCCGGTCGTTGAGCAGGAGTGCATCCGCCAGGGGCTGCAGTCGTTGCGCCGCCTCCTGGTTATCGATGCACTGGGGCTCTTCGATGCGATTGCCGCTGGTCATGATCAAGGGGCGATCCCACTCCTTCAACAGCAGATAGTGCAAGGGTGTGTAGGGGAGCATGAAACCGAGACTGGTCTGACCGGGCGCCACCGCCTGGGGCAAGGGTTCGATCTCATCTCTCTGTAACAGAACAATGGGAGCCGCAGACGAGGCCAGTAGATCTGCCTCCGATTCGGAGACCTGACAATAGCGCTGGATGATCGACAACTCTCTTGCCATGAGAGCAAAGGGTTTATGGTAGCGACCCTTTCTTTTCCGCAGCTCGGAGACCGCTGCCGCATTAGTCGCATCGCAGGCAAGATGGAAACCACCGATACCTTTGATAGCGAGAATCTCTCCCGCTGCAAGCATGCGACTCGCCTCGGCAACAGGGTCTCCGCCACTGTCGGCATCACACAGAGTCTTGCCCTCCCCGTCCACCAGCCAGACCCTGGGGCCGCACTCCGGACAGGCGTTGGGCTGGGCGTGAAAGCGCCGGTTCGCCGGATCCTCATACTCTGCCTGGCACGCCGGACACATGATGAAGTGGCGCATACTGGTGTTGCTACGATCATAGGGGATGCGTTCGATAATGCTCAGGCGGGGTCCGCAATGGGTACAGTTGGTGAAGGGGTAGCCGAAGCGACGGTTGCTACTATCGTCGATATCCTCCCGGCAGGCGGGACAAATCGCCGCATCGGGCACCACGCCGGTACGAATCTCTCCACTGCGGCTCTCTCGAATGGTGAACTCAACCATATCGGGTACTGCACCCACCCGCTTGCGCTCTATGCCATCGATACGGGCCAAGGGGGGCTTCTCCTCTGTCAGACGACGGCAGAACTCTTCGATCTTTTCCGCTCTGCCGGCGAGAGATATCCCAACCCCCTGGCTGTCGTTCCAGACCTCGCCGGAGAGTCCGCAGGCCCGCGCCAATCGCCATACGGTAGGGCGAAAACCGACCCCCTGCACCAGGCCACGCACGCGGATTCTCTCGGCAATCATCGCATCAGACATATGCGCAGTGTCGCAGAAGCGGGCATAGTGTCAAAATAGTCTGCGCAATCATCTGGCCAATAGAGATATGTCCACTGCGGAAGCATCAAACAATCAGTACCTGACCGAGTCGATCCTGAAACTTCGACAACAGGTGGTTGAACGACAACATCGCTGTCTGGTGTTAATCAGTGGTGAGCGCGACTGGTCTGTTACTCAGACTCACCGGCTGGTGGCGGCGCTCAATGGCGACAACGCGCTTTGGATTGGAGAGGATGGCCCAAGCGAGATCCCGAGCAGAGAGAATAGCCAGGCACTCCAGCATCTGGGCAGGGAGCTGGACCTGCTTATCTACAACGCCTTCTCCGGTTTCGATCCGGACGCCTTCGGTGCCCTTAGCGGCACCCTGAAAGGTGGCGGCCTGCTCTTCCTGCTCACACCGCCACTCTCTCAATGGCAGGCTTTCCAGGACCCGGAGTATGCGCGAATCACTGTTGCCGGATACGAGACAGCAGAGACCAGCGGTCACTTCCTTTCACGCATTAGCCAGATCCTGCAGAAGGCCTCTTCAATTGTCAGGATCTCCCCTGAGCAGATATCACTACCCATCGTGGAGTCAGAGGGAGAAAGCGGCCGATCGCAGATCCCAGCATCCGAGCCCTGGCTGACCGAGGATCAACACCTCGCCGTCGAGGCGATCCAGCATGTGGTGACAGGAC
Source organism: Sedimenticolaceae bacterium (assembly GCA_050293225.1). Taxonomy (GTDB): domain Bacteria; phylum Pseudomonadota; class Gammaproteobacteria; order Chromatiales; family Chromatiaceae; genus Thiodiazotropha. The sequence goes on from JBNKMQ010000216.1 coordinate 3,821, forward strand.
ACCGAAAAAGACCCCTGGTGCTCAGCTCGGATCGCGGTCGCGGTAAATCCTCCGCCCTGGGCATCGCCGCTGCGCGACTGATGCTGCAAAGCAGCCGGAAAATCCTGGTCACAGCACCTCGCATGTCTGCCACCGAAAGCCTGTTTCAACAGGCGGGAAGATTGCTGCCCGATGCCAGCTCAGAGCCCAATAGCCTGAATCTTGAGCAATCCCAGCTGCGCTACTCGGCACCGGATCACCTGCTCGCCCAGCCGCAATCGGCTGACCTGCTGCTGGTAGACGAGGCAGCTGCCATCCCGACACCGATTCTCGAGGCACTGCTCAAGCGCTATGCCCGGGTGGTTTTCGCCACCACCGTCCACGGCTACGAAGGTACCGGAAGAGGCTTCTCTGTTCGCTTCAAGTCCCACCTCGACCAGGTCACACCAAACTGGCAGGAGCTACATCTCTCTGAGCCTATCCGCTGGGCCGCTGACGATCCCCTGGAGCCGCTGATCTTCAGACTCCTCGCCCTGGATGCCAATCCGGCAGCGGACAATCTGCTCACGACGACAACTGTCGAGAGCGTGAAGCTGGAGATCCCAGAGCCTGAGAGCCTGAGTAAAAACGAGGACGACTTAAAACAGATCTTCGGCCTGCTGGTTCTGGCCCACTATCGCACCACTCCCCTCGATCTTCGCCTGCTGCTGGACGGCCCCAATCTGACGACAGTGCTCTTGCGTGATGGTGATGCGGTAGCTGGCGTCGCTCTACTGGCCACTGAAGGTGGCTTCGACAAGGCCCTGGCGGATCAGATCTGGGCTGGCCACCGAAGACCCAGGGGGCATCTGCTGGCCCAGTCCCTGGCCGCCCATGTGGGGGTCAGGTCGGCGCCGATGTTGAAGGGGCTGCGAATCATGCGCATCGCCATCCACCCGACAGTTCAAAGACGAGGTCTGGGCTCTCGCCTGCTTGACGAAATTCGTCGTCATGCCGATGAGCTTGGATTCGACTACATCGGTACCAGCTTCGGTGCCAGTGAATCTCTGATCAATTTCTGGCATCGCAATGGCTTGGCTCCCGTGCGGCTGGGAGTGCGTGCCGGCGCCAGCAGTGGCGGCCACTCGATTCTGATGATCGATCCCCTGACCCAAAGGGGCAGAGAGATGGCAACTGAGGCGAAACAACGCTTTGCCGAACAACTACCAAGCATGCTGGGTGACAGTCTGAATGACATCTCCGCCAGTCTGCTAGCCAGACTGCTGGCAAGCATGCCCGAGACTTATGCGAATGAGCTGACACAATCAGAGTGGCAAGACCTAGCGGGATACGCCTTTGCCCGCCGGGGATTCGAGACCAGCCTGGCCGCCATCCAACGATTGACGCTGATTGGACTGAGCCATGGGAGCATTGAGGCGACAGATGCCGAATTGCTGATTGCCCGGGTACTGCAAAAACAGTCCTGGCAAAGCTGCAGCCTGTTGTCAGGTCTCAGCGGTCGCCGAGAGGCCGAAAACCGGCTGCGGGAGATCACTGCTCAACTCATCAAGTCTCATGATAAAAACGGCATACACACTGAAATAGTCAGTCAGCTGACCCCCTGCCCTGAGACCAAGTCAAGATCCTGATCTAGGGCGATGATCTCTACTGGCTTACCCTTTTTGTGCTGTCTCGGCCAAACGGCATAACGACCCGGCTGCAATGGATCATGACGGAAACGGTTGATCATTGCCAGGGCCTCTGCTGTGAGCTCCAGCACCGGTAAGCGACGGCGGGTACCCGCCACAGTCAGCTTGTGGTTGGCCTGCAGACGCAGGGAGATCCAGTCGGAGGTCTTTCCCGTAACCAGGCTGTAGTGGCTATAGTCCCAGAGCAACCAATCCTCCAGCAGTGGGAGATCGGTTTGTCTACGGGTCACAAATTGGGCCACGAAGGAGAAGAGTCTGTCGGGTTGCAGATTGTCCCTGGCCAGTCCGTCGCCCAACTCTGCAAGCATCGCCTCGAAACAATCGCTGACCTTGTCCTCAAACAATCCCTCCACCAGCCCCGCCAGTGTGGTACGCAGATAGCCGCTGTTCCAGAGTCGCTCCAACAGCTCTGCATAAAGCTTGAAGCGGGCAATTTCGTTGAAACTGATCAAAGGGTGGGATAGCACCTCGTAGGGAGGCTCCCGATCCCAGCGATATCCCAACGCCTCGGCCTGTTGCAACAGCGGAGTGCCAGGCAGGAGTTTCAGGGTCCCCAGTTGCAGATGGTCCGGGTAGAGAAGAAAGGTCCGATTGAGGGAGTCTGCGCACTGGGCCGCATCCTCTCCTGGCAGCCCGACGATGAGATCCAGATGGACCGGATGGCGTCGCATCTCCACCAGTTGACGGATGTTTTCCAGCGCCTTGGGTATCGACATCTGCCGGTCGATAGCATTCAACACCGGCTCATTCAGGGTCTGCAGTCCGATCTCGAACTGAAATTTCCCAGGTGTCGCGCGCTGGAAGATCTGCATCGCCTCCTGGGAGACCCGGTCGGGATTGAGCTCCAGGTGGAATCGCAGCCCTTCGGGAGTGGCTGAAAACCTCTGCAGCAGCTGCTGGGTCCGCTCCTTGCCTAAATGGAAACTGCGATCGAGCAGCTTTACTGTCTTTTTCTCCAGTTTTTCCAATACCTTAAGTTCTGACTCCACACGCTCGAGCGGAAAGGCTCTCAATCGGTCTGTGGCACTGGTGCAGAAGCTACAGCGAAAGGGGCAGCCCCGGGAGGTCTCCCAATAGACCAGGGCTTTATCGAAACTGTAGCTATCCAAGAGCAGTGGTGCAGGAATCCGCTCAGGTGGTAACAGATGGACCGGGTTGCGCACTATCTCTCCATTATCCCGATAGACCAATCCGGATATCCCACTCGGTCGGCCCTTGTCATACAGGAGATAGTTGACCAGATCGGTAAAGGCCGCCTCCCCCTCCCCATCAATGACAAAATCAAGCATGGGCAGGGATCTAAGCAACTCCTCCCCTCTTGGTCCGGCCTCAGGGCCACCAAAGACAATCTTGCAATCAGGTATCAGTTGCTTGAGCAGCTTGGACAGACGTGAGGATGTCTGGATATTCCAGAGATAGGTGGAGAAACCGATAATCATCGGCTGCAAATCTACCAGCCGCTCAATCAGTGTCTGGTAGTTTACATTGACCAACTGCTCAAACAGATAAATCCGGGATGCAAAGGGTTGCGCTTCTGCATAAGCACGAATCGACTGCAGAGCAAGAGAGCTGTGGCTATAACCTGCGTGCAGCGCAACTAAAGCAACCGGGGCTTCACGGATATGGTGGGAAGTATAACTAAACATTTGCTCTCAAGTGCCGATCTCGTATTAATCAGTCTATTGATGGTACTACGTACTGCATACATGAATTTGGATTAATCGGCGAGATAGATATCTCCATGTTAAAAAAGCACTCGATTTCGCTATATCTGCAAGTTATGATTCAGTATTAAATATATCAATATTCGGGTTAGATCATCCTAACTTTATTTTTACTTACTTTAAGGATTTTCAATGTTTGATCTAAATAAAGTACAGATCGGTGTACTCGGCTTGGGCTATGTGGGCCTACCTCTAGCAGTCGAATTCGGTAAAAAGTACCCGACCATTGGCTTTGACATCAGCGTACCCCGCGTCAATGAGCTGAGGGAAGGCAGAGACAGCTCCCTTGAAGTTGAGCCGGAAGATCTCCAGGCTGTACCTCATCTGACCTACACAACCGATTTAGAAGACCTAAAAGGGTGTAACTTCTATATCGTTACCGTCCCCACGCCGATCGATCAGCACAAACAGCCCGACCTCACTCCCCTGGTAAAGGCTAGTGAAGCGCTGGGAAAGATCATCAAGCCGGGTGATATCGCCGTGTATGAATCGACGGTCTATCCGGGCGCTACCGAGGAAGATTGCATACCGGTAATCGAAGCGGTGTCGGGTCTGGTATTCAACAAAGATTTCTATGTCGGTTACAGCCCTGAGCGAATCAACCCGGGTGATAAAGAGCATCGCCTCGTCAACATCAAGAAAGTCACCTCCGGTTCCACGCCTGAAGTCGCCGATTTTGTCGATGAGATCTATAACAGTATTCTGCAAAACGGCACCCACAAGGCGAGCAGCATCAAGGTTGCCGAGGCATCCAAGGTGATTGAGAACACCCAGCGCGATGTCAACATCGCCCTGATCAATGAGCTGGCGCAGATATTCAACCGCCTCGGCATAGACACCACCGAAGTCCTGGAAGCCGCCGGCAGTAAATGGAACTTCCTCCCCTTCAAGCCGGGTCTGGTTGGCGGACACTGTATCGGTGTCGACCCCTACTACCTCTCGCATAAGGCACAGGCCACCGGATACCAACCCGAGATTATTCTCGCCTGTCGCCGTCGCTCAGACAGCATGGGCGCCTATGTGGTCTATACCATCGTCAAACTGATGCTGAGGAGAGGCGTTGTTTCGGGGAACAGCAAGGTGCTGATCATGGGGCTTACCTTCAAAGAGAACTGTCCTGATCTGAGAAACACCCGCGTCGTCGATATCCTGGCTGAACTGGAAGACTATGGCGCCACTGCTGACATCTATGATCCCTGGGTCAACAAGGAAGAGGCGAAAGCGGAGTACGGCATCGAGACCATCGACGAGCTGGAAGAGAATAAATACGACGCTGTCATCCTCGCGGTTGCTCACAAAGAGTTCGTTGAGATGGGTGCCGAGAAGATACGTGCCCTACTCAAGCCTGAGGGCATTCTCTACGACGTCAAAAATATCCTGCCCAAAGAGGCTGTCGACGGCAGACTTTAAGACCCTCATAAGCACGACAGGGCCTGGAACGGAGCAAATCCTTCCAGGTTCTTTGTGTAGTGCTTGCTTGGGGAGAGCTTAGAAAAAAAACGGGCGGGGACAAAACCCTGGAGGCATAGAAGGGTCAGCTATCCCCGCCCAGACTAGCGCTTAACACGGAAACGACCAACCGTGAGCGTGGGAGTAGCCTAATGGCTGACAGGGGAGCAAACATTGACTCAGGTCAATAAACCCCGATATCAGTCCGGGTATTGAGCAGATTCGCCACCTATTTCCAAATCCGTCTGCCCTATTCCTTCTCCTCTTTCGCCTCGACGATACCACCAAACAGCTCGATCAGGCGCGGTAGAAAACGGCGAAACTCCAATGACATCAAGCTCATATGGGCATCGAAGGCGTCCGCTTCGTTCTCCAACTGGTAGTCGGCGGCCTCATTCTGGATCAGGTCGAGAAAGCGCACCCGCTTGATCGACAGGTCTGATTCGATGGTGCAGGAGATGCGTTCGTCCCAGGCCACCGAGAGCTTGACCACATCCTTACCCGCGTCCAGGTGGGCGATCATCTCGTCTGCCGAGAGGTCCTGCCCCTTGCATCTGAGCACACCAGGCTCCTCCGATCGATCCTTCAGCTCACAGCTGTCGAGGAGGAGAAAGTCTTCATATCGATCGGGACGCCGCAGCCACTCAGTCATAACGAAACTGGGTGCCAGGGAGACCTCCAGAGGCTTCACCGGCAGACTGCCCAGGGTATCCCGCAGCAGGGAGATGATCGCATCCGCCTTGTTGGCGCTGGCGGCATCCACCAGAATCCACCCCTGCTGCTTGTCGATCATGGCGTATTGATTGGAGAAGCGGCTGAAGGCCTGGGGCAGCAGTTGATGGAAGATATCCTCTTTCAGCTCCATGCGCGCCTTCCGGCCCGGCTTGTGGCCGGTCTCAGACTCGATCAGGGCGCTCTTCTCATCCACCATCTCGTTGACCACCGCGGCCGGTAGCAGCTTATCCTCCTGCCGGGCACAGATCACCTGACAGCCGTTCAGCTCATGCACCAGGGTCTCGCCGCTGCGGCCCAGGGGCTCGTACCAGCCGTTAGTCACCTGGTCGTGACTGCCGCAGGGGGTAAAGCGCCGACTCTCCAGCTGGCTCTCCAGGGCCTCGGCAGTCAGGTTGAACGGTTGATTGAGGATATAGATGCGTAAATTTTTAAACCACATGGGGCACACTCTGAATAAACGAAGGCGGAATTATGGCGAAGCCCGAGTGACTAATCCAGGGTTGATCTCACAAGCCGTCCAATCTATACGGCTTGCAATTTCCCGGTTTCGGATACATGTTTAATTCAGGGCTGACAGATCCAACTCCAGATCGTTTTGAGGACGCCATGAATATACAAGCCTGCTCGCCACTCTCCCCTGAGCACAGGCAAATGCTGCTAGACCTGGCGCTTAAAGCCATTCGCCACAGGCTGGAGACCGGCACCCGCCTGAAGATCTCCGCAGAAAACTTCCCCCCGGAACTCCAGACAGAGCGGGCCTGCTTCGTCACCCTCAATCGACAATCGAACCTGCGCGGCTGCATTGGACACCTTGAGGCGATCAAGCCCCTGGTGGAGGATGTGGCGGATAATGCGGTCTCCGCGGCTTTCCGGGATCCCCGCTTCCCGCAACTACGAGCGGATGAGCTGGCCGACCTCGAGATCCATATCTCGGTGCTGACTCCCTCAGAGCCCATCACCTTTCACTCAGAAGCCGACCTGTTGCAGCAGATAAGACCGAATATAGATGGCCTGATACTGGTAGAAGGTATGCGTCGCGGCACCTTTCTCCCCTCGGTCTGGGAGCAGTTGCCACAGCCCGGGGAGTTCCTGCGCCACCTCAAGCAGAAGGCGGGACTGCCCGCTGATTACTGGTCGGATAAGATCGAGGTGTTTCGTTATGAGAGCGAGAGCTTTCCCTAGGGAATACAGCGACCGACACTCTTGTCGCCACAGGTTTTACCATCTGTCCAGATCGCCCCCTGCAGACTGGCACCGGTAAATTCCGCCGACTCAATCAAGCTGCCACTGAGATCGGCAAATTTCAGATTCGCACCGGTGAGATCCGTGCCACGCAGATCGGCACGCTGCAGGTTGGCTCCTACCATCTCTACACCACTCAGTTGTGAATAGCGCAGATCGGCTCCTTCCAGATTGACATAGCGCAGATCGGCGCCGCTGAAATCGGTAGCGCTGAAACGCCCACCTCGCAACACCGCACTATTCAGATTGGCACCGACCAGACTGGCCGAACCGACATCCTTCCCAGGTAGCAGGCAGTTGCGCCAATTCACCCCCGGTGCCGGTTGGGCCTCACATTGGGGCGAAGCTGTCTCCTCAGGAATGCCGAGCCAGGCAGCAGCGCCGATAATCGCAACGACAATAACCGAAAGCACAGCAATAGCGGCCTTGGGGAAGCGCTTCTCCTCCGCAAGGTCCTCATCCCGAATCGCTTTGCGTGCCGCCAGCTTCTTCTGCGCCTGTTTGTCGCCTCTATCCGCTCTGATCTGCAGGGGAACCACTTCCGTCACCGAGCCAAGCGCCACCCACTCCTTGCCATCTGCACTGATCTGATCAGATAGATCAAGATCGCCATCCAGCAGCATGCCTCGGATCTTTGCACCACTCAGGGGACCCGCCTGCTCGCCCTCATGGCGAACAAACCAGCTTGGTGGAGAAGCCTTTTCCTCTTTGCTCATGATCAGCTCTAGTTCCAGGTTATGTTTAGTTAGCGGCCAACAGCGTGCTCTATTGAATCATCATTATTGATCGCCACAACATAGTGAGTATGGCGTAGACACTGGCCTACTGACTATACTTGAACCAATCTCAAGATAACCACCGATGCAGATACCCTCAACCAAACTCCTGTTGCCCCCCTCCACGCTCACACTGCGAGAGCCGCTGCTGCAAAACCTGAAGCCGGGTCAGATCCTGCAGGGAACCGCACTGAGTGAGAATGTCGGTGGCAAGCTGAGTCTGCAGATAGGTGTTACCCGCCTGATTGCCCAGACCCAGGTCAGCATCCGCCCGGGACAGGCCCTGACCCTCCAGGTGGTAAAGGCTGATGCCATGCCTGAACTTCGTCTCCTCACCCTGCCGAGTCTGAATGAACTCAAAGCGGCAGCACTCAAGACCCTATTGCCGAGACAACAACCCCTGCCCCAGGTTTTCAAGGCACTGGTCCAGGTCATGCAGACACCACCGGCGAAAGCTGACACCAGCATTCCGCCTGCAGTCCGAGCCGAAGTCAGTGCGATACTCAATCAGACACCCCGCGTCTCTGATCCCCAATTTCTGCAAAACATCAAAGCGGCGCTCAGCAATAGCGGTTTAGTCACTGAGACAAAGCTACTGAGTCAGCTCACGGCCAGTCCAGCGGATATGAAATTAAACCTGATGCGTCTATACGAGACCGTCAGACAACTGTTGCCGGAACCCTTGAGTCAACTGCTGCTATCCAGCGGCAAACCGATACCGCAGATTCAACAGCCCGGGACGAATGCAGTTGCCGACAACAGCGTCAAACTGCTGATCGGCCTTTTGAAAAGCCTCGATGGCGGAATTGCCAGGATCCAGACCCACCAGCTCAACTCCCTGCCCCAGGAAGATCCCTTGAGACAGATCTGGCAATTCGAACTGCCGATACGCAATGGAGACAATATCGACCTCTTTCACTTTCGCATCGGTAGAGACTCCAGTGCGAAAAATGAAGTGGAAGAGCATCCCTGGACCCTCACCCTGCAGATGAATCTCTCCACCCTGGGACCCATGCGGGTACAGATCAGACTGGTTGGCGAGAGCGTCTCAACCATTATCTGGTCGGAGAGTTCCGCCACAGACACCCTGGTCAAAGGACACATTGAGCATTTACGCAAAGGCTATGAAAAGGCCGGCCTGGAGGTTACTCGCCTGGAATCCTTCGTCGGCGTAATCGAAACAGACCCTGAGATATCCAGCGACATCTCCCTGCTACACGAAAAAGTATGACAGACTACGAAAACCACACCCCCGATCTCGCCATCGCTCTCAACTACGACGGAGAGAACACCCCGCGTCTTACCGCCAAGGGCAGAGATGAATTGGCGCAACGCATCATCTCCCTCGCCAAAGACAACGATGTGCCACTTCACGAGGACGCAGGCCTCGCCGCCCTGCTGACTCAAATACCCCTGGGCGATGAGATTCCAGAATCCCTCTATCGCGCTGTCGCCGAGGTAATCGCCTTTGCCTATCTATTGTCAGGCAAGCGACCTGCTGGATTTGAGGAGGTTTGAGTAGCTTGGCTTAGCGGCTTACTGTAACTCCCAGTTTTTTCGAGAGCTGCTTGGCATTCTCAACACCAGTGAAACGATCTGACAATTTCAAAGCACGCTGCAGAAGTTGTTTTGCCTCAGCAATTTTACCTTGCACCTCTAATACAACCGCAAGGTGATAGAGAATCTCAGGGTTTTCACGCCGGCTTATTTCGTTCGCTTTTCTCAAATGCTGCTCAGCACTTGAATACTGCTTGCTGAGATAGCGCAACCAGCCGATTGTGTCATTGATACTTGCGTTCTCCGGTCTGAGTTCATCCGCCTTGCTGGCCAGATCAAGCGCTTCCTCCAGATTAACTCCCTGTTGTGCATAGAGCCAGGCAAGCTGGTTGTAACCGAGAAAGCTCTCAGGATGATGCTGAATAAAGGCACGATAGGTTGACTCCGCCTGTTTTAACTTGCCCTGATTTTCATAGATCAGAGCAAGTTTAATCAGAGCCCCCTGATCCGGGAAACTCTCAGTCGCCGCAATATAGTGGCTGAGCGCCTTAGCGACATCATTCCGCTTTAAATAGTGCTCAGCAAGCATATAGTTGGCGGGAAAGAACTTGGGTGCACTCTGGGTGGACTTAACAAGGTGACCTGATGGGTCATTGGTTGTATCGATCTGAATGAGTGTTAGTGCGTATAGGAAGTTCGCAAGAAACGACTCAGGATTCTGCTTCAGGGCCTTATCAAATTCTGCAAGTGCCGGCTCAAACAGATTTTTCAGGTAGAGCAGCATTCCCAGACTAATATATTTTTGCTCTTCAGGTGAGCTGGCGGATTGCACCGCAGCCGGTGTCATACCGTCCATTACGAAACCGGGAATAATACCTTCCGCCCGTTTCCAATTGGCCAGGGCTTTCTCATATTCCGCTTTTGCGGCAGAAATATTACCCAAAGCGAAAAAGGCCAATGGCTTGACTGTAGCATCCGAGGTCAATTGCTCCAATTGTCGCAGATCAACGGTTTCATCCGCGTAAAAATAGAACGTTTGTTTAGCGAGTTTCAGGATAGCTTCGTCAGGTGCGGCCTTTTGTGCAGCCACAATATTTGCATCTGCCTTCTCACTGTTACCCTCGAGAACGTCACACAGGGACAGCAGGAACAAGGCGCTTGCATCGGGTGAAGCGATGCTTTTCAGATGCTCTCGAGCTCCAGCCGGGTTATTCAACCTCAGCTGAATCTCAGCCAGCTTCATGTTGAAGAATGCTGGGTCCTGGTCCAGTGATGCCGTCGATAGATCTGATGCCTTTTGTAGAGCACCATACAGGATATATGTGTTAACCAGCTCCCTTCTGGCTATGCGTTGATTCTCATCGGCCTTCACGCACCTTTCCAGATCGGATACGGCATTCGGAATCTTGTTGAGATGCAAGGCAACATTTGCCCGGCCTATCAGCGCAGGGCAGTAATCAGAATATTGATTCAGGGCATTGGAAAAGGCCTCCTGGGCCTCTTTGTACTTACCCATGAGCAGATAGACAGAGCCCAGATTGGAGTAAGCCGCGATAAACTGGGGAGCATGCTCGGTAGCAGCAGAAAAGATCTTCAGGGCATCGGCATAGCGTCCCTCTGCAACTTTTACCTGGCCGAGTATATTGTAAGCATAGGGATGGGCCGGTGTCGTATTGATGGCCATCTCGGCATATTGAGCGGCCAACTTCCATTGCTTCTTGGCTTTCGCTTTGGATGATAGCGCCAGCAAACCGAGCAAGTTCTCCTTGTGCTTTTGATTTACCTGCCTCAATTCCCCATCTGCACTCTGAGCATCACCCTGGGCAGCGAGCGCTATGGCGTAGAGGTAGTGAATCCCAGGCTCTTGTGGGAGGAACTCGATGATCCTGGGTGCCAAAGGTATAACACTGGCTATCTCACCCTTCTTCGACAGCTGTTCCTCAAGTATTGACAAGGCCTTTTTTGCCTTCTCTACACTATTGATAGCCTGCGCCCCAGAGACACCACGGGTGTCCCCCAAGGCTGGCATTTTAAATATCATCTCAAGGATGGATTGTTTTCCCCCGATCCCGCTTTCAGGCTCAATAACTGCGCTTCTGACAGTGGGTGAGAGGAACAGGATGAGAAGACTTAACAGGCTTAATAGCGGCGACTTCAACAGATGTCGTAGACTCATGGCATTCCCTTACAATACAGATGGGGTAGTTAGAAGTAACTGCGAAAGACTACCACAATTTTACTCCCCATTCAGAACGACAAAGGCGGGATAAATCCCGCCTTTGTCGAGTTCAGAACAGTGGGTCAATCCAGATCAACCCGCTGTGTCTGTTTTTTATGCCTTACGGCGACGTATTCCGACGAGTCCGATCAGACCAAGACCCATAAGTCCCAGGAAGCCAGGCTCTGGAACGGTCGTGTTACCACCATCGGTGCCATAAAGTGTCAGACCAGCAGATGCCGATGTGCCGTCGGTACCATAGGCAATAGCGGTAAAGGTATTCTCACCCAGCTCGGTCAGCCAGTTTGGCGCTGTGAAGTTTCCGAAGGCGTCAACCGCAACGCTACCAACCAGGGTGCCGTCAGGCGTGACGATATCAACATGGTCAATACCTACCAGGGTACCACCGGCGCCGGAGAAGAGGTTGATCAGATCCTGCAGACCACCATCGACAGTGGCATTGACGAAGGTACCATTACCAGAAGCGGCAATACTCTGCATAGTACTGATATTTGCGCCAGGAAGGGCTACAGAATGGACTGCTTCAACGCCGGCAGTCAGGGCATCTCTAGCGTCATTGGCAGGGATTCCGGAAGTGGAACCATCCGAAAAAACCACCATCTGCTGGGATCTGCCGGCTATATGGTTGGCACCAGTCAACTGGCCAGTTGCTGCTCGAATGCCAGTACCGATATAGGTACCGCCACTCGCATCAACTGAGTTGATGGCGGCAATGATGTCTGCGGTGTTGGTCAGTAGCGGAGTCAGGCCCGTAACAACGCCTGCGTTACTATCGAACTCAATGATAGTGACAGACACGTTGGCCGTCGGCAGATTGTTGACCAGGGCAATGGCTGCATCCCGCTGCCACTGCTGGCGAGTCTTAGTCACACCACCCGAGGTAGAGGACGATCCCATACTGCCAGATGAATCAAGCACCAGTGCGAGATCCAGGCCGTCACCAGTAGCGCCGATACCAGATGCATTGCCAGTGGGGGCAACCAGGGTACCTACGTCGTAAGAAGAACCATCAACAGGACTGGTCCAACTGACTGCAGTAGCCGCGAACAAGGGCTGTGATATAGCAGCAAGAGCAAGGAGCCCGATTACCGCCATGAACTTTCTATAAAGGTTGAGCATTTTTTAAATTCCTTTCGAATCTATCCTAAAGTTAAAGCGGATATGTGCCGCTGTTTAACTGAATGCACATGCTATGCCATTAATCATCCAAGTCTGACTCCTTCCCTTTTGATCATTCTGAAATCGTCAATTATTTCTTATAATTTAGTGAGTTAGCCACACTCTTTTAATTCCCAAGCATGCTGACAAGCCACCACCGCTAATGAGTCATTGATCGAAACTCAGCCATTTGTAAAATTCGTCGACACAAAACTATCTAGGGATAGCTTCAAGATGATGAATGCATAGGCCATCGTCGCTGTGAAAATCAGAGAA
>JBNKMQ010000217.1:0-8643 GCA_050293225.1 Sedimenticolaceae bacterium
GATGCGTTTCATGCGTTGCAGATTGGTCAGGCCCGACTGGGGCTTCTTGATCTCGCCGGGGACGGCGCTGGGATCGAAGGTCTCGCCCTGCTCCGCCAGCACTGCGGTGAGGATCTCCTCGATACCCTCATGACAGGCAGAGCAACCGCCACCGGCCTTGGTGTAGTTGGTCACCTCTTCCACCGTGCGAAGACCGTTGGCGCGTACCGTCTCTTCGATCATCACCGCATCGACGGCAAAGCATTTACAGATCAGGGCGCCCTCTTCGTGGTCGTCTTTCCACTCTTCGCCACGATAGTTGGCGACAGCAGCTTGCAGGGCTTCGCGACCCATTACCGAACAGTGCATCTTCTCCGGCGGCAGGCCATCGAGGAAGTCGGCGATATCCTGATTGCTGACATTCAGCGCATCATCCAGCTTCATACCCTTGATGATCTCGGTCAGGGCCGAGCTGGAGGCAATGGCAGAACCACAACCAAAGGTCTGGAAACCGGCTTCGAGAATGGTCTCTGACTCGGGATCGACCTTAAGAGTCAAACGCAGCGCATCTCCGCAGGAGAGCGAACCCACATCGCCGGTGGCGTTGGCCTCTTCCACCGCACCCGCGTTACGGGGATTGAAAAAATGTTCCTGTACCTTTTCGGAATAGTCCCACATGGCTTTGCTCCTGGTGATTAAGCGGAGAAGGAGTTACCGCAACCACAACTGGCCGAGGCGTTAGGGTTTTCAAACTTGAAACCGCTGCCGTCCATGCTGTCGAGGAAGTCGACAGTCACACCTTTCAGCAGGGGTGCGCTATAGGGGTCGATGAAGATCTTAAAGCTGCCGATCTCGACGATGGTGTCGTCGCCCTTGGATGCCTCTTCCAAAGCCAGGCCGTACTGCATACCTGAACAACCGCCGCCGGTGACGGAAATTCTCAGTCCCTCGACAGGGGATTCAGCTCCCTTGATGAAACGGCTTATCGCCTTCTGTGCATTGTCGGTAAGTGTAATCATGGTCGTTATCTCCGTGGCAAGTCTCTTGCATCGTTATGTTTGCCTTACCGCTGCAAGGCCTGTGCCATGTAATTTCGAAGACCGCAACTCGCTATTTTTATTGGTCTTTTTGAAAACATGCCACAAAAGCTGTCGTAACCACGACAATGCGCGAAATGACAAATCGTATGAAACACAACAAAGGAAAGAGACCATGATTCTCGAACAACTCAAACCTGGTGATGCCGTCTACGCAGCCAGCCATATCTATAATGATGGGGGAATTCCAGAGATCAATAACGACGCCCTGCTGGCTAAACCCGGCACCCGTGGCGTACTCATAGAGACCGGTCACCTGGAAGAGGCGCCGGAGCGAACCATCTACTTAGTCCGCTTCGAAGACAGCGAACTTAATCTCGGTCCGCCCACCGGTTGCTGGCCGGAAGAGCTGAGTGCGAACCTGGTAGAGATTGAGCCGATCGACTGAGAGCTAGCGTGACCAGCGTCTGCGAACGATGGTCTCTCGCCAGACACCGTCAGGGATGACGGACCTGTCTTTTAGACTCCCTCTGTAGAGATAGATCCACGCCCGCCCCCAGGGGGTGGCGATGGTCTCTCTGGTATAGGCATGGGGATAGCCCTCCAGCCGATCAAGATCAGCCATCTGTTGACTGCTGACCTCATAGACCTCCCCTTGAACACGGGTGCCGCCGCCTTTAACCACACCGGGATAACTGCCCAGATCGACCATCTTGTATAGAGGCTGCGTCTGATAATCACCAAGATATCTGGCGCTTGCCAACAGATAGTGATTCACCTCATCGCGGCGCAGGGTGCCGTAGACAAAGACGCGGGATATGAGAGTCATGGGAAGGCTGAATAGATCCTTTGTGATGGCTTTAGTAGGCCGGTCGATTTTTTATCGACCACTGCAAAATAGTGACAAAACCCAAGACATAAATAAACCCCTTCAACACACCAGACCGCCCCTCTAAGTTGTGTATACGGGTGTGTATGTGTATAATTGGACTATCCTTTGCGTGGAGCCTAAACGACGATGGCAACTGCCGAAAATTTAGTCCGCAAGCAGATCATGCTATCTGCGGACAACATCGAGAAACTCGACAAGCTTTCAAAAATGCAAGGTACATCTGCTGCGGAGATCGTACGCCTCTCCATCGATAACTACGATCCTGAGATGGCCGACATCGAGGATAACGAACTGCTGGAGCTTGTCTCAGAGCGTTTGAAAGAGGCGATCAAAGAGACCGCCAGCACACGGAGACGTCTCAACAAAGCACTTAAAAAGATCGAATCGATAGAGGGAAAATAGTGTCAGGATTCAAGGATATGCTGCTGGACGTTTTACGTCTGACAGATGAAGTCAAACGCATGAACAAAGATATCGAGCGGGTCGAATCTATCCTGCTTGATGTTGATAAGCGCGTGGTTCGATTAGAGACCATCGTCGAGATTGCCAAGGCCCAGGGCGGACAGCCAAAGCTGCCGAAAAAGTGACCCTCTGCTCTGATTGATCCTGACGCCTCAGGATTTAAACAACCAGGGTTTTAACAGCTTGGTCAGATTGGGCATCACCACATAGGTCATCAGAAAAACCACCATCCCGGTCAGTAATAGAATTCGCGGTATATAGGGTAATAGATTCAACACCGACTCAAATAGGCGACTGAGAGTCACCACCAGGGTGAAGATCGACAGCCAAACCACCAGCGCCATCTTGTACTTTGGCGGATGGGGTGGCGGACTCCCTGCATCGTCAGGCAGTTCAAACCAGGCATCCAGCCCATTCTGTATCTGCACAGTTTTCGGTTCACTTACCTCTTCAGCCAACTGACGCCACTTCTCCCGCTCTGGTGAACTCTCCCAATGTTGAAGATTTTCCCGGCTATCGAATTTAAACAGAATTCGATACTCGCCCTCTTCAAGCAGCGGCTTAAGAATATTCACACCCAGGTGTCCCGGGTGTTTCATGGCGCACTGGGTGATGCCTCGGATGTAATCCTCGAAGGCATCCCGCATACCCGGCTTGGGACGTCGGGTGACCATCACGGTCACCCCCTGTGAGTTTCCAGATGACTCCATCTCAGTCTCCAATAGAGAGCGTGTCCGGCTAATCAAACAAAGCGCATACCGACACTACCGAGACCCTGGAAGCGGACCTTCACATTGTCACCCCGCTCCACCGCCACGGCAGCGGTAATACCACCGGTAAGGATAGTCGTTCCGGCCGGAATCTCTTCACCTCTCTCCGCCAGCATATTCGCCAGCAAAGCGACACTGGATGCCGGATGACCCAACACTGCAGCACCGGCACCAAGATCGACGATCTCGCCGTTCTTCTCCAGTACGACCCCGATGGTGGCCATATCCAATCCTTCGGGATCCGCGCACTGGCCACCCAGAACGAAACGCGAAGAGGAGGAGTTATCCGCAATCACACTGATCAGATCGAAGCGGAAATTCTCATAACGGGAATCAATGATCTCTACCGCCGGCATGATGAAATCTGTCGCCGCCAACACATCACCGATGTGACAGGGCCCCTTTATTGGCGCCTTGGTAACGAAGGCAAGTTCCGCCTCAACCTTGGGATGGATCAATTCGTCGATCTGAATGTCACCGCCATCGGGACGGTCGAAATAGTCGGCAAGAAAGCCGTAGATCGGACTCTCCACTCCCATCTGTTTCATCTTTGCGCGGGAGGTCAGACCCACCTTCATACCGACAATCTTATTTCCCCGCTCCAGCTTGCGACGCTTGATGGCGTACTGCACATCATAGGCGTCTTCAAAATCCATCTCGGGATAGCGATCAGTGACCTTGGTGGCATCTTTGCACTCCAGCTCACTGGTCTCCAGATAGACCGCCAACTCTTCAATCTGCTCTTTACTCAAAGTACTCATCAGGCAACACCCTTCTCTTTCGCCATCTCAAGGGCGACATCTTCAATCATATCTTCCTGGCCACCGACCATACCGCGTCGACCCAGCTCTACCAGAATATCCCGCGAGGAGACGCCGTATCGCTCCTGCGCCCGTTTGGCAAACAGCAGGAAGGAGGAGTAGACACCGGCGTAACCCAGGGTCAATGCATCACGATCAACTCGAATCGGACGATCGAGCATGGGCACGATGAGATCCTCCGCCACATCCATTATGCTGAACAGATCGACACCGGTATCCACACCCATGCGTTCAGCCACTGCGACAAAGACCTCAAGCGGCGTATTACCGGCTCCCGCACCCATACCGGCAGCCGAGCCGTCGATACGGTTGGCGCCAGCCTCTACTGCAGCCAATGAGTTAACGACACCAAGGGAGAGGTTGTGGTGACCGTGAAATCCCAGCTCAGTTGCCGGGTCCAGCGCCTCGCGCACAGCACTCAGTCGAAGCTTGACGTCATCCGGCAGCATGTAGCCCGCCGAGTCGGTGACATAGATACAGTTGGCGCCATAGCTCTGCATCAATTTCGCCTGCTCCACCAGCTTCTCCGCATCCGCCATATGCGACATCATCAGAAAGCCCACCGTATCCAGCCCCATCTCCCGGGACTTCTTGATGTGCTGTTCCGACACATCCGCCTCGGTACAGTGGGTTGCCACTCGGATGGTATCGACACCGCAATCCGCCGCCATCTCCAACTCCGGCACCGTACCGATACCTGGTAACAGCAACGCGGATATCTTGGCGTTTTTTACATGGGGCCGAACCGCACGCAGATACTCTTCATCGGTATGCGCCGGAAAGCCGTAGTTGACCGAAGCACCCGCCAAGCCATCACCATGGGTCACCTCGATCATCTGCACACCGGCTGCATCCAGCGCCGAGGCCACAGCGACCATCTCATCCAGACTGATCTGATGCCGTTTGGCATGCATCCCATCCCGCAGAGACATGTCGTGAACAACTATCTTTTTACCTTTCAGATTCATTGCGCTCCCCTTAGGCTAGTTCCGAATCCAGCACCAGGCTGCCGTTGAGAATCTCCTCAGCGAACATCTCTGCAGTGCGCAGACCGGCGGCGGTCATAATGTCGAGATTACCGGCATACTTCGGCAGGTAGTCACCTAGACCTTCCACCTCCATGAATACCGAGACCCGGTTGCCGTCGAAGACCGGACCGTTCTTCAGGCGATACCCCGGCACATACTTCTGTACCTCAACAATCATCTGCTTGATTGATTCGGTAATGGCTTCACGATCCGGCTCATCCTCAGTAATGCAATGTACTGTGTCACGCATCATCAGCGGCGGCTCGGCGGGATTGAGAATGATGATCGCTTTGCCCTTCTTGGCGCCGCCGACTTTCTCAACCGCACCTGAAGTGGTCTGGGTGAACTCATCGATATTTTTACGCGTACCCGGACCGGCTGACTTGGATGAGACAGTCGCAACAATCTCACCATAGGCCACCGGCTGCACCCGGCTGACTGCCGCGACGATGGGGATAGTTGCCTGTCCACCACAAGTCACCATGTTGACGTTCAGCTCGCGCTTGCCCACATGATCTTTGAGATTCACCGGCGGCACGCAGTAGGGACCGATGGCAGCCGGCGTCAGATCGATCATGATCGCCCCTTCGGCCTGGACCTTGTCGCTGTTATCCTGATGAACATAGGCTGATGTGGCATCAAAACAGATCTGCACATTGTCCTCACGCATATGAGGCACCAGCCCATCCACGCCATCGTGAGTGGTTTTCAGACCCAATTTTCGTGCGCGGGCCAGACCTTCGGATGCGGGGTCCACACCCACCATCCAGACCGGATTGATCACCTCGCTGCGCAAGGCCTTGTAGAGCAGATCGGTACCGATATTTCCCGGACCGATCAATGCTGCATTGATTTTCTTCATGTTTGACTCCTAATTGGTCGGACGTCGATTAGGTAAAGCGCACTGATGCGGTACCAATGCCGCCGATGCTCACGTGCATATAGTCACCGGCCACCACCGGCTCCAGAGGCACCAGAGATCCGGAAAGAATCAGCTCACCAGCCTTGAGCGGCACGCCGAGTTTTCCCAACGTATTGGCCAGCCAGACGATGCAGTTAATGGGAGAGCCCAGTGCAGCTGCACCAGCGCCGGTAGAGAGCAGATCACCATTCTTCTCCACCACCATGCCGACAGTACTGAGATCGAGTTTGCGCGGATCGACCTTGCGATCACCCAAGACCAGCAGACCGCAGGAGGCGTTATCCGCAACCGTGTCCTCTATCTTGATCTGCCAATCCTTTACCCGTGAGTCGACGACCTCGAAGCAGGGCATCACAAAGTCGGTCGCACGCAGCACGTCGGCAGCGGTAATCCCCGGCCCTTCAAGATCACGCTTCAGGACAAAGGCGATTTCGCCTTCCGCCCGGGGTTGGATCAGCTGCTCGCTGATCGGCATCTCTTCGCCATTGCCATAGACCATTCGGTCAGTGAGATAACCGAAGTCGGGCTGATGTACATTCAGCATGTTCATCACCGCCTTCGAGGTGACGCCGATCTTCTTACCGACGATCTGCTCGCCGTCTTCGACACGGCGCTGCACCATGCGCAGGGAGACATGATAGGCGTCATCGATAGTGATCTCCGGCTCCCGCTCAGTCAGCGGAGAGACCATGCTGCGACTGCGCAGTGCCTGGTAGAGTTCATCACCCAAGGCGTGGATTTTGTCTTCACTCAACATGCCTCTCTCCTCAGAGCTTGATGCAGATATTGGTCAGTTCGGAGTAGAACTCCAGCGAATGGACGCCCCCTTCCCTGCCGACACCGGACATCTTGGAACCACCAAAGGCGGTACGCAGATCACGCAAGAACCAGGAGTTGACCCAGACGATACCGGCCTCCAGCTTGCTGCCAACGCGATGAGCACGGGAAGCATCCTGCGTCCAGAGTGCGGCAGCGAGGCCGTAATCGGTATCATTCGCCAACTGGATCGCCTCCTCTTCCGTATCGAAGGGGCGGATATGACAGCAAGGACCGAAGATCTCTTCGCGCACCACGGCGGCGTCATCGGCGAGGCCGGTCCAGATGGTCGGCTCCACCCAGCAACCATTGGCGAGATCACCCGGCAGCTCTGGCACGCCACCACCGGTAATGACAGTGGCACCCTCCTCCTTGGCCAGCTTGTAGTAGGAGAGGACTTTATCCTTGTGCTCCTGACTGATGAGGGGACCCATACTGGTAGCCGCATCATCCCAGGCTCCCAGTTTCAGCTTCTCCGCTGATGCTTTAAGACGTTCGACAAATGTCTCGAAGATAGGACGCTCCACATAGACCCGCTCGGTACCGAGACAGACCTGACCACAATTGGCGAAGGCGGAACGCATGGTGCCCTCAATGGCCTTCTCCATATCGCAGTCGGCGAAGATAACCGCCGGATTCTTACCGCCAAGCTCCATCGATGTCTGCACGATGTTGTCGGCAGCGGCCTTCATGATGGCGGCACCGGTGCCGGTCTCGCCGGTAAAGGTGATTCCGTCGATGTCTTTGTGTTTGGTGAGAAACTCACCCGCCGAATCGGGACCGAAGCCGTGTACCACATTAAATACACCTTTGGGGATACCGACCTCGTTCATCACCTCACCCAGCAGCGTGGTGGTTCTCGGGGTCTCTTCAGATGGCTTGACCACAACGGCATTACCACAGGCCAGCGCCGGGCCCACCTTCCAGGTCATTAACAGAAGCGGCAGATTCCAGGGGCTGATGACTGCAATCACGCCCTTGGGTTTGCGAATACCGTAGTTGAGCGCGCCCTGGCCATCAGGGGTATCTAGCATGAAGCTCTCGGTAGGCACATTCTTCAACAGATCGGCAAAGACCTTGAAGTTGGCTGCACCCCGGGGGATGTCCACGTGACAAGCCAGTGACTTTGGCTTCCCCGTATCGAGACACTCCGCCTCAAGAAACTCATCAAATCTTGCGTTGATACCGTCCGCCACCTTGTGCAGCAACGCCATGCGATCCGCAACAGGCAGACGACCCCACTCACCGGTTAGCGCCTCTTTGGCTGCGCTAACGGCAGCGTCTATCTCCGCCGCACCACCTTCATGCACAGTGCCTATCTGTTCTCCGTTTGCAGGATTGATATTGGCAAAGGTCTTGCCCGAAACCGAGGCGACAAATTCGCCATTGATAAAGTGCTTAATCTCTTTCATGACACCACTACCGATTGATGAATACGTAACATCTTGAACCTCGTCTACTTGGCCGGCCGATGAACCCGCCATCTCTTTACTAATGGAGTAAAATATATCGCTAAAATATATTTTTGTCGATATTATAATTTTATTTCGACTTTTTTATCAATTGACCATAAAATGATTTCCCTATATGTTCACTACCAAATCATCTTGTTGATTTAATAGAGAATTCATCATGCCCACCCCGACAAGCGAACAGGACAATCCGGCCAAAACTCTGACTGATCTGGTGTATGGAAAACTGCGCGACGACATCATTCGCGGAGACCTTGAGCCAGGCAGCAAGTTGCTGATCGAGCAGCTTAAAAAGCGCTACGGCATGGGCGCGACACCCTTGCGGGAGGCACTCAGCCGTTTGACCGAAAACGGCTTTGTCACCACGGTTGGGCAACGGGGATTTCGTGTCTCTGTCACCTCTCTCGATGACTTGAAAGACATCACCGACATGCGCGTAGTACT
>JBNKMQ010000218.1:0-10254 GCA_050293225.1 Sedimenticolaceae bacterium
CCTGTTGTTCGCCTCGGCGACGCTGGGGGTCTTCATCAGCATCGACATCCTGGCCTTTTTCCTCTTCTGGGAGTTGACGCTGATCCCCCTCTATTTCCTCATCAGCCTCTGGGGAATCGGTCCCCATCGGCGTTATGCGGCAACCAAATACACCCTCTTCATGCTGGCGGGCGGCATCCCCATCCTGCTCGCCTTCGCCTTTCTCGCCTTCAATCACGCTGAGGTCTCAGGCACGACGGCGGCCACAGGTCTCACCTTCGACTACCAGACCCTGCTCGAGACACCGTTGAGCGACGGTCTTGAGATCGTCGTCTTTCTTTTCCTGCTGATCGGTTTCGGCGTAAAGACCCCCCTCTTCCCGCTGCATACCTGGCTGCCCATCGTCGCCCTGGAGGGGCCAGCACCGGTCGCCGCCCTGCTGGTGGGTCTCAAGCTCGGCGCCTATGGACTGATCCGTTTCACGATTCCCCTGGCACCCCACGCGGCACAGGAGCTGCACTGGCTACTGGCGGGACTGGGTGTTGTGGGGATTCTCTATGGCGCGCTTGCCGCACTCAATCAGACCAATCTGCGACGCATGCTGGCCTACGCCTCCATGAGCCATGTGGGTCTGGTGGTACTGGGGATCGCCTCTCTCAACCATCAAGGGCTGCAGGGGGCTGTGTTTCAACTGCTCAATTTCGTGCTGATTGCCGGTGGACTCTTTCTCCTCACCGGCTACATTCACCATCGTCTTGGATCGACCGATCTGATCCATCTGGGGGGGCTGGCACAACGTATGCCTTTGCTGGCGGCCTTTTTTATGTTTCTTGGCCTTGCCTCTCTCGGCCTACCGGGCACCAGCGGTTTTCCTGCAGAGTTTCTGATTCTGTTCAGTGCGTTGAAGAGCCATACCGGTGCAGGTCTGGCCGCCCTCTTCGGCATGGTGATCGGTGCCGGTTATCTGCTGAATACCTATCGCCAGAGTTTCTACGGCCCGCTAATGAACGATCAGACAAAAACGGCTGAGGATCTGCGCAGACGGGAGCTGATCACCATGCTGGTGTTCACGCTGCTGGTACTCTTATTTGGCCTCTTTCCCAGCCTACTGCTCGATTTTACCGAGGTGACTGTTTCACACTGGCTGACTTATCTGAATTAATCTAATCAGGCCTTGGCTGAAACCAACGAATTCGACTCCCGCAATATTTGCAACTCCCGCGACTGCCAGTTGAGTACGGCAGACTTCTTGAACATCTTTTGGGCGAGATCGGGGTAGATGTCCAGAATCTGCTGCTCGGCAAAGTCACACAGAAATTGCGATTTCAGCTCAGCCCTGGCCCGGTCCACACCCAACTCCTGATAGGGAACAGAGGCCAGGAGGAGAAAGCCGTCATCAGGAATCCTGCCGGCGCTCATGTTGCTTTCGATGATACCCGCAGCCTTATGGATAGGGTCCGCCAGATTGGGGCTATAGGGCCCGATGATCAGAGCCAGATTGGGCATATGCACGAAATCGAATCCCCGGCCCACGCAGATCATCCACTCCCGATGTACATTGTCGAGCTGCCGCTCCACCTTTCTCGCCTCATCGATGTGATCGAGATTACCGGAGATCAATGGCAGCAGATCATGGCGCATCTGCCGGCTCATATCAGGGAAGAGTCGCTCCAACTGCGGCATCAGGGTCTCACGATCACCTGGGGTCAGGCTGGACATATCCAGCACTTCACCGTTGCTGCCGTGGAGAATCAGTGCGTCTTCATCGGTCTCAAAACCACAGACCACTGGGTAGACGGTACCATGGTCCTTGCCGAAGACCTGCTCAACCTGGCTTTTGATCTGATAGGTATGCGCCTTTGCCGCTTCGGTATCGAAGTTGAAGCCGGCACAACCGCGCTGGGGATCACCCTTGGAGTAGTGATAGGTAATCAGAATCATGCAACGCCGCCCCTCCAGGACAATGCTCTGCACATGGTGGGAGAGCACCTCACCCAGATGGGGCCAGCCGAGATCGAACATGCCTCCCAGATTGCGGAATGGCTGGATAATGCCGCGAGGTGTATTGGTCGCGATGGGGATATTGATGCGTCCATCCATACACTTCAATACCGCAATGGAGGTGGGATGTTCCGCCATGTAACGGGTACGGGCCAGCCAGTTGTCGGGACTGCTGTAGTTCATAGCGTGCTGGCTGGCATGCTGAAGAATCCAGTCAATGCGCTCTTTGATCGGTTTACTATGAATATCCACGGCCACTCCTGATTTTTATCTGACGAAGTTGCTGGAACTTGCTCAAGCTGTCAATTACGCTGAATGATGATACCCAATCTGGCGGCGTAATCCCCTAATCAAATCATCAGGATAGAGGTAAACATACATAAATTGGCAGGATTAATGGGGCTTTCATCTTCTGCGGGAGATGAGAAGATAAGAGAAGAACCGGCTTCACCGCCAAACTGAAACGGCTCCGTATAATTCCACCCACGAGAGAGTATTCAATATGACTGAAGATGAGCTGATCTCAAGAATCAAAGATCTCTACCCGGATGCGGATATCTCCGTCGCGGGAGAGAACTGCAGTTTTGAAGTGAATATCACCACCCCCGCTTTTGCTGAGATGAAGAGCCTGCAGCGACAGCGTTCCGTCCTGACCCTTTTCAACGCTGAAATCGCCAGTGGTGAACTTCATGCCCTGACCGTAAAAGCCAAGACCCCCCAGGAAGTTCAATAACGAATGATCCCCATGTGCAGTGAGCTGGAAATTTCCTTTACACGCTGCAATAGTGACTATAGAAAAAAATAGCTGTCAGAGTTCCGGCATAAAACTATACTTATCTATCGATCCAAGAAACTAATAAGAGGAATCGTCACTATGAAACCCGCTGTAAAAGTCACGGTCACCGGCGCCGCCGGACATATCGGATATGCGCTCTTGTTTCGTATCGCCTCCGGCGCCATGCTCGGCCAGGATCAACCCGTGATATTGAGACTGCTGGAGATTCCTCAATCTATGTCCTCTCTCAGCGGCGTGCGCATGGAGCTGGAAGACTGTGCCTTCCCCCTGCTGCACGACATTGTCACCACGGATGACGCAGCGATCGGTTTTCGCGATACAGATTATGCCATCCTGGTCGGGGCAAAACCCCGCAGCAAAGGGATGGAGCGTAAAGACCTGATCACTGAAAATGCCAAGATCTTCTCCCTTCAGGGACGCGCAATCAACGATCACGCCTCCAGAGATGTCCACGTTGTAGTAGTGGGGAATCCCGCCAACACCAACGCCCTCATCGCCGCTGCCAATGCGCCGGATCTTGATCGCAAGCAGTTTACCGCCATGACCCGCCTCGACCACAACCGGGCGGTGGGACAGCTGGCCAACAAGACCAACAGCCTGGTGGCCGACATCAAGCGCATGACCATCTGGGGCAACCACTCCCTGACCCAGTACCCCCATATCGACTACTGCCAGGTGAATGATAAGCCGGCTCTGGATCTGGTCAGCCACGACTGGGCCATCGACCACTTCATTCCCCGCATCCAGCGTCGTGGTGCAGAGATCATCGAGGCCCGCGGACTCTCTTCTGCTGCTTCTGCGGCGGATGCAGTGGTAGACCATGTACACGACTGGGCCCTGGGCACCCGGGATGGAGATTGGGTCAGCATGTCGGTCCACTCCGATGGCAGCTATGGCATCGATGAGGGTATCGTCTTCTCCTATCCTGTCTCCTGTAAGGATGGAGAGTATGAGATCGTACAGGGACTGGAGCTGGATGAGTTGAGTGTCTCCCGCCTGAAGGCTTCAGAAAATGAGCTTCTCGGCGAACGAAAGATCATTGAGGATCTTTTGCCATAAGCGTTAACCAACTCGAACACGATTGGTTTATGCTGTTGAAAGGTGGGACCTGCTCCCACCTTTTTTACAATGAAAGACCCGAAGTAGATGAAGGACCACTCAATCGACATGTTGCAAACACCCGCCCCAGAGAAGTTCAGCGCCTCCGTCAGACCCCAGGGAAGTCTTGAAGTCCTCTCACAGCTAGAGGTCAATGCCCTGCTGGATACCAGTGCCCGCGGGCTCTACCAACTCTTTCGTCGTTGCGCCCTGGCGGTACTCAACAGCGGCAGCCATACCGATAACGCCCGTGTCATCTTTGATACCTATCGTGATTTCGGTATTCATCTGATGCAGCGAAACAGAGGCGTGAAACTCCGCCTGGAGAATGCCCCGGCCAGCGCCTTTGTCGACGGTAAAATGATCAAGGGAATCCAGGAGCACCTGTTTGCTGTCTTGCGGGACATCATCTACGTGCATAATGAGATCCAGAACGACTGCGACTTCAATCTGGATGAGCCCTCACACATCACCTCTGCGGTGTTTCATATTCTCAGGAATGCCCGCATCTTCCAGACCGACAGAGACCCTAATCTGATCGTCTGCTGGGGCGGCCACTCTATCGGCCGGGCTGAGTATGAATACACCAAGGAGGTTGGCTACGAATTAGGCCTGCGTGGTTTGAATGTCTGCACCGGCTGTGGACCCGGTGCCATGAAGGGGCCGATGAAAGGGGCCACCATCGGCCATGCCAAACAGCGAAACTACGAGGGACGTTATCTGGGTATCACAGAGCCCGGCATTATCGCCTCAGAGCCACCCAACCCCATCGTCAACGAGCTGGTGATCATGCCCGATATCGAAAAGCGCCTGGAGGCCTTTGTGCGTATCGGTCACGGCATTCTGGTATTTCCCGGCGGCGCCGGCACCACAGAGGAGCTGCTCTATCTGCTGGGTATCCTGATGCATCCGGAAAACAGCAAACACCCCCTGCCCTTGATCCTCACCGGACCGGTCGAGAGTGCAGACTATTTCAAAGCCGTCGATCGCTTCATCTCTGACACACTGGGACCTGAAGTCAGCAAACGCTACCAGATCATCATCGGCGATCCCCGGGCGGTTGCCCAGGCGATGAAGACCTCCATGAAGGTGGTCAAATCCTTTCGCTCGGAGGGTAACGACGCCTTCTACTTCAACTGGCGCCTGAAGATCGAGCACGAGCTGCAGAGCCCCTTCAATCCGACCCACAAATCCATGGCTGCACTCTCTCTCAAACGCAACCAGGAGCCCTATCTACTGGCGGCGAATCTGAGACGTGCCTTCTCCGGCATCGTTGCCGGCAACGTCAAGGAGGATGGTATCAAAGCGGTTGAGAAGCACGGCCCCTTCACTATTAGCGGAGAGGCCGATATCGTCTCGGCAATGGACAAGCTACTGATCGACTTTGTCGAGCAGAAGCGAATGAAACTCGAAGGGGACTACTCGCCCTGCTATCAGCTGGTCTCCTAGGGCCTGTTAACACTAATCCAATGCACCCTGTTGCGCCTGAAAAAGCGCCAATCAAGGCGCGAGGAGAGAAGTTTGGTGATTCCAAATAAGCGACGAGCAACGCCGAGTGGCGTTTTTTCAGGCGCAACCCGAAGGGCTGTGGCTGTTTTCGCCCCCAGCGGCGTTATCATTCGCTAATGTAGCCGAGCTACACCACGCTCATTCTGCCTTGCTGGGAGCGAAAAACAGCCACAGCAGGGTGTATTGGATTAGTGTTAACAGGCCCTAAACCGCCGGTCGGTCCAGCACGACGATGCCGTCTTCGTCTGCATAGAGCCACTCATCCGGGGTGAAGCTGACGCCGCCGAATTCGACTTTTCCACCGACCTCCCCCGCGCCTTTCTTGACGCTCTTTCGCGGATTGGTCGCCAACGCCATGACCCCCAACGGCATCTCACCGATCTCTCGGGCATCGCGGATGCAACCGAACATCACCACGCCTTGCCACTCGTTGTCCACCGCCAGTTGCGCCAATTGATCGCCCAACATGGCGCAACGTAGGGAGCCACCGGCATCGACCACCAACACGCGACCGTTACCCGGTTGCCCCAGCTGTTCTCTGACAAGGGAGTTGTCCTCAAAGCACTTGAGGGTAGCGATACGTCCATTAAAAGCGGCATGTCCACCAAAATGGCGCAGTATCGGTTCACAGACCTGCAGCGCCTCTTCGTGGAGATCGTAGAGATCGGCGGTCTTTAGCGGGTTATCACTCAGGCTCATCGATTCATCCTCATTTTTATTTACTACATTGAGTCTAGGTAAATGACAAAAAAAAGCCGCGCCAGATGGCACGGCCTAAGGGCAGAAAAATCGTTTTAATCAGACTCTACATGCTGGCCGCGTCGTCGAACTGCTCCTCTTCGGTGGAGCCGGTCAGTGCGGTCACCGAAGAGCTGCCACCCTGGATTACGGTGGTGACATCGTCGAAGTAACCGGCGCCCACTTCCTGCTGGTGAGAGACGAAGGTGTAACCCTTGTCACGGGCAGCGAACTCGGGCTCCTGGACCTTCTCGACGTAGTGCTTCATGCCTTCGCCGCGGGCGTATTCGTGCGCTAGGTCGAACATGTTGAACCACATGTTGTGGATACCGGCCAGGGTGATGAACTGGTACTTGTAGCCCATATCGGAGAGCTCATCCTGGAAACTGGCGATGGTGGCGTCGTCCAGGTTGCGCTTCCAGTTGAAAGAGGGGGAGCAGTTGTAGGCCAGCAACTTGTTTGGATTCTCAGCCAGTACCGCCTGGGCAAACTCGCGGGCGAAACCCAGATCCGGGGTACCGGTCTCGCACCAGACCAGGTCGGCGTAGGGGGCATAGGCCAGACCACGGGAGATCGCCTGCTCCAGACCGTTCTTGACCCGGTAGAAGCCCTCGGAGGTACGCTCACCGGTGAGGAAGGGCTTGTCGTTGGGGTCCACGTCGTTGGTCAGCAGATTGGCCGCCTCGGAGTCGGTACGGGCCAGTACCAGAGTGGGCACGCCCATGACGTCGGAGGCGAGACGGGCCGCTTTCAGCTTCTCCACCGCTTCCTGGGTGGGTACCAAAACCTTGCCGCCCATGTGGCCGCACTTCTTCACGGCAGCCAGCTGATCCTCGAAGTGAACGCCGGAAGCGCCGGCTTCAATCATGTTCTTCATCAGCTCGAAGGCGTTGAGTACACCGCCGAAACCCGCCTCGGCATCCGCCACGATAGGCAGGAAGTTGTCCACATAGCCCTTGTCACCAGGCTCGATACCACGGGACCATTGGATCTCGTCGGCCCGCTTGAAGGTGTTATTGATACGACGCACCATGGTCGGTACGGAGTTATAGGCATACAGAGACTGATCGGGGTACATGGTCTCGGAGGTGTTGCCATCGGCAGCCACCTGCCAGCCGGAGAGATAGATCGCCTCGATACCGGCTTTGGCCTGCTGCATAGCCTGACCGGCGGTGATGGCGCCCATACAGTTGACATAACCCTTCTTCGCGTCGCCGCGTACCAGGTTCCACAGCTTCTCGGCACCACGCTTGGCATAGGTGTGCTCGGGCTGGATAGAACCGCGCAGTCTAACCACGTCAGCGGCGCTGTAGCCACGCTCCACGTCTAACCAACGGGGGTTTTCTGCCCAATCCTTCTCCAAGGCTTTGATTTGCTCTTCTCTCGTCATCACATATCTCTCCAAAGGTCATTCTTTAATTCAACTCATCCCTGCCAGTTGCAGGGATAAGGCCTGGCGCTTCAGACATCGGCTTGTCCGGACTGCATGGATGGTTTTTTTACTGGGTCGTTAAACCCTCCCAGTCCATCCAACCGCTGCAGTTGCCGCACATCCGGGGTGCATTGCTCCGGGGCAGATCTCATCCCTGCATCCGGTTGGATCAGCGCCGTATTTTTGTGCACTGCGTTAAAGCATAGTGAAAAGGTCAACAAATTTTTTATAAAAATATCAATAGTTAGCTTTGACAAAAAAAATAGTGCAGTGCAATAAAATAGGCTAAACCTTACTAAAACAGTCAAGTTAAACCACCATTGCGAAAAGCCACGCCTCAAGATGATGCAAGACCTCTCAAAACAGATCGCCCAGACCATACTCACCGGCTTCGACCGCCACTTCTCCTTCTTTCAGGAGATCACCAGCGCTGCCCGCCAGCGTTTCGAGCGGGCAGACTGGGAGTCTGTGAGGGAGGCTTCTGCCAAGAGGATCAGTTTTTACGACGTCCGGGTGCAGGAGGCGATCACCAAGGTGAGTAAGAACTTCGGCATCAGTGAGCTGAATGAAGACCTCTGGCAGGAGGTAAAGCAGACCTATACCAGAATGCTACAGAGACA
This sequence comes from Sedimenticolaceae bacterium, assembly GCA_050293225.1. GTDB lineage: Bacteria > Pseudomonadota > Gammaproteobacteria > Chromatiales > Chromatiaceae > Thiodiazotropha. The sequence goes on from JBNKMQ010000218.1 coordinate 8,174, forward strand.
TAGCCGACCAGAGCTGGCGGAGACCTTCTACAATTCGGTCTTCTGCCGGATGTTTGAGCGTAAATACTACAATAATGACAAGATCTTCCTCGAATCTCAGGTAAATAGAGGGGAACTGGCGGATCAGTATCGCGTTTACATGTCCTTCCAGGTGGCGGATGGCGGCCTGCAGAACAGCTTCTGGGAGATACTCTCCTCCTTCTACTACCACCTTCCTTACGAGGATATTGAACGGGACAGCCAGCGTTTGACCCAGGCCTTCATCGAGCAGACCGGCCTTGAGGAGGTCCCATCCGACCTCAGGTTCGACCTGCTCGAATCCCCCTTCTATCGCAACAAAGCCTCCTATCTGGTCGGCCGCATGGTCTATGGGGAGACGATCCGTCCCGTCATCATCCCGTTGATGAACAATGAAGAGGGAGCGATCTATGTCGACTCTCTGTTGACACAGAAACGCAGAGTGGAGGCGGTATTCAGTTTCGCCCGCGCCTATTTCATGGTTAAAACCCCGGTACCCACCGCTACGGTGGAGTTCCTGCGCTCGATTCTGCCGGAGAAAAACCTGGCCGATCTCTACATGAGCATCGGCTTCCACAAACAGGCGAAAAATGAGTTCTACCGCGATCTGCTTAAGCATCTGGAACAGAGCGATGACGAATTCATCATCGCACCGGGCACACCCGGACTGGTGATGCAGGTCTTTACCCTGCCCTCTTTTCCCTATGTTTTCAAAGTGATCCGGGATAAATTTCCACCACAAAAAGAGGTCACTCATCAACTGGTGCAGCAGCGCTATCTACAGGTCAAGAAACATGATCGGGTGGGTCGCATGGCCGATACGCTGGAGTTCGTCGACGTCGCTCTGCCATTGGAGAGAATCGAGGAGACACTCTTACAACAACTACAGGCGTCAGTCTCTTCGAAATTGGAATACGAAGGGGACAAACTGGTGATCAAGCATCTCTACATCGAACAACGCATGAAACCGCTCAATCTCTATCTCGAAAAGACCGATGAGGATGAGAGCCGCAGAATATTGGAAGATTGGGGCAAGGCGGTTAAACAACTGATGGGAGTGAACATTTTTCCCGGGGATCTACTGTTCAAAAACTTCGGTGTTAACAACCAGGGCAAGGTGGTTTTCTACGACTATGATGAGATCTGCTACCTGACCGAATGCAACTTTCGCAAGATACCGCCCCCCAGATACCCTGAGGATCTCTATCTCGATGAACCTTGGTATAGCATCAACCCCAATGACATCTTTCCAGAAGAGTTCATAACCTTTCTCAGTACCGATCCCAAAGTGCGTAAGATTCTTAAAGAGACCCATCCCGAACTTTTCGAAGCCAGCTTTTGGCAACAGAATCAAAAAGATCTTCAAGAGGGCAAACAGGCCGATGTCTTCCCTTATTCCAAAAACCTCAGATTTGAACGGCCAGAAAAAATCCTTACCGAGAGAGCAATTGCATCCGCAATTTAAAAACCCGGTCAAAGTTAAAGTAGTTTCTCCCTTACCCGGATATTAATTAGCGTTGATTTATCTTTGCCAACTGCTTTAATTTCAACTACGAATTAGAAGGTTGTTTCAGACAACAGGCACAGGTTCTTTTTGAAAACTGCTTTTTCTAAAAAGAACGAAAATACAATCAAAGGCAATAGGGATATGTTAAGGGAAAAGAGATTTGGAATGAGGCCAATTCCCAACTCACCTGAGTGCTATATCAATGAAAAACAAGTCTATGGCATGTCCATCCTGAAAAAGTTTGGCTGGCAGTTAGTCTGTATACGTCGACCATCAATCTCAGAGGTCACTACAATCTTCAAAAATAGCCGCGAAGATAAAGTGGGTGTTTTGGGCAAAGATGGCATACTCAGAATCAGCAAGGATCTAAAAATCAGGGGCTCTGCCATTTAGATTTTTACTGGCACGCCTAAACCAGACAGTCGCTACAACTCGTACCGAGATGTAGCGGGTCTTCGCATATATATGATTCAATTTACTCGCCTTTTGAATACCGGATTTACCCAGCAGATCCTGATCTGCAACATTCACGTTTTGGCTTGTGATCGAAATCAAT
>JBNKMQ010000219.1:0-3004 GCA_050293225.1 Sedimenticolaceae bacterium
CTGCCGGCACCGTTTTCAACTATCTGCCGGTGCAGGTGGGCGAAACCATTCAAAGCGAGCAGACCGGCGAGATCATTCGTGCCCTCTATAACACCGGTTTCTTTAAGGATGTGAGTCTGGAGCGCGAGGGCAATGTCCTGGTGGTCTTTGTGCAGGAGCGCCCTGCCATTGCCAAGATTTCTGTTGATGGCAACAAGAGCATCGAAGACAAGGCGTTGTTGCAGGCGTTGAAGGATTCCGGTCTGGCCGAGGGTCGGGTATTCAGCAAGTCTGTGCTGGACCGGATCGAACGTGAGATTCAGCGCCAGTATTTCAGTCTGGGCAAGTACGGCATGACCCTGGATACCACGGTGACGCCGCTGGAGCGTAACCGCGTAGCGGTGGATATCCAGATTCATGAGGGCTCCTCCGCCCGGATCAAACAGATCAATATCGTCGGCAATCAGGCCTTCGATGATGACAAGCTGCGTAGCCAGATGAAGCTGGATACCAGCAACTGGCTCTCCAGCTTTACCGACGATGACCAGTATTCCCGCGAGAAATTCTCCGGCGACCTGGAAAAGCTCAAGTCTTTTTACCTGGATCGCGGTTACATCAATTTCCGCATCGATTCCACCCAGGTCACCATCTCACCGGATAAGAAAGACATCTATCTGACCGTCAATATCACCGAGGGTGACGTCTTCACCATCAGTGACCTGAAACTGGCGGGGCATCTGGTGGTCGAGGCGGAAGCGCTCTTTCCGCTGATCGAGATCAGCCGCGGTGAGGTCTTCTCGCGCAAAGAGGTCATGGAGAGTGCCAAACGTATCTCCGAGTTGTTGGGTGATAGCGGCTACGCCTTTGCCAACGTCAATAGCATTCCGGATATCGATAACGCCAACAAGACCGTGGCCCTGACCTTTTTTGTCGATCCCGGCAAGCGGGTTTATGTGCGCCGTATCAGCATGAAGGGCAACTCCCGCACCCGTGACGAGGTGTTGCGGCGGGAATTCCGGCAGATGGAGTCCTCCTGGTACTCCTCGAAGAAGATCAAGCTCTCCAAGGATCGCCTGGAACGCCTGGGTTACTTTGAGGATGTGAGCATCACCACCAAGCCGGTGCCCGGCTCCACCGATCAGGTGGATCTCGAAACCTCGGTCAAGGAGACCTCTTCCAACTCTCTGATGGCCGGTCTGGGCTATTCCCAGTCGGGGGGGCTGAGCTTCAGCACCAGCTTCAATCAGAAAAACTTTCTGGGTACCGGCAAGCAGGTGGGTGTCGCCTTTAATACCAGTGACATCAATACGGTCTATAGCGTTAACTATGTGAACCCCTATTACACCGTGGATGGTATCAGCCGGGGCTTTAACTTCTCCTACCGGTCCACGGATTACGATTCGGCCAATAGCGCGGATTATGTGACCGACACCATCACGGGCGGGGTGAACTTTGGTATTCCGGTCAATGAGACGGATCGCATCGGGCTGGGTTTTGACATTGAACAGACCAAGTTCAAGCTCAGCGATACGGTGCCCAATGAGATTACCGGATTCATCAATGACAACGGTGACGAGTACCTGAACTTCAAGTTGTCGTTGAACTGGAGCCGTAACTCCACGAATCACAGTCTGTTCCCGACCAGCGGTGGCAAACAGCGCTTGTCCGGGGAGCTGTCTTTGCCCGGGAGTGATTTGACCTACTTCAAGATCAACTATCGCCATTCCCAGTATTTCCCACTGATCGAAGATGGTCTGACCCTGGGGATGCGTGTTGATTTGGGCTATGGGGATGGCTATGACAGCACCACAACCCTGCCCTTCTACGAGAACTTCTTTGCAGGCGGACCCAAGAGTCTGCGCGGATTCGAGGACAATACCCTGGGTCCCCGCGGTACCTGTACCCCGGCACACTCCTACACCTCGAGCGACTGTGATGCCGGTGATCCCGTTGGCGGTAATGTGCGTACTTTGGGTAGTGTTGAACTTTATATCCCGCCACCCTTTGAAACCGAAACCCAGAATCTCCGTTTCAGTACCTTTATCGATGCCGGGAATGTCTTTAAGGATATCGACAGCGTGGATAGCAATGGCATGCGGGTGTCGGCGGGTGTGGGCATGGTCTGGGTCTCCCCGGTCGGGCCGTTGGGGCTGAGTTATGCTGAGCCCATCGTGTCGAAATCGGGAGACCAAAAGCAGGAGTTTCAGTTTACTTTGGGCTCAGCGTTTTAATTTCTGGTTTGGGGCAGGCTGATGCAACGTTTTGCGATGGGGCTGCTTTTTCTGATCTTTGCCTCTGGCCTGGCGGCTGAAGGGCTGAAGATCGGTTATGTAGATGCCACCAGGGCCTTCGAGAAATCGCCACAGTATGCTGCGGCCCGTGATCGGCTGCAGGCAGAGTTCAAGGAACGTGAGGCGGGCATGCTGATTAAGCAGAAGCAACTCAAGGAACTTGAACAGACCCTCAAAGACAGTAAAGACTCCCTCAGTCGCGATGAGCGTCAACGTTTGGAGCGCGATATCCTGATTCGCGGGCGTAAGTTGAAGAACGAGCGCGATGCCTTCCGGGAAGACTTCAACCTGCGCCGCAACGAGGAGTTCAACCAGTTACGCAAGAAGATCGGGGAGACTGTGCGCGAATACGCCAAACAGCACCAATTCGATTTGGTGGTCACCGACATTGTGTACGCCAGCGATCGCGTCGATATTACCGATCAGGTATTGCAGGCGCTGAGCGATTAGGCGGGTTCGGGTTGCCTGCTTTCCGCCTCTCTGAACTGGCTGAACGCCTGGGCTGTTCCTGGTCCGGGGACAGCGATCCCCTGGTCGAGCAGGTGGCTCCCCTGGAAGACGCCTCGGGGCAGGGGCTGAGCTTTCTGGCCAACAAACGCTATAAAAAACATCTGGCATCCACTCAGGCTGCGGCCGTGATCCTGCGCCCGGAGTGGCGGGCGGATTGTCCGGTGCCGGTGATGCTGGCTGAGAATCCCTATCTGGTCTATGCCCGGGCGGCCAGTCTGTTGTTT
>JBNKMQ010000220.1:0-8654 GCA_050293225.1 Sedimenticolaceae bacterium
GGCTACCTGATCAACAAGGACGGCGAGCGCTTCATGGAGAAGTACGCCCCCAACGCCAAGGACCTGGCCAGCCGCGACGTGGTGGCCCGCTCCATCGTCACCGAGGTGCGCGAGGGCCGGGGCTGCGGTCCCGAGGCCGACCACGTGATGCTGAAGGTCAACCACCTGGATGAGGAGGTGATCGCCAAGCGGTTGCCCGGCATCCGGGAGAGTTCCAAGATCTTTGCCGGGGTCGATCCGGTGAAGGACCCGATACCGGTTTTTCCCACCGCCCACTACGTGATGGGTGGCATCCCCACCGACCGTTTCGGCCGCGTCATGCCCACCGCCGATGACGACGGCGAGCATCTGCCCGGTCTCTACGCCGCCGGCGAGTGCGCCTGTGCCTCGGTGCACGGCGCCAACCGTCTGGGTGGCAACTCCCTGCTCGATATCCTGGTCTTCGGCCGTCTGGCGGGCAAGAACATCATCGACTATGTGCGCGACAATCCCAACCATCGCCCGCTGGACGAGGCGGGCGTGGATGCGGCCGTAGCGCGGCTGCAGAAGTGGGACGCCAAGGGCGACGGCATCACCGTCAGTCAACTGCGCAGCGAGTTCCGCAAGACCATGGAGGACCACGCCGGTGTGTTCAGGGTCGAGGAGATGATGCAGGAGGGTGTGGAAAAAGTCCGTGAGATTCGTAAAAAGCTCGACGATGTCAGACTGACCGATCACTCCAAGACCTTCAACACCAACCGTACCGAGGCGTTGGAGCTGGAGAACATGATCGATGTGGGTCTCTCCATCGCGGTCTCTGCCCTACACCGCAAGGAGAGCCGCGGCGCCCACTCCCGTCCCGACTATCCGAAACGGGACGATGCGGAGTGGATGAAGCATACCCTCTACTGGCAGGAAGACGACAAGCTTGAGTACAAGGGTGTCCGTTCTCAACCCCTGACAGTGGAGAGCTTTCCACCAAAAGAGCGGGTCTATTAATTATTCGTTGCGAGCCGCATTGAATAACCGGAACAGAGAAGACGAACCAGTGAGATTGTGAAATGAAATTCAGTGTCTACCGTTACAACCCCGAGAGTGACAACGAGCCCTACATGCAGGAGTTCGAGGTTGAGGCTCGCCAGGGCATGATGCTCCGCGACGCCCTGATGGAGATTCAGGGCCAGGATGAGTCCTTCACCTTCCGCCACTCCTGCGGCGAAGGGGTCTGTGGTTCCGACGGCGTCAATGTCAACGGCAGTAATAAGCTGGCCTGTATCACTCCGTTGAGCGAATTGAAAGAACCGGTGGTGGTGCGTCCCTTCCCGGGCCGTCCTGTGATCCGCGACCTGGTGGTCGACATGAGCCAGTTCTATGCACAGTACAAGCAGGTCGATCCCTGGTTGATCCGTAAGGAGCCGTTGCCGGAGCAGGAGATCCTGCAGTCACCGGAGGAGCGGGACGAACTGGACGGTCTCTACGAGTGCATCATGTGTGGCTGCTGCTCCACCGCCTGTCCCTCTTTCTGGTGGAACCCGGAGAAGTTCCTCGGTCCCCAGGCCCTGCTCAGTGCCTGCCGTTTTCTGGCTGACAGTCGGGATCAGGCCAAGGAGGAGCGTCTCGATAACCTGGAGGGGCCCTACAAACTGTTCCGCTGCCACACCATCATGAATTGTGTGGAGGCCTGCCCCAAGGGGCTCAATCCGACCAAGGCGATCGGCCATATCAAGGCGATCATGCTGAAGGATTCGATCTAGGCGTTGGTAACGCGAAGCCTAATAAGACCCAGGGATGGTACAAAAGCGACCCATGATTTTTCGAATTATGTATTATGTGTTAATTTCGATGTAGAAGTCAGTGGTTTTCAGAGATTGCAGGCCTCCGATGGAGCCGGTTACTGCCATGACAGTGACCAGGGGGTTCGTCTTCTGTTGCAGATCCTGTGAAAGCTGCATCTAGCGAGATAAAGTATGACGATCATCCCAGACGAACAACTCAAGGATATCGAGCGATTGCGTTGGCAGTGCCGCCGGGGCATGCTCGAGCTGGATATGCTGCTGGAGGCATTCCTGGACAGAGCCTATCCGAAACTCAGCCCCCGGCTGCAGCGCCATTTTCACCAGCTTCTGGAGTTCCCGGACCCGATCATCCACGCCTGGTGCGTGGGCGGCGAGAATCCGGATGACGAAGAGTTCCATGAACTGATAGAGAATATACGGACTACCCAGGTGGCCTGAACCGCCCTATTTGCCCTGGCTCAGGCTGTCCAGCTTTATCAGGCTATCCACCAGCGTCACCGAGAGCTTGAACATCTCCGTCATGGCGGACTCCATTCCTGCCGGGTCTTGTGCAGCCTTGCAGGAGAGGGCCTGATGGCTCGCCCGATGGAAGGCCTCATGGGGTTGTAGCAGGGAGTCGAATATCTCCTTCGCCCCTCCACCCAGTGCCGATGCCTGTTCCGCACCCTCGCTGTCGAGCCATCGGCCGAGGTTGCAACTGTGGTGGTCAGTGCCCTGGAAATCACCCTTGTCGGCCAAGGTCGCTTTGATCTTCCCCAGGTACTGGATATGGTCATTCATGCGTCTCAAAAAGAATGCACTTTCACTCATGGTGACACCTCAGTAAGCCTTGTTTCGGTTCAGATCAGTTTCTCGATGCTCTCTGCGGCCCGACGCACATCCAGGAAGATCAGTCCCAGTTTGGCGTTGCTCTTGGCCAGCACAGTAACCACCGACTCAGGACCGGCATGGGCCATCAGGACATAGCCGTTGCCCCCTTTAACCAATACCTGCTCCAACTCACCGCGGGCCAACTCCTGCGCGGTGCGGTCACCCAGAGAGAGCATGGCGGCACTCATGGCGCCGACCCGGTCCTCATCCATGCTTTGGGGAAGCTGGGAGGCCATCACCAGACCATCAGTCGAGATGACGGCAGATGCCTCGATATCGGCAGAAGTACCGTTAAGTTCACTGAGAACGGAATTGATCATATCTGCGCGCATGGTTATATCTCCTTGTGTGTATAACAATCAGCTTTTGTAGGCGCCCGCCAGATTATCGAAGAGGGCGCGGCTCATACCTGTGATGGCGAGAAAGCGTTCCAGCTCAGAGGCCAGGGAGGCGCTTTGATAGGATTGCTGCATTATCAAAAGAGAGAAACCCATCACTGCATTGATGGCCTTCAGTAGCTCCCGTACCCGTTTTGGATCATCCTCGAACACCCTGTCCACCAGGGAGAAAAGCTCTTCACCGATGAGGCTCATCCCTCCTGACATGAACTCCACCGGCAGGCCGACCTTAACGTGCACGCTGCCTACCCGGTACATCGACTCGGTATAGGCGCCGTCGAAAGGGCCGGTAAATAATCCCTCCAACCAGTTCTTGTGGGTTGCTTTCAATGCCGCCAATCTCCCATCGATGTAGGGGGCAGTGCGTTCGATGGACTGCAGAGTGTCGTAGAATCGCTCAGTGACATCCGGCAGTCCCGGTTTAATCTCGGGGCCCGCAGCCAACAACAACGCCTCTTTTTCCGCGCTAAGACCGGTGAATGATTTGGCGTAGTCGGTAAGTTGTATCAGTTCTCTCATTTCCATCCTGTATCCTCTCTTTTGCTGTCTTCTGTTCCGTCAGTTCTTCTTGTCGGGGTTAGGGGAGGGGCTATGCGGGTTGCCGTTCTGAATAACGCGTACTGAGTGTCCATACCAGATCGGTAAAGGCGGATTGATTGAATCTTGGTTGTCCTTGCAGAACGAGAACAAATCTGTGGCTGTCGATGAACAGGGGCCAAAAACCGAGCTGGCTGTTGCCTGCGGCATCCACCAGTGACCAGGCGTTGTTCGTCAGGCGCAGATTTTGCTGGATCAGGCCGTTGTGCCGGCCGTCAAGGGAGGCGATGTCGGCGCTGAGGGCAGCCAGCTCCACGGCCGCTTCATGGGTGAATCCGGTCGCTGCCACATAGAATCCATGGGCATCCGCCAGCATGACCTTTTTGCTGTCCGCCAAGCTGGGCATCAACTCGGGGAGCAGAGTCTCCAGGGCGCCCTGGGGCGATGATTTGGGCTGCTTGAATCCCTCGATCCAGTGTTGACTCTGGGCATGATAGAGCAGATCCCGGGCATCCTCTCCCTGCATGCCTGTCCACGCCTCCAGTGCTTGCTGTGACAAAAGTGGAGTGGATGACTGCTGGAGTAACGTACAGAGCAGTCTGCGTACGGCATCCTCTCCTGCATGCGTGGCGGCAGTGTAGGCGCCAGCCGGTGTCGGCAGAACATAGTGGTCACTGATCAGGTGGTATTCGCTCATGGCGTCAGCTGTCCAGACCGGGATCAATCGTGTAGAGGAGGGCCTCGACCAGCAGAGAGACATCCCGCTTTTGCCGAGCGTCCACTTCGAAGATAGGGATTTTGCTGCCACTGCTCTCCAGTTGCAGATGATAGTCATCGATGGTTGGGTGACACTTGAGATCCATCTGGGTAACACCGATGACCAGCTTGGTGCCGTTGATGAATCCCTTGAAAGCGTCGAGGAAGAACTGTAAATCGCCAAAGGGATCGGGACGGTTGTTGTTCAGAAGCAGGATCAAACCGATACCACCTTGAGTCAGTATCTCCCACATGAAGTTGAAGCGCTCCTGTCCCGGGGTGCCGTAGAGATGGATGCGTTCCCGCTCATCCAGTTTGAGCATGCCGTAGTCCATGGCCACCGTGGTTCCGCTCTTTTGTGATCGCGTCATGTCGCTGGCCAGTTCGTCGGTGGAGATGGTCTCAATATCGCTGATACTGTTGATGGCGGTGGTTTTGCCGGCGCCGACGGGTCCGCTGAAGATGATCTTGAATTCACTCATGGGGTGGGATCTCCTCTCAGACGGTCGAGCAGACGTCCCAGCAGACCCCGCTGTTTCGAGGCGGTGATCTCCGGGGGTTGAAGCAGGGTGTCAGCCGCGCGACGTGTCTCCCCGGCCAGCTGTAACGACTTGGCGGCGCTGTAGAAGGCAAACACATAGCGTTGCGGGATCTGCAGATGTTTCGCTGTGTCTAGCAGCGAGCGGGGTTGTTCCGCCCAGAGCGCGGCAATCGCGAAGGCGTAGGGCGTGACCTCCAGGCGGGTGAAATTGGGCCAGCGGCGCAGGTAGATAGGCTGGGTCAGGCTGGTGCCTTCGGGCAGGCGTCCACGGGAGGCCCACAAGGCCACTTTCCAGAATAGGCTAGGCAACGAGTAGGTCAATGCGTCTTCGGAGATCTCTCCGGTACCATCGAACTGGCGTAGTGATAACCTCAGGGTCGCATCGGGTAGCGTACAGTGGGAGCGTACACGGCGCTCTTCCGCGTCGATGCGGATCTGGTGCTTCTCGATTATCAGCTCCATGCTGGGCCAGGGGCCGTCAATAGCTACATTGCGGTTGTATCGCACGGCCAGATTCAATGCCTGTTGCAGATGTCCCTGCAGGTAGTGATTCGGGTTGTAGTAGACCTTCTCCGCCAGCCCCGGATCTGCGGGATCGATATCGGGAGCAGTGCCGATAAAGGTCTGTTCCAGGGAGGCATCCATGATGGATGCTGCCTTGCGGGCTTTCGGTTTGGAGCGGATCGCAGGCTTCACTGAAGGCGCTGCGGAGACATCGGTTTCAGTTAGGCATGCTGTCGCGGGGGAGGCCGCTGCTTCCGACTGCACTGGATCATCGATCAACTGCAGGGACTGCTGCTCTATGGCGTCGATCAGGGACTTTACCGGGATTGGTTTACGTACGAAGACGGCATCAGGATCATTGACCTTGAGCGCATTCAGCGACATCAATATCAATGGCAGATCGGGATGAGACTCACGGAACTCCTGCCATCGCGTTTCACCGCCATAGCTGTCCAGGTCGAGCATGAAGATCCTGGCCGATGACTCCTCCACCAAGTGGTAGCGGTTATCGCACTTCCGGCTGAACAGCTGGCGCAGGGTTTCGCGTTGCCGTTGGTCCATACCGACGGTACCGATGGGGATGGGGCTACCTGGGTTCTGACTCATCACTTCTCTGTCTCTTCTTCGAGAATATGCTGTAGACGCTGCCATTCGCTCTCAGCAGGATTTTCCTGCCCCTGAAGCTGCGCCCTGAAATTTCTGACCTGGGAGAGATCGCGTAGATGCCGATGAATTTCCAATAATGCCAGGTGGATATCCAGGCGCTTGCAGTCAGTCAGAAGGGCCTGCTCCAGGGTTTTCTGTGCGAGTTCGGTCTGCCCGCAGGCAAGCTGCTCCTCTGCTACTTCAAGGGGGTCTTCGGTTTGTGCTTCCCGGCTCTCTGTTTTGCTGATCAGTCGGCTGGTGCCGGTCATCCCTGGATCCAACACAGCACGACCCTGCAGGAGCGTCAGCCAGGCGGTATCCATTCCGGACTTCTTCTCCATATGCTGATTCAGAATGAGGTAGAGGTCCGTCGGAAGCAGGGGTCTTGCCAGGAGTAACATCCGTCGGCGCAGCGGTTGACCGGCATCGCCCAGGACCAGGAAGAGATCCCAGAGTGCACCAACAATATCGGGGTTTTTGCTCTCGATAAGAAGCAATATCCGTTCGATGTGGAGTCGAAGCGCCTTGGGATGGCGGCGAATGAGATGGGCCAGATGTCGTTGGGTTTTGAGCGGATGGCCGAAACTCTTGGGGACGAGGCTTCCCCGCTCGAAGTCCAGAAAGGCGGGCTCCAAGCGTCGATCATAGGGCGAACGCCTGACCGGCCCGTCAGCCTGTGCGGTCCTTCTCGGTATACAAATGTCTCCAGCAATCCCTGTCATCGCCATATCCTGTGGCATATTTTTTTATCTCGGTTCGGGTACCAATTCCTTCCCGATATCCTTTACAGAGCCTGTTGGGTGAGTCTTAACAGGCCCTGGAACCGATCATTTACCGGCATCACAGCTCTCGTCTATTCACTGTGTTCCTTTGTCATGCATAGCGCCTGCTGGATTACAATCTTTAATCATCCTGCTAATTAAATTCATATTCTGTGGAAGATGGGAGAGTCGTGATTCCCCTCTCGATTCGCGCTAAACTCACATCCCACTCAACAATTTTTTGAACCGGTTTATGTCCTATCAGGTTTTAGCCAGAAAATGGCGTCCCCAGCTGTTCAGTCAACTGGTGGGCCAGGAGCATGTGGTCCAGGCACTGACCAACGCGCTGGATAATGATCGGCTGCATCACGCCTATCTCTTTACCGGCACCCGCGGTGTGGGTAAGACCACTTTGGCGAGGATATTTGCCAAGTCCCTCAACTGCGAGAAGGGCGTCAGCGCCACCCCCTGCGGGGTTTGCGACGCCTGTCGGGAGATCGACGAAGGACGCTTTGTCGACCTGCTGGAGGTGGATGCGGCCTCCCGCACCAAGGTCGACCAGACCCGGGAGTTGCTGGATAACGTCCCCTATGCGCCGGTACGGGGTCGTTACAAGGTCTATCTGATCGATGAGGTGCACATGTTCTCAGCAAGCAGCTTCAACGCCTTGCTGAAGACCCTGGAGGAGCCGCCTCCCCATGTGAAGTTCATTCTGGCTACCACCGATCCGCAGAAGGTGCCGGTGACGGTGCTCTCCCGCTGTCTCCAGTTCAACCTGAAACGTCTGAGCCGGGAACAGATCGAGAGCCAGCTGAGACATATTCTGGAGCAGGAGAAGATTCTCTTCGACGATGAATCCCTCTCCCTCCTGGCCCGTGGCGCCGACGGCAGTATGCGGGACGGTCTCAGCCTGCTGGATCAGGCCATCGCCTTTGGCGGCGGCGCAGTGAAGGGGGATGAGGTTCGCAGCATGATCGGTACCGTGGGTGCCGATCAGGTCTATCGGCTGCTCGATGCCCTGATGGCGCAGGATGGCAGCGCACTTTTGCAACGGGTAGCGGAGATGAGCCAGCTGGCGGCCGACTTCACCTCGGCCACCCAGGAGCTGTTGGCCATGCTGCACCAGGTCGCCCTGTTGCAGGCGGTACCGGATATCCTTCCCGACGAGGCCTTCGATGCAAACCGTCTGCAGAGTTTTGCCGAAGGTATGACGCCGGAGGATGTTCAGCTCTTCTACCAGATCGGCGTGACGGGGCAGAGAGAGCTCCATCTGGCGCCGGATCCCCGCAGCGGCTTTGAGATGCTACTGCTGAGGATGCTGGCCTTTCGACCTACAGAACCCAAGGCTGATAGCAGTGGCGGGATTGAAAATCGATCACCTAGTCCGAAGCAGGCCGGGAGATCCGCCAAGCCTGCACCGACCCGACCGGCAAGCAGAGCGGCGTCGACTCCGCAGAGTCAGGCATCGACTGATACGGCAGAGAGGGGCATTGCTGATCAACCCGCTGGGCAAAACAGCGATCCCAGCCAGTGGGATAGCTTTGTCTCAAGCATGAAGCTGGGCGGTATCGCCAGCCAACTGGCTCACCACTCGGTGTTCGAGAGTTGGGACGGAGAGACCCTCTGTCTCAAACTCGACAGTTCCCATCGTCACCTGCGTGTGGGTCAGGCGGAAGCGAGATTGCGGGACGGTATCGGCCAGCAGCTGGGCCGACCGGTGAAGCTGCAGATCAGCGAGGAGGTGCCCCAGGAGGAGACCCCCGCCATGCGCCGGCAGAGGGAGCAGAAGGAGCGCCAGCAGGAGGCTGAGACAGCCATGAGTCAGGACCCTTTTGTGCGGGAGATGGAGGAGCACTTCTCCGCCAAG
>JBNKMQ010000221.1:0-17486 GCA_050293225.1 Sedimenticolaceae bacterium
GATCAATGGTGCGACCATCGATCGCGTCACTTGCGAGAGCTGTCACCGGGTCCATGGTGGTGAAGTGGAGAGCGCTTCCCTGGTGGTCCCTGACGAAAAGATCGGCGAGTTATGCGCCACCTGTCATGAGCGCCATCATGCGGATGGACTGGATGCATCGAGAGAGAAGGGCGTACATCCGGTGAATCTTGCGCTGGATGAGCCGGTGACCATCGCCGATAGAGAGATCTCGACTGTTGATTGTCTTAGCTGCCACTCGGTGCATGGGGGCCTTGCACATACCCCCAGTCTGGTCGAGGAGTATAGAGATGGGCAGCTATGCGAGGGCTGTCATGAGGACGCCATGGCGGTGATCGATACCGATCACGATCTGCGTCTGACGGCGAAGGATAGCCACAATCTTCTCGACGAGTCCCCCGAGGAGGCAGGGGTCTGCGGCAGCTGTCACAGCATGCATAGAGGCAGTGCAGAGCAGCCCTATATCAATATCGGCGACAAACTACCGCAGGGTGCCAAGGCCTCGCATATCCCCCGGGACCGTCTGTGTGAGGCCTGTCACCGGGAAGAGGGTATAGATGAGAAGCACGTGGTGACTGACTATACCCATCCCTATAAAGACCTGGTTATGCGTAGTGATCCTGAGCATATGCCGCTGTTGGATACAGAGGGGCAGGCTGCCGAGAGTGGGGAGATCGCCTGCATCACCTGTCACGATCCCCATCGCTGGTCTCCCTCGGATGAGGATCAGCAAAAGAGTGAGTTATCCAAGGATCAAGAGCGGCATGGCAGTGTGTTGGATAGTTTTCTGCGACAGGCGCATACAGAGGATGGCTTCTGTACTGAGTGTCATGGCCTGGAGACGCGTATCAAATACAAGTACTACCACGAAAAGCGCAGCCGTCCCGGTCGTGCGGACTATTTACAATAGTTGATTGTGATAGGAAGAGAGGATCACTCCTTCTCTTTCGACTGCTCCATGAACTGATCCCAGAAGCGGCCCCAGAATCCCTTTTGCTTTTCCAGATGGACAAGCCGCTGATCGATGGATTGGAGAGCGGCGGAGAGGTTGTCTTCGCCGGCTGCTGGCTCATCCGCCTTTTGCGGCGTCTCTTCTGTCGATTGCCGGATCAGGCGTTCCAGCCACTCGTTGGTTGAGAGTGCCTCTTTTGCAGCGGCTTCTGTAGCGATGCGCTTGACCTCATCGGAGAGGTCATTGATTGTCCATTCGCTCAGCGCAGGGCTCTCTTCAGGTGGGTTGTTCGGCTTACGCTTCTTTTTCGGCGTAGGGATTCGCTCAGCTTTTTTAACCCTTCTCTTTGGCGCGGGCTTGGCCTTGGGTTTTGCCGGCTCCTGCTTGAGCGCATTCGGCAGGTCGACACCTTTCTTCAGCTTGATCGGTCGCTGGGGCAGTGAGGAGTAGTCCCGCTTTGGTGATTTCGGGGGACTGCCTGGGGCAGGGGAATCAGACGGCTTCTCTGCGTCGGTTTTGCTGGTCATAGGACTGCACTGTAGTAGATGGTCGACAAGTCAGCAGAATCTCTTAGTCGATAGAGATAGAGGAGGATTATACCGTTTTATCGATTCAGTACGAATCTGCCGATCTCTCTCCTAAGGATTTTGTCATCGAGAGGCAACATTGGAGCTTTAGCCTGCATCGGACTGAATGGTTGGGAGGAGGCGACGGAGAGCTACATCATTAAAGAGATGCGCTCAAAACCAGAACGGAGCCTGGCAAGGATGTGTATGGATATCAGACGATCAGCGTGATGACCACAGAGACAAACCAGATGGTGGCGACAGCCAGGACAACCGTGTCGATAGATCCAAGGTCGTGTTTCTGAGTTTTCATGGCGTTACCTCACTACTACTTAGGTAGATTGCCAAAGCCCTCGGTTGATACTACCTGACGACGGGCTGTGAATCTGTCAGGGGTCTCTACTCGTATATTCGGCTGGATGCCGAGAAACTTGAAATCAAGTATGAAGCCTGCTGCGTCTAAAACATTGAAAAATATCAATCACAATCCATATGGATGAATCATGCATGGATTTGTGTGACTATTTTCTGAATTGGTGCACGGTTCGGCAGTCTCTAAAACAAAAAAAGGAGGATTGTCTGATGCCGAATTCATCTATGGATTCGCAACTCGCCGGGGGAGTGTGTGATGAGTGGCTGCTGAGTCGCTATGAGACGGTGCGCTGCGCGAGTGAGGAGATCTGCCGCCCGCTGGAGATAGACGACTACCAGCTTCAGTCGATGGCGGAGACCAGTCCCCCCAAGTGGCACCTGGCCCATGTGAGCTGGTTCTTCGAGACCTTTGTGCTGCCTCATTTTCGGCCCGATTACCGGCCCTACCATCCCGATTTCAACTACATTTTCAATAGTTACTACTATGGTGTGGGCCAGATGCATCCACGTCCACAGCGGGGCATGCTCTCCCGTCCGACAGTGGAGGAGGTCTACGACTACCGCCGCCATGTGGACGAGCAGATGCGGGATCTGATGGCCTCTGTGGACGGCTCTGAGTGGGATGAGCTCGCCTTCCGCGTCACCCTGGGTCTCAACCATGAGCAGCAGCACCAGGAGCTGTTGCTGATGGATATCAAGCACAACCTGTCGCTCAATCCCCTGCGACCCGCCTACCGAACGGATCTGCCGAACGACTCCCGCCCTGCCATAGCCCTGGGTTGGGAGGATCGCCCAGGTGGGGTGATGGGGTTGGGCCATGCCGGTGAGGGGTTCTGCTTCGACAACGAGACCCCCAGGCATCGAGTTCTGCTACAGGATCACCGTCTGGGCAACCGTTTGGTCAGCAATGCCGAGTATCTCGCCTTCATGCAGGATGGCGGCTATGAGACTCCATCGCTATGGCTGTCCGACGGCTGGGCGCTGATCAATCAGCACGACTGGCGACATCCCCTCTACTGGCATGAGCAGGAGGGGGATTGGCAGGAGTATACCCTGGGGGGCATGCGGGATCTGAATCCCCATCAGCCGGTTTCCCATATCAGCTACTACGAGGCCGACGCCTATGCACGTTGGGCGGGCAAGCGTCTCCCCACCGAGGCCGAGCTGGAATTGAGCCTGGTGGATAAATCGGCAGCGGATGGAAATTTCTATGAGAGTGGTCTTCTGCACCCGGCAGCAGCCTCCTCTGAGGGGCAGTGGTACGGCGATCTCTGGAACTGGACCGCATCGAGCTACAGCGCCTATCCCGGTTTCAAGCCGCTCAAGGGCGCCATGGGGGAGTACAACGGCAAGTTCATGTCGAACCAGATGGTATTGAAGGGGGGCTGTTGCGCAACCCCGGGGGACCATATTCGTGCCAGCTACCGTAATTTTTTCTATCCCCATGAACGTTGGGCCTTCACGGGGATTCGTCTGGCGGAGGATCTCTGATGACATCCAGTCTCACTTTTCACGATCTCAAGCCGGAGAGCCTCAGCCTGCACGAAGCGGTGGTGGATGGTCTTTCCAAACAGAATAAGTCGATACCGCCGAAATTTTTCTATGATGAGCGGGGCTCGGAACTGTTCGAAGCGATCTGCCGGCAGCCGGAATACTATCTGCCTGATGTAGAGCGCACGCTTTTACACAAGATCTCATCGGAGATTGCATCCCTGGTAGGACAGGAGCGGGTTCTGATTGAACCGGGAGCCGGTAGTGCGGAGAAGGTCAGGCTCTTATTGGAACAGCTGAAACCTGCCGCCTATGTCCCTATGGATATCTCCTTCGACTTTCTCAAGGCCTCTGCCCAGGCCCTGGTCGAGCAGTATCCCTGGTTGCCGGTACATGCGGTCTGTGTCGACTATACCCACTCGCTGCCGATGCCCGACAGCCTGCCGCCTAATCGAAGGCTGCTCTTTTTTCCCGGCTCCAGCCTGGGCAATTTCGAGCCTGGGGAGGCGCTGGGGTTTCTCTCTATGGTGGCAAAGGCGCTGGGAGAGAACGGCATGCTGTTGATCGGCGTGGATACCAAGAAGTCACCGGAGATCCTCGATGCGGCCTACAACGACGCCGCCGGAGTGACCGCCGAGTTCAATCTTAATCTGCTGCATCGGATGAGGCGGGAGCTGGATGCGGACCTGGATCCGACCGCCTTCGATCATCACGCCTACTACAACCGGGATGAAGGACGCATCGAGATGCACCTGATCAGCCGGGAGGCGCAACGGGTGAGGGTCAATGGCGATCACTTCCACTTCCGGCAGGGAGAGCGTCTGCATACGGAGTGTTCCTACAAATATGCGCCGGAGGAGTTTCTTCGTCTGGCGAGTCAGGCAGGCTTTGAATCCCGCCGCTACTGGATCGATGTGGATGGCCTTTTCGCCATCTATCTGTTGGATGTGGAGGCTTAACTAATACCTGATATCTTCACTGCTCAGCCAAAGGATTGCCGGGGTACAGCAGTTTTGGGTTTGGATTTTATTAGTGTTGAGTTGGGATGTGCCCGTTGCGTATGGATTATTTCATCCCCCCCTCTCCCCTTGCGGGAGAGGGCCAGGGAGAGGGGGAATTAAAAACGGCAGGGCAGCCGCATCCCAACGCAAAACTACTCACCGCTGCCACAGGGTTAAATCAAGCGGGGCATCGAGAATCAACCAAGTCCCCTTGCAGATGCCAGCAATTGCGCCTAAAGTTCCCCGCGGGAGTCGGCCAGACAGTCGCTGCCATGCTTGCATGACAGAGGAAAGTCCGGGCTCCATAGGGCAGGGTGCCAGGTAACGCCTGGGAGGCGGAAGCCTACGGAAAGTGCCACAGAAAATATACCGCCCCGGTTCGCCGGGGTAAGGGTGAAATGGTGCGGTAAGAGCGCACCGCGCTGCTGGCAACAGCAGTGGCAGGGTAAACCCCACCCGGAGCAAGACCAAATAGGGGGACGATGTGCGGCCCGCACTGTCCCCGGGTAGGTTGCTTGAGGTGTGTGGCGACACACATCCCAGATGAATGACTGTCCACGACAGAACCCGGCTTATCGGCCGGCTCCCACCTCTCTTCCACAATTCTCCACAAATTTGGGAAATCGACCCTCAATCTTAACAATCTACTTTAGGTTGTGATGTCATATGCATGTATTTAAAGCGGATGTAAGCTTCCCTCCTTGCTTTTCGAATCGCTCGTAACCTACTGACCTCACTAGCATTTTTGTGACTTGTTCCTTGACAAGTGGGGAATCTGAGACCTAATATGGTGTGAAGTGGAAGAATGTGGGGAATAGTGGAAAACACTCCACCGGGGGAACTGCTTTGTTTCGTGGTGTTTCATCACTCAATCTGGACAGCAAAGGTCGCTTTGCCATACCGACTCGCTATCGCGAAACGTTGGTGGAGTCCTGTGGGTCCAAATTGGTGATCACCGTCGACAAGGCCCGATGCCTGCTGATCTATCCCAAACCCACCTGGGTCGAGATCGAAGCCAAGCTCGAGGCTATGCCCTCGTTCGATGAGACCTCGCGCAATCTGCAGCGCCTTTATATAGGTAATGCTCATGATATCGATATGGATGGCCAGGGTCGCATTCTACTACCCCAAGAGCTTAGACGATTTGCCAAGCTTGATAAAAAAGTCGCCTTGGTAGGACAGATCAATAAATTCGAACTCTGGGACGAGGAGATCTGGAACAGAAGACAGGATGAATGGCTGGAGAAGATCGAGCTGAACGACCTCGAATTGCCTGAAGATTTCAAGTCGATCTCGATCTGATGCCAACGGACCATCTCTCTGTATTGTTGCAGCCCTCCGTTGAGGCGCTGAATGTCAGACCGGCGGGTATCTATATCGACGGCACCTTCGGGCGTGGAGGACACAGTCGTCTGATCATGGACCGCCTAGGTAATGATGGCAGATTGATAGCGATTGACCGGGACCCGCAGGCGGTGGCTTATGCGGAACAGATGTTCGCCGGCGATGCTCGATTCGAGATGGTACACAGCAGCTTTGATCGGCTCAGCGAAGTGGCTGAGCAGTCCGGTGTGATGGGGCAGGTTGACGGCATCCTGCTCGATCTCGGTGTCTCTTCGCCGCAGCTCGATCAGGCGGAAAGAGGTTTCAGTTTTGGCAAGGATGGGCCACTGGATATGCGAATGGATAACAGCCAGGGAGTGTCAGCGGCGGATTGGCTCAAACGGGCGGAGAGCAGAGAGATAGCAGAGGTCTTGAAGATCTATGGTGAGGAACGTCACGCCAAGCGTATCGCTCGCGCCATCGTCGAGGCGAGGGAAGAGGCGCCCATTCAGACCACCGGCCGTCTGGCTGAAGTGGTGGCCAATGCCAACCCCTCCTGGGAGAAGAACAAGCACCCTGCGACGCGGAGCTTTCAGGCTATCCGCATCCATATCAATGGAGAGTTGGAGGCGATCAAGACCTGTCTCGGGCAGGTACTGGATGTTCTGGCTTTGGGCGGGCGGCTGGCAGTGATCAGCTTTCACTCCCTGGAGGATCGCATCGTCAAGCGCTTTATGCGCGATCAGGCCAGGGGTGACAGCTTTCCACCGGGAGTGCCGGTGAGACAGGATCAGCTGCAACCCCGGTTGAAATTGATCGGTAAGGCGATCTCGCCGAGTGAGGCGGAGATCGAGGCCAACCCCAGGGCGAGAAGCGCCGTGCTCAGAGTGGCGGAGCGTCTGGCATGAACCTGACCCGCTACTGGTTGGTCGGTTTTCTATCTCTGGCGGTGGTGATGTCGGCGGTTTCGGTTGTCTATAGCAAATACTTGAGCCGTCGTCATTTCGTCGGTTTGCAGACACTGCAGGCAGAACGTGAAAGGTTAGGTATCGAATGGGGGCGCCTACAGCTGGAAGAGAGCACTCTGGCGACCCACTCGGAAATTGAAAAGCAGGCAAGGGGCAGATTGCGCATGCATCTGCCGAACGTGGATGAAGTCGTGGTGATCAGGCGCTGAAGATGGCGGGCGGAAAACGAAAAAAATCACAGCAGGCGGAGATGAAACGGATGCCCAGTTTCCGGGCTCGTCGTATCACTGTGCTCAGCGTGATGGCACTCGCCTACGCCTCCCTGGTGTGGTCGTCGATCGATCGCCAGGTGCTTGAGACTGCATTTCTGCAGGAGCAGGGGGAGCGGCGTTATCTGCGCACCATGTCGGTGAGCGCCAGCCGCGGCATGATTACCGACCGCAATGGAGAGCCTCTGGCGATCAGCACGCCGGTGAAGAGCGTTACCGCTAACCCACGTCGCCTGCAGAGCGATGCGCAGACTATTGGTGCGCTGGCGACTACGCTGAATCTCGATCCCGACCGGCTGCGTCGACAACTCTCCAGTAATCGCGGATTCGTCTACCTCAAACGGCGTATCAATCCTGATCTTGCCGATAAAGTGCAGGAGCTCGATCTGGAGGGGATAGACCTGGAACCGGAGTATCGTCGCTTCTATCCCAGTGCCGAGGTTGTCTCCCACATGGTGGGTTTCACCAATATCGACGATCAAGGTCAGGAAGGTCTGGAGCTGCTTTATAACGATTGGCTAAAAGGGACCGATGGATCCAAGCGTGTGATCAAAGATGGCAAGGGCCATGTAGTGGAGCAGGTGGAGAATATTCAGAGCCCCTCTCCCGGCAGGGATCTGGTTACCAGTCTCGATCGACGGCTGCAGTTCCTCGCCTATCGGGAGCTGAAGGCGGCGGTTAATAAACATAAAGCGAAGTCAGGTTCCGCAGTCATTCTCGATGTGCGCAGTGGTGAGATTCTCGCCATGGTAAACAGTCCTTCGTATAACCCCAATGCCCCAAGAGGCAGCAATCTCAGCAGTCTGCGTAACCGGGCGGTTACCGACGTGTTCGAGGCGGGTTCGACCATCAAACCCTTTACTGTGGCGGCGGCCCTGGAGAAGGGGCGCTTCAAACCCACTACCCCGGTGGATGTGACACCGGGTCAGTTGAAGGTCGGTCGCTACCTGGTCAGGGATAAGCGTAACTACGGCATGATCGACGTGGCCACAGTATTGAGAAAGTCGAGCAATGTGGGCGTCAGTAAGATTGCCCTCACCATGGAGCCGGAAGCGTTGTGGAAGGTTTTCGGCAGTTTCGGCTTCGGTGAGCCCACCGGTAGTCAGTTTCCCGGTGAGTCCAGTGGACGTCTGCCGTTCTTTTCCGACTGGTCGACTTTCGAGCAGGCTACGCTCTCTTTTGGCTATGGTCTCTCAGTCACGCCGTTGCAGCTGGCAAGGGCCTATGCGGTGTTCGCCAATGACGGGGTGCGATTGCCGGTCTCTTTGTTGAAGCAGGAGCGGCCACCCGAAGGCACCAGGGTAGTGAGTCAGAGCACCGCTCGCAACATGGTAAAGATGCTTGAAGCCGTGGTCAGTGAAGAGGGTACAGCTCCGCTGGCGGCAATCCCCGGCTATCGTGTGGCCGGTAAGACAGGGACTGCAAAGAAGTCAGTCGCCGGTGGTTATGCAGAAGACAAGTATCTCGCCCTTTTCGTTGGTATGGCGCCGGCGAGCAATCCTCGTTTGGTAATGGCGGTCTTTATCGACGAGCCGAGCGATGGGAAATACTACGGTGGTCTCGTGGCGGCACCTGTCTTTTCCAAGGTGATGAGCGGCGCCCTGCGCCTGATGAATATCGCCCCGGATAAACAGTGGCAGGAACACACTCTGATGGCGCGTCTGGGAGATCAAGGATGATGACTGCGCAACAGAGGGTATCTCAGCCCATGCTCTCCGAGCTGCTGGCGGGATTCTTATCCCTCTCATCGGAGCAGGATTGCGCCGTGAGTGGAGTGACGCTCGATAGTCGTCAGGTAACACCTGGCACCCTGTTTTTTGCCTGTTCCGGTAGCCAGAGCCATGGTTTGGCCTATGCTCGAAAAGCCATGGCGCAGGGAGCGTGCGCCATCCTGTGGGAACCGGATGGAGATGTGGCAGAACGGCTGGCTGCCGATCTGCAGGATGGCAAGCATATCGTGCTTGCCCTGCCGCAGTTATCGCAGCAGGTGAGTGAGATCGCCGCACGCTTTTATGCTGATCCCAGTCGTGAGATGGCGGTCTACGGCATCACCGGCACCAATGGAAAGACCAGTATCTGTCAGCTTTTGGCTCAGGCCCTTGAAGATGAACTTCCCTGTGCAACCATCGGCACCCTGGGTTACGGTTTCCCCGGTCAACTTGAAACCACCGGCTATACCACACCGGATGCGGTCACCCTGCAGCGCTTGCTGGATGAGTTGCGTAGTGATCAGGCTGAGGCGGTAAGCATGGAGGTCTCTTCCCATGCCCTGGATCAGGGAAGAGCGGCAGCGGTCCATTTCGACGGCGCCATCTTTACCAATTTAAGCCGCGACCACTTTGACTACCACGGCTCTTTCGAGAACTATGCCGCCGCCAAGGCGAGACTGTTCAAAATGCCGGGGCTGGGGTTTGCAGTCATCAACCTGGATGACGAACAGGGAGATCGACTGCTAGCCGATCTGGATGACTCTGTGGCTTCACTTGGCTATACCCTGGACGCTGATAAGCCGTTACCCGAAGGTCTTGCTGGATGGGTTCGGGCAGTTGAGATCAAGCCCTCATCCCAAGGCATGGAGATCCGGCTTGCTACCCATCTTGGTGAAGGCCTGCTGAAGACCCGGCTGCTGGGTCGATTCAATGTCTCCAACCTTCTTGCGGTAGTGCTGGTACTGCTACGGCGTGGTTGGGATCTACAACGGACTCTTTCAGTGATGCAGGGACTCGCCACTGTTCCCGGCAGGATGCAGCTCTTCGGTGAAGAGGGTCAGCCGGCCGTTGTCGTCGACTACGCGCATACACCGGATGCCCTGGATAAGGCGTTGCAGGCGGCGCGGGTCCACTGTGAAGGCAAGCTATCCGTTGTCTTTGGTTGCGGTGGTGACAGGGATAGAGGCAAACGTCCTCAAATGGGCGCCTTGGCCGAACGCTTGGCGGATCGGGTGTTCGTCACTGACGACAATCCCCGCAGTGAATCCAGTGATCTAATCATCACGGAAATCCTTGCCGGTATGCAGCAACCTGAGTCGGTGCTGGTACAGAGCGATCGTCGTCGAGCAATCCAGCAAGCCATTCAGATGGCACAACCGGGGGATATTGTCCTGGTTGCCGGAAAGGGTCATGAAGACTATCAATTGGTCGGCGATCAGGTACTCCATTTCGATGATCGGGAAGAGGTTACCTCGGCCCTGGCTGCATGGAGGGAGGCGAAGTCATGAACTCTCTCTCACTCACTCAGGCAGCGGAGGATGTGCAAGGCATTCAGTCGGGGGCTGATGTCAGCTTTTGCTCCGTCAGCACCGATACCCGTTCGATCAAACCCGATGATCTCTTTGTGGCGCTCAAAGGCCCCAATTTCGATGGCCATCGTTTCATCTCCCAGGCTATTGAGAAGGGAGCGGTTGCGGTGATGGTGTCTGAACCTGTCGAAGATGATGTGCCACAGATCCGGGTCGACGATACCCGTCTGGGATTGGGTCGACTGGCGGCAAGCTGGCGCGACCACTTTTCCGTCCCCATGGTTGCCATCACCGGTAGCAATGGCAAGACCACGGTCAAAGAGATGATCGCTGCCATTCTCAAGCAGCGGGGTGAGGTCCTGGCCACCCTGGGTAATTTCAACAACGACATCGGTATGCCCCTGACCCTGCTGCGTCTGCAGGATGAATCTTTCGCCGTGATCGAGATGGGTGCCAACCATCCCGGTGAGATCGACTATCTGACCAAAATCGCCAGGCCGGATGTGGCGGTGATCACTAATGCCGGTGCGGCCCATCTTGAGGGCTTCGGTGACCTGCCGGGTGTCGCTCGCGCTAAGGGGGAGATCCTGGGTGGACTCTCCAGCGATGGCATTGCGGTGTTGAATGCCGATGACAATTTCTTTGCCTATTGGCGTGAACGTCTTGATGGAAGACGCATGATCTCCTTTGGGGCTTCTCCCGAGGCGCAGGTTCGCGCCGATCTGGAACAGTCTCAAACCCAATGGTCAGATGTTGGCTTCAGTAGCCGCATGACGGTCTTTTATGAGGATGAATCCTTCGATGTTGAGTTGGCCCTGGCAGGTCGACACAACCGCCTCAATGCGCTGGCGGCTATCGCTGCCGCCCTGGCTCTGGCGTGCAGCATCGAGCAGATCCAGCAGGGGTTGGCCTCTGTTGCGCCGGTGGAGGGACGTCTGCGAGCCAAGCTATCACCCGCTGGCTTGAGAGTCATCGACGATACCTACAACGCCAACCCGGACTCTGTTATTGCCGCAATGACGGTATTGCACGAGGCCCCGGGTGATCAATGGCTGGTGCTGGGAGATCTCGCTGAGTTGGGTGCCGAGGCGGCCGAGATCCATGCCGAATTGGGTGAGCAGGCTCGTAAGAGCGGACTGCAACATCTCCATACCCTGGGTGAACTGAGCCGTCATGCCGCGGACCGATTCGGTCAGGGTGCCAAGGCCTTCGATGAGATTGAAGATCTGGTGGCTGATTTACTGAAGTGTGCCAAGGCAGGCGACGCCGTTTTGATTAAAGGGTCTCGCAGTGCCGGTATGGAACGGGTGGTGCAGCGGCTGATGGATGAAGGGGGGATCTGACGTTGTTGCTCTACCTGACAGACTGGCTGGCACAGTTCGATAGCGGATTCAGCGTGTTTCAATATCTCACGCTGCGTACCATTCTGGGTGTCTTAACGGCGTTACTCATTTCGCTCTTGCTCGGGCCGACGATGATTCGCCGGCTCAGTTTTCATCAGATTGGACAGACGGTTCGGGATGATGGGCCTGAGAGCCATTTTTCCAAAGCCGGCACGCCGACCATGGGTGGTGCTCTGATTATCGTGGCGATCATGATATCGACCCTGCTGTGGGCGGATCTGAGTAATCGCTATGTCTGGATCGTGCTTGTCGTTACCTTGGTTTTCGGTTTGATCGGACTGGTGGATGACTACAAGAAGCTGGTGCTTAGCGATCCCAAGGGGTTGGCGGCACGCTGGAAATACTTCTGGCAGTCGGTTGCCGGACTAGGTGCGGCAGTCGTCTTCTATGTAACAGCAAATTCACCGAATGAGACGGCACTGCTTATTCCGTATCTGAAAGATGTCTCTCTTGAGTGGGGACCGGTATTCATTCTCTTCAGTTATCTGGTGATTGTCGGCTCATCCAATGCAGTCAATCTTACTGATGGACTGGATGGGCTTGCTGTACTCCCTACGGTCATGGTTGGTGGTGCCCTCGGTTTGATGGCCTATGTTACAGGGCACGCAGATTTTGCGGCCTACTTGAAGATACCTTTCCTGCCCGGTGTCGGTGAGTTGATTGTCTTCTGTTCTGCGCTGGTTGGGGCAGGACTTGGATTTCTCTGGTTCAACACCTACCCGGCTCAGGTCTTCATGGGAGATGTGGGGGCACTGGCCCTGGGGGCTGCTTTGGGTGTGGTGGCGGTTGCCGTACGTCAGGAGATAGTGCTCTTCATCATGGGTGGTGTCTTCGTAATCGAGACAGTTTCGGTGATGCTTCAGGTCGCTTCTTTCAAGCTGACCGGTAAGCGCATCTTTCGTATGGCGCCACTGCATCACCATTTCGAACTCAAGGGGTGGCCCGAACCGCGGGTCATTGTACGTTTCTGGATTATTACCGTAATCCTGGTTTTGGTCGGCTTAGCGAGTCTCAAGATACGATGATGGCAGATCCGGTAACACCACTGGAGAAGACCTTGATTGTCGGTCTCGGCAAGACCGGTCTCTCCTGTGCGCATTACCTCTCACGTTTGGGAGTACCCCTTGCGGTGACGGATAGCCGTGAGCATCCGCCAGGACTTGAAAAGTTGCAGCAGGACTATCCCGATCTCGCTATCTTTCCCGGTGGCTTTCTGCCGGAAGTGTTTGAGGCTGCGAACCAACTGGTGGTCAGTCCCGGCGTTCCCCTTTCGGAGCCTTTGATCCAGTCGGCTAAAGCGAAGGGAATAGAAGTTATCGGAGATATCGAGTTGTTTGCCCGCGCCGTGAATGCCCCGGTGGTAGCGATTACCGGTTCCAACGGCAAGAGTACCGTTACCACGCTGCTTGGAGAGATGGCCAGGATGGATGGTCGCAAGGTGGCCGTGGGTGGAAACCTGGGTGAACCGGCGTTGGATCTGCTGGATGAGGAGATCGAACTCTATGTGTTGGAACTCTCCAGCTTCCAGTTGGAGAGTACCCACTCGTTAGCACCTGCGGCTGCGACGGTGTTGAATATCTCTCCTGATCACATGGATCGCTACAGCGACCTGGATGACTATGCGTCGGTTAAGTCGTCGATCTTCAAGGCAGCCGGCACTGCCGTCATCAATCGCGACGATGCCATGGTGCTATCGATGGGTGATGAAGCAGGGCAGAGCGTCGGCTTTACCCTGTCAGAACCTGAAGGCAACGATTTTGGTTTGATTGAGCGTGACGGCGAACGCTGGCTTGCGCAAGGCAGTGAATTGCTGATCAAAGCATCCGAGTTGCGCATCAAGGGGCGACATAATCTGGCCAATGCACTGGCAGCCTTGGCTCTGGGGAGTGCTGTCGGCCTCTCCAGACAAGCAATGCTGCAAGCGCTGCGTAATTACGCCGGGTTGCCCCATCGGACCCAGTGGGTGTCCGATAAGCTGGGGCTTGAGTGGTACAACGACTCCAAAGGCACCAACGTGGGCGCGACCATCGCCGCCCTGCAGGGTTTCGATACTAATGATGAGCATCTCACGGTGTTGATCCTTGGTGGTGAGTGCAAAGACGCCGATTTTTCCGAACTCGCTTTTGTTGTGGAAGAGACGACCCGCGGGGTAATTCTGATAGGGCGAGACGCATCCCTGATCGAACAAGCACTACAGGGTCATGCCTTGTTGGCTCACGCCGACAGCTTGCAAGATGCAGTGAGTCAGGCTGCAGAAATGGGTCAGCCCGGGGATCGGGTATTGCTCTCTCCCGCCTGCGCCAGTTTCGATATGTTCAGTGGTTTCGAGCAGCGAGGTGAGGCCTT
Organism: Sedimenticolaceae bacterium; assembly: GCA_050293225.1. Lineage (GTDB taxonomy): Bacteria > Pseudomonadota > Gammaproteobacteria > Chromatiales > Chromatiaceae > Thiodiazotropha. The sequence continues at coordinate 13,948 of JBNKMQ010000221.1, forward strand.
TATTCAAGCGGTGGAGGCGTTGACGCAATGAGTGTAGCTGCACGCCGCCAAGCCATTGATGCCCGTAGTGCGGAGAGGGCCGTTCAGGTGCCTGTCGACTGGTGGTTGCTCAGTGTCTCTGCTTTGCTACTCAGCTTCGGCCTGGTGATGGTTGCGTCATCTTCCATGACCGTGGGGGATCGACTGGCGGGAGATCCCTTCTTCTATGTCTATCGGCATCTGTTTGCCATGGGACTGGGTCTCGTTGCGGCAGTGCTGATGTTTCAGGCTCCCATGGAGCAGTGGCAGAAGGCGGGCCCGCTGCTGGTCTTTTTCGGCCTGATCCTACTTTTGCTTGTACTGGTACCTGGCGTGGGCAAGACCGTGAACGGCGCCACTCGCTGGATTCCGTTAGGCGTATTCAATCTGCAGAGTTCCGAGTTGGTGAAGCTGTTTATGGTGCTCTACCTTGCCGGCTATCTGGTCAGGCGGCAGGATGAGGTGGCGCGTTCCTTCTGGGGATTCGCCAAGCCCATGTTGTTGCTGATCATCACCAGTTCTCTGATTCTGTTGCAGCCTGATTTTGGTACTACCGTTGTCCTCTTCGCTACAGCCCTGGGTATGTTGTTTCTCGGCGGCGTGGTGATGTATCAGTTTGTCACTTTGATCATCTTCTCCTCCCTGGCGGGTGGCGCCTTGATCTACTTCTCTGCCTACCGTTGGCAGCGCATGACTACCTTTCTCAATCCTTGGGACGATCCATTCAATACCGATTTCCAGTTATCCCAGGCATTGATTGCTTTCGGTCGTGGAGAGATCAACGGTGTTGGTCTTGGTAATGGTATTCAGAAACAGTTCTACCTGCCTGAAGCGCACACCGACTTCATTATGGCTGTTGTGGGCGAGGAGTTTGGACTCATCGGCACCCTGGGTGTGATTCTGTTGTTTGCCTTCATCACCTGGCGGGCTTTCCGAATTGGCGCCATGGCGGAAGAGCGGGGTGAAAGATTCTCTGCCTATACCGCCTATGGATTGGGTCTCTGGTTAGGCATGCAGGCCTTTATCAATATTGGTGTGAATGTGGGGATGCTGCCCACCAAGGGATTGACCCTGCCCTTCATGAGCTATGGCGGTAACAGCATTATCGTCGTCTGTATGGTGATCGCATTGCTGTTGCGCATCGATTATGAATCCCGCCAGTCCGGCTATGACTTTACCAAGGGGAGGCGATCATGGAGCCTCATGTGATGGTCATGGCTGGAGGAACCGGTGGGCATATCTTTCCCGCCCTGGCAGTGGCGGATTGGTTGAAGCAACAGGGGTGTCGCATTACCTGGCTGGGTAGTGCCGGCAGCATGGAAGCGAGGGTGGTGCCCGAGTATGGCTATCCCCTGGAGCAGATCGATATACGCGGTGTGCGTGGTGCGGGTATCAAACGCTTGCTGCTGGCGCCGTTTGAGATTCTGCATGCGCTATGGCAGGCGTTAAGTGTGATACGTAGAACCGAGCCCTCACTGGTCTTGGGTATGGGGGGCTTTGTTACCGGTCCCGGCGGGGTGGTTGCAAAGCTGCTGCGTATCCCGCTTGTGATTCAGGAACAGAATGCCATCCCCGGTATGACCAATCGTATTCTGTCGAAACTGGCTAATCGTGTGTTCGAGGCGTTTCCAGGGAGCTTTGAATCGAGTGAGGATATTCAAACCTCGGGCAATCCGGTACGCAGAGAGATCGTCGAACTGGCGCAACCTGCAGAACGTTTTGCACAACACACAGGGCCGGTAAGGCTGCTGGTGCTGGGCGGCTCCCTGGGAGCAAGGGCGATCAATCAAACCCTGCCTCAAGCATTGGCGTTGTTAGCACAAGGTGATCGCCCAATCGTCAGACATCAATCCGGCGAGAAGTTGTTGGACGAAACCCGAGAGGCCTATCGCTTGAGCGGTGTCGAGGCGGAGATCAAGCCTTTCGAAAAAGATATGGCGGCAGCTTATGGCTGGGCAGATCTGGTGCTCTGTCGCGCAGGTGCAATCACGGTATCTGAGTTGGCGGCGGTCGGTCTGGGTTCGGTGCTGGTGCCTTATCCGCACGCGGTGGATGACCACCAGACCCACAATGCCCGCTTCCTGGTCGATGCCGGAGCAGCACGACTTTTGCAGCAGGATGAGATGGATGCCGATCGTCTGGCCGATACCCTGAGACCTCTGCTTCAAGATCGCAAGAAACTGCTGGCGATGGCCCAGGCTGCAAGAGATGTCGCCATAGCCGATGCCGCAGGCATTATCGGTCAAGCCTGTTTGGAGATGATTGAGAGATGAATGAACTGCAACGCCGACACGCCCCCAACAGCATGGGCCGCATGCGCCGAATCCACTTCGTCGGTATCGGTGGCGCCGGTATGAGTGGTATTGCTGAGGTGATGGTTAATCTCGGTTACAAGGTCTCCGGTTCAGATCAGCGTGAGAGTAACGTCACCCAGCGCCTGAAGGATCTGGGCGCGAAGATCTATCAGGGGCACACTGCGGAGCAGGTGAAAGGTGTCGACGCTGTCGTAATCTCAAGCGCGGTAAAAGAGAGTAACCCGGAAGTGGCTGCTGCACGGGAGTCGAGAATCCCGGTTGTGCCGAGGGCGGAGATGCTGGCGGAGATCATGCGTTTCCACTACGGCATCGCTGTAGCGGGTACCCATGGCAAGACAACAACTACCAGCCTGGTTACCAGCGTCCTGGCAGAGGCGGGTCTTGATCCCACCTTCGTCATCGGCGGACTGCTCAACAGCGCCGGCGCCAATGCCAAGCTGGGTGAGGGTGAGTATCTCGTTGCAGAGGCGGACGAGAGTGACGCCTCTTTCCTCTATCTACAACCAATGTTGGCGGTGGTCACCAATATCGATGCGGATCACATGACGACCTATGGCGGTGACTTTAATCGTCTTCGTGGGACCTTTCTAGAGTTTCTCCACCATCTGCCTTTCTACGGTATGGCAATCCTCTGTGTCGATGATGAGGAAGTACGCGGTCTGTTGCCGGAGATTACCCGCCAGTTCACCACCTATGGATTCAGCGAAGACGCAGACATTCGTGCAAGCGATGTTCGGCAGTCCGGATTGCAAACGGATTTCACCGTGCACGCAGAAGCCCTCGATGGGCCGCTGAAAGTTCGCTTGAACCTGCCGGGTAAACATAACGTGCTGAATGCCCTGGCCGCTATCGCCATCGCCCTGGAGTTGAATGTGGATAGCCAAAGCATCCAACGGGCACTGGAGGCCTTTCAAGGTATAGGTCGACGTTTTCAGACCCGGGGCGACTGCATGGTTGAGGGTAAGAAGGTGATGCTGGTGGATGACTATGCCCACCACCCGAGCGAGGTGGCGGCAACGCTGCAAGCCGTGCGGGACGGATGGCCGGAGCGCAGACTTGTGCTCGCCTTTCAGCCCCACAGATACACCCGTACTCAAGAGCAATTCGACGACTTCGTGCAGGTCTTGTCCAGCGTCGACCTGCTGGTTCTGAGCGAAGTCTATGCGGCGGGTGAGGAGCCGATTCAGGGCGCCACCGGCAGGGATT
>JBNKMQ010000222.1:0-2139 GCA_050293225.1 Sedimenticolaceae bacterium
TGATGCTGACATTGGTGAAGGCCCAGTAGAAGTCCCCCTCCCTGGTTAGGTTCTTGAGGTAGAGGAAGCACTCCCGCTCGGAATCGAGACTGGTATGCAACAGCTGGAAGATCCCCTTGGGCATATCCTCGTGATGGAACATGTCGAGGGGTTTTCCCAGGAGTTCCGATTCCGGATAGCCGCTGAGCTGCATGAATGCCCGGTTGGCGTAGATCAGATCACCTTCGAGATCGGACTTGGCGACCATGAACTCCTGCTGATTAATCGATACCTCGCGTGCGCCGCCGCTCGTCATGTTCATCCCGCCTCCTGCTGACCGTGCTTTTCCATGATCATGGCATTGATCCGATCCATGACCTGGTCGCTCTGCTGTTCCATCTCGCGAAAACTGCCGAAGATGCTGTCGTGAAGCCTGCTGTCGCGCACCCAATCCAGCGCCAGCAGATCGAGGGCTTTATGCCCGGCGTCGTGAACCCCGGCGTGAGGCGCGTCGATCTCACGGTAGGCATCCAGATGACTGAAGAGCTCTTTGCCGACACCCTCATTGTACCACTTGCCCAGGCGGCAATTGGCGTGATCCACCCTCACATCCCCCGCCTCTGGAATCTCGACACCGGCGTGAAAGGTCTTGTAGGCCTTCTGTTTGTAGATGATGTGGTCGACCTTGACCAGCGATGCGTAGCAGATGTCGTGGGCGAAGTCGACGGAGGAGGAGGTGCGTTTCGCGCGTTCGGCAAAGCCGCTGAAGCTGCTTCGCATCTGCTCGACGCTGGACTGCACACTGTTGGCCATCTCCAGCATGGTATCGGAGTTTTTGCGCATGACCTGGGTATCGCGCTGGAAACCGGTCACCACGCCGCGGATCTCCTCGGTCGCCGACATGGTGCTTTTCGCCAGCTTCTTGACCTCCTCGGCGACCACCGCGAAACCCCTTCCCCGCTCACCGGCCCTCGCTGCCTCGATGGAGGCGTTGAGCGCCAGCAGATTGGTCTTCTCCGCGATATCGCCGATCAATCCGAGAATACCGGCGATCTCATCGCTCATGGCGTTGAGCTGATTCATGGTCTGATGATTCTGTTCGATCATGCCAAGGGTCCGCGACTGGGCATCGACGACCTGGTTGACGGCATCCTGGCTGACCCGCGCCCTCTCGATATTGTCCGTGGCGATCTTGTTGACCTTGTGCATCTCATCGGTGATACGGGTCAGATCCTTCTGGCTGAGCAGCAGATTGTTCATGGTCTGCTCGGCATTCAGTGCCTGCAGCTTGGCGGCCATCTCGTTGCGTTTGACGATGGATTCATTCTCCGCCAGGGCAGCGAGCGAGCGATTGATGAGCTTGAGCGACTCCGCCAGCTCTCCATGCAGGCCGTCGGGCAGCGAACGCCGGTAGTACTTACCCTGGGAGACCTGCTCGAAGCTGCTCTTCACGTCACAGAAGAAGGCCTCAAGCTGATCCAGGGTATCGTTCAGATTCCAGGCGATATGGCCCGGCTCACCCATCCAGGCGACCTGGGTGATGCGGGAATCGAATTTGCCCTCGTACATCTCCCTGAGTACGGTGTCGACCTGCGCCAGTACTTGAAAGGGTGCGCGCATGTGATAGATCAGGGTGGCGGCAACCAGCATCGTCGCAACAGCGAAGATCCAGTGCCATTGATGATAACTCTCCACGGTAAGCGAGGTGAGAATCGTCATGAAGTTCAAACCCAGGAAGGTCGCCACGAAGATACGCAGCTTGGAAGCCATGTAGAGTTTTCTCATTATTCTCTCCCTTTCATCCTCGCGCACCTGGCATGGAGTGCGCGGTTAAACACAGCCCTCTGGCAAGGGCGGGTCATCCTGTTCGGTCCAACATTGAACAATAATCTACATCACCATGTAACGACATCCCCGCCCGATCCTTTAGTCCTTGGCAGGTATAAGGATGCCGGGCTCTCTATTACGAGCGCTTCCCCCGATGCTAGAGAAAAACCAGGACGTAGACCGTAGCCATGATGATCTGCATGAGGGCGAAGGGGGCGGCGGCCTTGACGAAATCCACGAAGCTCATCTTCAACCGGTGCTTGTGGATGATGGTGGCGGCCACCAGGGTGGAGGCGCTGCCGATGGGGGTGATGTTGCCGCCGAGATTGGCGC
>JBNKMQ010000223.1:0-7826 GCA_050293225.1 Sedimenticolaceae bacterium
CCTTTCGAAATACTTGACACTGACCGCGATGGAGTTGGCGACAACGGTGATGCATTCCCCAACGATCCGAACGAACATAGTGATTCAGATGGAGATGGCGTAGGTGATAATGCAGACGCACTACCACAGGACCCGACTGAAACGATCGACACGGATGGTGATGGAATCGGAAATAATGCAGACAATGACGACGATGGCGACGGCATTCCTGATCAGGAGGATGCTCTCCCACTAAACCCTTTCAACCATGACTATTTCCCCATGAACAGCAATAATATCTGGGAGTATTCGGGTCATTTGGGTAGTACAGCTTTTGCAAGCGCCACAAACATATCGGGATTGTTAATCCACCCGCTTCAGTTCAGTTCAGGCGATAAATTTTATCTGTATAAGACTGACAGGATAGTTAATCTGCATGGGTTAAGTAGTCCAAACGTTGATATAGATGGTGTCCTCAATACAATCGACATCCATTTTGATTTGCCTCACGAGATATTCGATCCCGATCAGAACTTACCAAGCAATCAAGATATATCTGGGTCGGGGACATCCTACATCACACCGACATTTGGCGCTCGACATACCAGCTACCAAGGCAACATCTCCTATCTAGGAGAAGAGAATGTAATAACCACCAGAGAGACTTTCACAGCAAAACGTATCGCTATCAATCTTGTGTTTACAGTGGATCTCGATAACGGCTTCGGCGCTTTCGAAATGGACACTGAACTTTGGTTCGCTGAAGGTATTGGTATAGTTCAGATAGACGATGCAGGAGAGAGGGTTACTTTACGTTCCTATTCCGTATCTATCAATGACAATCTCACCACTTCAAATGCACCTGCAGTTACTGAAGGGTCTGGTGGCGGAGGCAGTTTCGGTCCCGCCTATCTTTTATGGATGATTGTAATTTACTTAGCCCGAGTATCTGGGGTTACGCCTAGAAAGTTTTAACTTTAAATGCAGTCATGTGGCTGCAGGTAAATCATTAAAGAGATCGCTTATCAGACCCCGTAGGGCCGCTCCTCCCACTGACGCAGGACCTTGAGATCTTTCGCAGGTAGATAGTCATAGGCCCCCATCTGGTCCTTCAACACCGCTTCAGCCAGGGTGAAGTTCTTCGACTTGCTACTCAACATATTGAAGTACCAGGCGAAGGGATATCCCACCACTCTGTCGTAGCCGTGAATGGCGTTGGCCAGTTCTGCTCCATGGGGGGGTTCTTCTGGTACTGTGGCTGAAGAGTCATCCTGAAAGGTGCTGTGGGGCTTGGCACTCAGACGATATTCACCATCGCTGTCGAGATACTCTCTTAAGGCGAGGATCCAGTGTTCACAGAAAAGACCGTGATCACCGGCACTGCTGGCAGACCAGTCGCGAAAGAATCTTTGCAGGTTGAACATCGACTGATTCTCCTGCGGTGACTCGGTCAACAGCCTCTCTACCGGTGTGATGCGACGAAACTGCAGATAGGCCTTGCCGATAGGCTCGTGCTCCAGGCGAGGATAGTCGAGAGGGTCGAGAAACTCCTCCAGACTGTCGGGGAACCAGTCCCGCTCAATCAGGGGGCGATCAAGCACCTCCTGTAACAGCTCGATCTCCAACTGCACAAAGGCCTCAGGGTTATCACCACAGGGAGCGGTAAAGTAGATGGTCTTGCCCGCCAGTCGGGTGGCGAAGTAACCGGCATCCATATATTCAGCGATCAAATTTTCCACATCGCCGCCGGAGACATCTTCCGCCCAGTGGGCGATATTGTTTGAAATCGACTGATAATCCTTATCCACCACGCCGCCCAAGCGATGCCAGTGGCCCCGGGTAACTGCGTGACTAAAAGTGAGATCGGGCATAGATTGATTGATCTCATCGATCAGGCCCTGCAGACCCTTCTCCCAATCGTACTCCTGACAGATCGCCGCGAGGACTTCAGGTTTGGCGATGGTTACATCCACTAGATTGCCTCCTGGGCCAGGTTTGGTTGATGTCTCTCCCGCCACCAGACGCTTGCCATCTCGTGTGCACTTTCGCAAGCTTCACTCAGACCCAGTGCACGGATCACCCATGCCAGGGTTCCGGTAACCGCCAATTCGCCATAGGCGTCTTCGGCTTCTCCATCCCAGACCTGGCGAAAGTGGTTGAGGTTAAGACGATCCTGGCGGATCTGTTGGCCGGGACTCTTCAGCTCCGGCCAGGTCTCCAGCCAATCCTTACCGGCGCTTACGCCGTTGAGATCCACCGAACGATCGGGAACGCGTTCGAACTCACCGCCCTCGCCTTTACAGATCAAAATATTCGGCTGTTCTAAACAAAGAGCGGCCTGTTGATGAATCACAGCAAAGTTGGGATGAAAGACGCCCATCACACTAAGGGGTGCAGAGAGGGGATTCAACATCCTCGCTACTGTCTGCAGCGGCGAACGCAGACCGAGCAGTTCACGGCTGGCAATCAGCTCAGCAGTCAATGGAGAGAGCTTACTGATCGGTAGATAGGCGAAGGCATTCTCAGACAGATGCTGTTCAGCCTCCTGTATGGAGTTGGCTGCGGCCATATCCAGGGCATCCAGTGCCTCGGGAACATAAACTCTTTCGTCACTACGATTCAAGCCATGCATAAAGACCGGATAACCGCGGCGGGAGATAGTCAGTGCAGCCAAGAGGAACCAGGGCAGTTGCCGTTTCTTACCCGCATAGGCGGCCCAGTCGATGGCGGGAGCCGGGTGGTCGGATTGAAACGGAAGACTCTCCTTGAGCGCTTTGGTGAAACCGGCTACCTCTTCCGCTGTCTCCTCCTTGACACGCATCAGCATCAGGAAGGCGCCGATCTGCTCTGGTTCAACATCGTAGCAGGCGATCATATTCATCGCCTCGTAGGCCTCTTGCATGGAAAGGGGAAGCATGCCGTTCTTACCCTTACCCAGCTTTTGTATGTATTGTGCAAAAGGATGCATCTTTCTACTCCTGTTGTGCGGAGATTCTCTCAGCGGCGACTTGTCTGACATCTTCGTCTTCATCTTCCAACAACGCAGACAAGCGCTCAATCGGCGCCCGCTGGCAGGCCGCCAGACGGACACGCCAGTCACTGTCGCTCAACATGGGATCGATCTCATCCGGATCGATACGCTCCGCCACGATCATCCGGACCTCCGGGGCATTGTCATTCACCATCAGACCCAGACTCTCTTCCGGCAATCGTCGCGCAACAGTTTTTCTAACTTCCCGATCAGTGTCGGTGATCATGCGGAAGAGTCTGCCCTTGCTCAACCGCTTGGCCACATAGTGGCGCACCAGATAGTCTTCGTCTGCGACCATCTGTTCAAGATATTTCAACTCGATCCGATCGGCGACAGTGATGCGGACCTCTCGGTCCTCGTCGTCGATCAGACGATGCAGTTCATCGATGGGCAGGCGATAGGCCAGTACCCGTCGCACCACCTCATCGGGATCGTCCAGCATCTGCAGTAGACGCTGTTGTGAGAGATAGCGGGCTGCGATCGCCCTCCTCTCCCAGAATTCATCGCCGGCGTACTGCTCCGCCAGATCGGGATTGATCTTAAAGAAGCGTGCAATCTGCCGACCGCTCATGACCCGGACACAGGCGTCACCGGGACTACAGCGTCCGCCTTTGAGTCTATCTTCACGATGGGGGCAACTGGAGCAGTCAGCCTTGGGTGTCAAATCCTGACGCTTTTCCATTACCCCGGCATTCACGCTTCTTCGATCTCGGCGACCACGACGCCGGTGGCCAGTTGCATGTCCTGGGTGAAGGCGAGACAGTGATTGCTGCTGTCGATGAGATAGAGATTGAAGGCGTCTGTCTCATGTACCGGCTTTGCCGCCACCACATCGTCATCCATGCAGTAGGTGAAGTGGATCTCCGGAAAATCTTTTCTCAGATCGCTGACAACCCTGTCATCTAATACGACCTTCGTCAGCTTATTGCCGATCTGATCAATCTGTTCCTGGCTGATCATGCTTCCGCTTCCTGTTCGAAACGGATTCTCTCTTCCGGTGTCTGGCCCATCACCTTGGCCAACCAGGGTGGCGCATCATCACCGATCACCGCTTGCAGTGAAGCAATCTCATCCCGTGCCGGAACTACCTGGGGTATCTTGATCGGATGCACATCGGCCCGTACCACTTTGGCAGCGGCAGGTCCACCGATGGAGCCGACGAAAAGAATCTGACAATCATTAATCAAACTGGCGCGGAAGGCGTTTTTATCATCCGCCTCATCGCTGCCTTTGGTTGAGCGAATATCGACCAGACGACACTCACTCTGGGAAACCTGGTAGACGAGAAAGCGCTGACAGGAACCAAAATGGCCATCGAGCATCTCGGCTTTGTTGGATGCCACCGCAACACGAATGCTGTTGGGCATATCGCCATCGTTATAGGCATCGATCTCTGGCAGCGGCTCTGCAGAGACCGCATTCTCACCCTTGAGATAGGCCAGCGCCGACTTGATGGCATCGGTATCGATGTCGGCGAACTCGCCGTCACAGGCCGACTTCATCTCTTTGACAGAGAGTTTGCCGAGTTTCTTTGCCGTGGGAGGAAGGCCGACCACATCATCCAGTACGCGCAACAAACGTCCGGCATCGGTGTCGGGCAACTCGCGGGCCGCCAGGCCGATACGCAGGGCAACTTCGTTGGTAATGGGCGATGCGCTCATAAATCACTCCTGAGTTATTTACCGACAGGAGTGGCGGGGAAGTGCCCCACCAACCTGATCGGAAGGTGTCGGATGGGACCCAGTCCCAGCCTGACACATTTAAGATGCTATTCGGTTAAACCGGAAGAATGCAGTCATCTTCCATGCAGACGTCCAGACACTGAGGCACGTCGTGGTCACCGTCACACTCGGTGCAGGTTTCCGCCTCAATCTTGTAGACACCCTTGAAAGGAACGATGGACTGGGTCGGGCAGACCGGCTCGCAATCGCCGCATGCGGTACAAACGTCTCGTACAATCTGAAAAGCCATGGCTATACTCCTATTTACTGCTGTTACGCGCGTTTAAAACGCAGTGTGGTGGGAAAGGTTGGGGGTGGACTGATGGGATCGATGTAGTACTTCGAACCATCGGTCAGCTCCACTTCGCCGCCCCACTCGGTCTCTGTGTCCTTCTCCACAGAAGCGATCTCATCTTCCTGATCCTTCTTGGCGATATAGAACAGCAGAGCGCCGTTGTCTTTCACGCGAATCATTACATTAGGCACTGTTTATTACCTCACTTCGTTCGGAGTTTTGAGTTTTTAGTTATTAGTTTTGAGTTGGCGGTGGGCTACGCCCACCGCTTTTAAACTCAAAACTCAACACTCATAACTCAAAACCCGTTGATCCTTAAAGGATCAACGTACCAGGTCGTAGTTGAAGTCGGTGGTACCCATACCGCGGGTCTCTTCGTCGAGACGCTCAAGTACGGAGTTGACCAACATCCTCAACATATACATGGCACCTTCGTAACCCAGAGTGGTGTCACGATGCATGTGATGACGATCGAAGATCGGGAAACCGATACGGATCAGCGGTACTTCGTGCTCTTTACCCTTGTGCAAGGTATCGCGCTGGATGAACTTGCCGTAAGAGTTACCGATCATGAAGTCAGGCTTGTTGGTGAACATCAGTGAACGGAAGTGCCACAGATCCTTACCAATGTGAACCTCGCTGTTCTGACCATAAGGTGAGTCAGCCAGGATCTTCTCCATCGCCTTTTTCCAACGCTTGTTGGCATGGTTACACAGCACCTGAGTCGGCTCTGCACCCAGCTCCATGAGGAACTTGGCCATACCCATGACAAAGTCAGCATCACCGTAGAGACCGAACTTCTTACCGTGCAGCCAAGCATGGCTGTCGGTCATCATGTCGACCAGGATGCCGCGCTCACGGGTCAGAGACTCGGAGATCGGCTTGCCGGTCAGCTCGGAGACCTTCATCAGGAAGGCGTCAGTCGCTTCCAGGCCCATCGGGATGGCGATATCACTGGCCGGCTGCTTCCAGGTGTTCTTAGTGAACTTGCGGCTCTTGACCGACTGCCATGGCTGCAGGAACAGCGTATCGATGGCGTTAGGCGCATCCTTCACCTCATCGATAGTGGTGCCGCCATCGTACATGCGGTACTCACCGTCGGCCGGGGTATCCAGCACATCGGTAGGATCACACAGCAGACTGTACTCGACGCCCATCTCTTCCATCATGCGCTTCATAACACGATAGTTACCGAGGTAGGTCTCGAAACCGGGCACGATGTTGATCTTGCCGTTACTACCAACCTCTTTGTCTTCCATGTAGTTCAGCGTGAAGTAGCGCTGGATACCTTCGAACATGTTGTCCCAGCCAGTGGTGTGTGAACCAACGAAGCTCGGGGTATGGGCGAAAGGTGTGGGGAAGTCCTCTTCGATGTAACCTTCCTTCTTGGCGTTGCCGATGAAGGCGTTCAGGTCGTCACCGATAACCTCGGCCATACAGGTGGTAGAGACAGCGATCATCTCAGGCTTGTAGAGGGCTTTGGCATTCTCCAGACCGGCGAACATGTTCTTCTGGCCACCGAATACCGCCGCATCTTCAGTCATGGAGTCGGAGACACAGGCCACCGGCTCTTTGAAATGACGGTTGAAGTAGGTACGGAAATAGGCGACACAACCTTGAGAACCGTGCACATAAGGCAGGGTCTTCTCAAAACCCAGGGCACAAAGTACGGCACCGAGGGGCTGACAAGCCTTGGCCGGATTAACGGTCAGGGCCTCACGGCTGAAGTTCAGCTCTTTATACTCTTCAGTGGTGGTCCACTGGAAAGTCTGCTGGATCTTATCCTCAGGATGCTTCTCCTCGAAGGACTCCTGCTTGTTTTTCAGCGTCTCGATGTATTCGTCAGTACGAAACAGCGGGTAGCTGGGTTTAATATCATCGACTGATTGGCTCATAATATTTCTCCTACCGCGCCACTAATCTGTGGACAGACGGTTGGTTAAGATTAAATCTGCTTGATCGCTTCCGGCGGCCGGTTCAGACCGACCACCGGTTGCTATCCATTAGGCGCCGGCTGCAGCAGCCTCTGCCTCTTCCTCACCCTTCAACCAGGGTGCCTTGATCTTGCCCCAGCAGGGATTGTTCAATGTCATGTCCATATCCCGGGCAAAGATGGCGAAGCCGTCATAGCCATGGTAAGGACCGGAATAATCCCAGGAGTGCATCTGACGGAAGGGGATACCCATCTTCTGGAAGATGTACTTCTCTTTGATACCGGAACCGATCAGGTCGGGTTTAATCTTCTTAACGAACTCTTCGAACTCATAGCCTGTGACATCGTCATAGATCAGAGTCGCATTGCCCATATCTTTGATAGTACGGTCGTAGTCGTCGTTATGCGCGAACTCATAACCGGTACCGACAACTTCCATACCCAGATCTTCGTAGGCGCCGATGATGTGACGCGGACGCAGACCGCCGACGTAGAGCATCACCTTCTTGCCTTCGAGACGCGGACGATACTTGGCGATAACCGCCTCGTACTCGGCCTTGTACTTCTCGATAACCTTCTCAGCGTTGGCCTGGATGGTCTCATCGAAGTGCGCTGCGATCTTACGCAGAGACTCAGCGATCTTGGTGGGACCGAAGAAGTTGTACTCCATCCAAGGAATACCGTACTTCTCTTCCATGTGACGCGAGATGTAGTTCATCGAACGATAGCAGTGAAGCAGGTTCAGCTTGGCCTTGGGAGTGTTCTCCATCTCGGCCAGGGTGCCGTCACCGGACCACTGGGCAATGACACGCAGACCCATCTCTTCGAGCAGGGTACGCGAGGACCAGGCGTCACCACCGATGTTGT
>JBNKMQ010000224.1:0-4235 GCA_050293225.1 Sedimenticolaceae bacterium
TGGGCAATGTCTACAAGGGCAAGGTGTGCCGGGTGCTACCCGGCATGCAGGCGGCGTTTGTCGATATCGGTCTGGAGCGTGCGGCATTCCTGCATGTCTCCGATATCGGGGAGACTACGGATAAACCGAAAACAGACAATATCCATGAGCTGTTGCGCGAAGGCGACTACGTCATCGTACAGGTGCTCAAGGATCCGATCGGCACCAAGGGAGCCCGCCTGACGACCAACATCTCCATTCCATCTCGCCACCTGGTGTTCATGCCATCGCTGGGTAACATGGGCATATCGCAGCGGATCGAAGCCGAGGATGAACGCCAGCGCCTGAGGGAGCTGTTGAATCAGGTGGCGGAAGCAGGCGAGATATCCGGAGGCTACATTGCCCGTACCGCGGCCGAGGGCGTGGATGAGATCTCATTGAAGGCGGATATGCGCTTTCTCGCGCGCCTCTGGTCCTCGATACAGGAGAAGAGCAAGCTGAGCAACACGATCGAGCTGATCCATGAGGATCTCTCCCTGCCGTTGCGTTCGCTTCGCGATCTGGTGGGGCCCGACGTGGAAAAGGTGCGTATCGATTCCAAGGAGACTCACCAGAAAGCGATCAACTTCGCACAAAAGTTCATACCGGATATCAAGCATCGTATCGAATACTACCCCGGCCAACGGCCGTTGTTCGATCTCTACGGGGTCGAGGATGAGATCCAGAAGGCCCTGGAGCGCAAGGTACAGCTCAAATCGGGCGGGCATCTGGTGATCGATCAGACCGAGGCGATGACCACGATAGACGTCAACACCGGGGCCTTCGTCGGTCATAGAAACCTGGAGGAGACCATATTCAAGACAAATCTGGAGGCGGCTCAGGCCATCTGCCGGCATTTGCGGCTGCGCAACCTGGGTGGGATCATCATTATCGACTTTATCGATATGCTCGATCCCGAACATCGCCGTCAGGTCCTGCGGGCCCTCGAAAAGTGCCTGGCCCACGATCATGCGCGTACCCACATCACCGAAGTCTCCTCCCTGGGGCTGGTGGAGATGACCCGCAAGCGTATTCGTGAATCCCTGGAACACATACTCTGCGAGCCCTGTCCCTGCTGTGGCGGCCGCGGCTCCATGAAGACGGCGGAGACCACCTGTTACGAGATATTCCGGGAGATTCTGCGCGAATCGCGGCAGTTCGATGTGGAATCGTTACCGGTGCTGGCGTCCCAGGAGGTGATCGACAGACTCCTGGACGAGGAGTCCACCCACCTGGCGGAGCTGGAGCAGTTTATCGGGCATCCCATCAAGCTGCAGGTTGAAATGCTCTATACCCAGGAGCACTACGACGTCGTACTGGTGTGATGTCTTTCTCCGCCCCCAATTCCCATGTTGAGTGTAGCTAGATATCTGCGCGCCAAGTTATGGCTGGTCCTGGCGTGGCTGGTGATTCTGGCTGCCCTGGTGATCAGCGCGCTGCGTCTGTTGATACCGGTCATCGATCTCGAACCCTACCAGCGGGAGATCGAACGGGTTGCCGAGGAGGCTTCCGGTCTCGATCTCACGATTGGCGATATGAAGGCCCATGTCAGGGGAGTGCATCTGGTGCTGGATTTCACCGATGTCAGCGTGCTCGACGAACTGAGCGGCGAGCCCCTGCTCTATGCCCCGCAGGTATTTGTCGATATCCAATTGTTGCAAAGTCTCATCTCGGGTCGCCTGCAGCTGGGTGAAGCCAGCGTCTTCGGTACCCGACTCAAGCTCGAGCGATTTCCCGACGGCGCTATCTCCCTGCAGGGCATGGGTGGCGTGAGCGAAGGGGATCCGGATACCGTGGCGGCGATTCTGCTCGGTCAGAACCGGCTCCATCTGTTCGATACCGAGATCCATCTGAAGAGCGCCATTCCGAACCAACCTCCGCTCAGGCTCTCAGGAGTGAATGTCGAACTGTTCAACAATGGTTTGCGCCACAAACTCTCGTTGAGCACGAACATCGGCAGCCAGGGAGACGAGTCGGTACATCTAATCGCCGATCTTCTGCAAAAAGATGCAAACTCGCTGGCGATGAGCGGCGAGTTCTATTTCAGGTGTGAAGGGCTTGTCCTGGGTGGGCGCCTGGCGGAGTGGGTGCAGCCACCCTATACTCTCGATGAGGGCGAGCTTCAGGTCGAGCTATGGGGTGAACTGGAACAGGGCGTGCTGCACAAGCTTCAGGGGAGCGCCAGACTGGACGATTTTCGTATCACCGGGCCTGGACGGCCGCAGCCTTTCGATCTTGATCAGTTCTCCACTGTGTTCAACTGGCAGCGGCTGGATGACGGCTGGCAACTCGAGCTCGACCGGCTCGAGGTGAAGCAGTCCCATGGGCGATGGCCGACTCGACAACTAAGCATTGCGTGGCGGTCGCCACAACAGCAGCAACGGTATTTTCAACTGCGCGCCGACAGCTTGTCGCTGATGGAACTCAGTGACTTCCTGTCGATCCTGAAACTGCCCAATCCTGAACTCCATGCGGCACTCCAGGGACTATCCCCGCAGGGCAAACTGTATGATCTCGAGTTCGGGTTTCTCAAACCGCAAAAGGGTGAGATCAGCTGGCAATTGAAAGGCAGGATCGATGACTACACCCATCAGCCCTGGCAGGACATACCCGGCCTGAGCGGGCTCACACTGGCATTCGATGGTGACCAGGCGGGGGGAAGGCTGGCGATTGACTGTAGCAGCCTGATGGTCGATTACCCGCATCTGTTTCGCAGACCTCTGCAGGCGCAGAGCGTGAGCGGCGATTTTGTCTGGAATTTCGATCTGCAAAATGGACTGCATCTCAACAGCGGTCGCCTGCAGATGAGCTCCAGGGACGTACAGACCCTGTCGCGAATCGATCTGCAGATACCCCTCTCCGGAAGGGATCTGTTCATCGATATGCAAACCGATTTCTGGGATGCGGATGCATCCCGAAAGAGCGACTATCTGCCAGTCGGGATCATGCCGGACAAGCTGGTCGAATGGCTCGACAGGTCGCTGGTCAGCGGTTACGTGAAGTCTGGCAGTTTTCTGCTCTACGGCCCCATCAGTGAGTTTCCTTTTCGTCAGCAGCAGGGGCGGTTCGAGGTCTGGTTCGGCGTCGAGGACTTCATACTCGACTATATGGAAGAGTGGCCCCGACTCTCTGAGGGGGTGGCCGAAGTCCATTTCATCAACAACGCCCTGCAGGTGAAGCTGCACGATGGCCTGCTGCTCGACAGTAGGTTGCACGATGTGGACATCGAGATCGAAGGATTGAGAGATGCCTCGCCCGTCAAGATTCGCGGCACGGCGACGGGACCGCTGCAAGACCTGATGGCGATTCTGGGTGAAACCCCGCTGCGCAGTGACTTTCATGCCTTTGTCGATGCGGTTGCGGTCAAGGGAGAGACCAGGACGAGAATTGACCTGGCGATACCGTTGAAACAGCGGGACCGGCTTAAGATTGAGGGCTATGTGGACTTTGATCGGGCAGATCTCAAAATCAAAAAACCCGACCTCCGGGTCCACAGCCTCTCGGGCAGGTTACACTTCAATCGCACAGGAGTGGAAGCTAAAGGCATCAAGGCCAGGTTGTTGGGAGACGATATAGTCTTCGATGTCCTGCCCTACAGTCACCAGGGCAAACACTGGACACGGATTGCAACCCATATGCCGCTGAACCTGGCACGCCTGAAGAAGCAGTTTCCCCAGTGGAAGCTCGACTATTTCACGGGGCTTGGAGAGGCTGACGTGGAGGTTAAAATCGCACATCATCCCAGCCAGGTGCCAGTCAGACTGAAGCTGGTGTCTGAGCTGCAGGGGATATCCATAGCGATGCCGCAGCCCCTGGGTAAAAACAAGGCTTCGAAAGTCAAACTCGATCTGGGCGCCGATCTCCGCAATGACGAATCGACCGAGCTTAGGATTCGCTATGCGGATCAGACCCACGCCCTGTTCCGCCTGTTCGAGGCGCAGGACAAACCCTGGGTCGCCGCCATCGGGTTCTCCCAGGAAGCGTTGTCGCTGAGCGAAATTGAGGGTATTCATTTGAGCGGACATCTGCGGAGATTGAACGCGGACGACTGGATAGGCTGGGTTGCCGGGAGGGCTGCAGAGGAGGATGGCGGACCACCTGCAATAACCATGGACCTGCAAGTGGATGAACTCGTCGCACTCGGCACCGTCTGCCCTGAAACCCGATTTACTTTCAGGAACTATGCTGATGGCTACCGTATCGATCTGAGCTCGAAG
>JBNKMQ010000225.1:0-4789 GCA_050293225.1 Sedimenticolaceae bacterium
CACCTGTTCTATGGGATAGCCACGGTACTCAAGAATACCGACCTCACCCCGAATGAGAGTGCTTTTGCTCTGGCAACTGGCGGTCGACATGAAGCCGGGATCGTAGGTAAAGACTCCCGCCTCAGAATAGAGTGAGGAGACATCTATGGCAGGCGGACCTTGCACCGACTCCCTTACAGGCAATTTGATGGAGACGCCGGTTTCGTCATTGGTCAACGTAAAAGTCTTTTGCTTATCCGCCATTGTGTACTCCAAGAGTTGCTACTGGCCAACCAGATGGTAATTCAGTCCGGCATGTCACTGTCAACAACAACATGCCGAATAATGCGATTTAGTGGGAAGAGAAATGACGTCGATCAGTACGGACGTGTCTCAGGCCGAGGCCCTTAACATCTGTATCCTATGGCATCCCCGGCTGTCGATTCTACTCCAACGCCAACACGGGAGGAATTGATATACATTGCCACTCTCACACCGAATCCTTATAAGTTTTTTTTAGTTAGTCATTAATTATAGGGGCGATTCGACACCCGAGATCAAGGACTATATATAAATGATAACTATTGGTTTTTTCAAATAGCAGCGCTTAAAACCGCGTGGATAGCCACACTTCCGCTATCTATACCATATTGATTTTATTCAAAAAAGAAGCGCTCTTCACCAAATGCCGGTTGCAGTTGATCCAACCAGGTGGCCTGCTCATCAAACCGGGCAAAGAAGGGCCGCTGTACCCATTCCGGATTTCTTGCCTGGATAAATCTCAGCACAAAGACCTTCTCTCCATGGATTTCAGCCACACCCTGAACCTCCACCTTACCGGGTGAAGCACTCATACTGGGGCCTCTCACCGTCCTGGCCAATCCGGAAACCTGCTGTACCGCTTGCCGGTAGATCTTCCATGCCGCATACAGCGGTGTCTCAAAATAGTGCCTGGCGCCGGTATCCCGCTCGACAAACATATAATAAGGGATGATGCCTAGCTTGACCTGCTCACGCCACAATCTGGCCCACTCGCCTGCATCATCATTGATATGGGCCAATAGCGGCCCCTGACTGCGGATCTCCGCACCGGTCGACCGTATTCTGGCCACTGCAGCCCTGGCAATGGAGGTACCCAGTTCGTTGGCGTGATTGTAGTGCGCCATCACACCGACATGCTTACCCGCGATAACCAGATGATGTAGCAACTCTATCAGCTCATCCGCGTCTGCATCGGTGACAAATCGATGCGGCCAGAAGCTGAGTGCCTTGGTGCCGATCCTGATGTTGCGGATATGACTGAAATCCGGGTGCAGCAGGGGCTCAAGATAGGCCTTTAGCTGCTTGGTCTTCATCACCATGGGATCACCGCCGGTGATCAGGAGATCGCTCACCTCGGTATGTGATCGCAGATAGTCGTGCAGCCTGTCTGCCTCAGTGGTCGCCATGCGCAGAGATTTGTTACCGACGAATTGCGCCCAACGAAAGCAGAAGGTGCAGTAGCTGTGGCAGGTCTGGCCCTGACTGGGAAAGAAGAGCACTGTCTCGCGGTATTTATGCTGCAGGCCGGGAATCGACTCACCGCTCTCATCGCGGGGCACATTCAGCTCCATTTGACCCGCCGGATGGGGATTGAGCTCTCCCCTTACCTCATCGGCCAACGCCTTAAGGCCCTGATTATCCATGCCGAACCGAATCGCCATGGCCATTCTGTTATAGAGGGCGTCCGGCAACATTTTGCGTTGTGGAAAAGTCAGTTGAAAGATCGGATCATCCGGCACCCGACTCCAGTCAATCAGCTCTTTGATCACATAGTCGTTGACCCGAAACGGAAGAACGCTGGAGACCACCCTCATCTCAAAACGGATCGACTCCGGAAGCTGAGCAAGCTCATCGATGCTATCCAGATCGCGTTGCGTGTAAACCTTGAATCGCTCAACTTCGTGATCGAGATTAACCGCATGGATCAATGGCTGTCGTAGCATCGAAGACATAGGCAGTTTCAACTCCTTATCGCTTCACACTTCCTGCGTGAGATTAACGGGCGACAAAGAAAGCGCCCAGCAAGCCGGAAACCAAGCCCCAAGAGAAAATCCTTAGTGCTGGAAGCATCCCGGTGAAAAGGAGGGATACCCTAACAAAATAACCACCCGGTAGCAAAGAGACCCCCGTTACATTTGTCATGAAATAAGAAAAAGATAGAATATAGCTACACATTAGCGTTATTTGGCGGCATTTAACGGCATTTATATAAATTGCCCTATGTGAAAAAATCGCATCAGTGCTATGAACGGCCGACTTCAGTCAGCACAGAGATCCCCATTAGGGCACTAATTAATACTTAAGCAATTCTTCATTGAAAAAAGACTATGCAAGCTGAACGACTCAGGCCATAATGTTTCTTATATGCCCATAACATCTATAGAACAGCAACCGCATCTACCTGACTACAAAGGAGCGTCATGAACCTACACGAATTCCAAGCGAAGTCCCTGTTTGCAGAGTACGGACTGCCGGTTCCCCAGGGACAGGCAGTCGCCAGCCCCAAGGAGGCCCGAGCTGCGGCCCAATCCCTCGGCGGATCGGTCTGGGTGGTGAAGGCCCAGGCCCATACCGGTGGTCGCGGCAAGGCAGGGGGCGTCAAACTGGCCCGCAGCCTGGATGAAGTGGAAGCCGCCGCGAACGAGATTCTCGGCATGACCCTGGTGACCAATCAGACAGGCCCGCAAGGATTACCGGTGAATCGAGTGCTGGTGGAGGAGGGGAGCGACATCGCCCGGGAGCTCTATCTGGGCGCCTTGCTGGATCGCGCCAACTCCCGCGTCGTCTTCATGGCCTCCGCCGCCGGTGGTATGAACATCGAGGAGGTGGCCGCCGAGACCCCGGAGAAGATCCTCACCACCCTGGTCAACCCGGCCGCCGGCATGCTGCCGTACCAGTGCCGCAAGCTGGCCTTCGGCCTGGGGCTTGAGGGAGACCAGATCAAGCAGTTCTCCAAGATCATGCTTGGCCTCTATCAACTCTATATGGACAAGGATGTGAGCCTGATCGAGATCAACCCCCTGATCGTCACCGGCGAGGGCAATCTGATCGCCCTGGACGCCAAGATCAATCTCGACAGCAACGCCCTCTATCGCCAGCAGGCCCTACTCGCCATGCGCGATCCAACCCAAGAGGACGAGAAAGAGGCCGCCGCTGCCCAGCACGACCTCAACTACATCACCCTTGACGGCAACATCGGCTGCATGGTCAACGGCGCCGGTCTGGCCATGGCCACAATGGATATGGTGAAACTGCACGGCGGCGAACCGGCCAACTTCCTCGACGTCGGCGGCGGCGCTACCGCCGAAAGGGTCACCGAGGCCTTCAAGCTGATCCTCTCCGACGACAAGGTAAAGACCGTACTGGTAAACATCTTCGGCGGCATCGTGCGCTGCGACCTGATCGCCGAAGGGGTGATCACCGCGGCGAAAAATGTCGGCGTTGAGGTCCCCGTGGTAGTCAGACTGGAGGGCACCAATGCTGAGCAGGGGCTCAAGATGCTCGAAGAGAGCGGTCTCGATTTCCTGACTGCACAAGGATTTACCGAAGCCGCACAAAAGGCCGTCGCCGCTGCAGCCTGAAGCCACCAGATACCATAGGATTTCAAAGAGATATGAGCATTCTTGTCGATAAAAACACCCGTGTCATCTGCCAGGGCTTCACCGGCAAACAGGGAACTTTCCACTCAGAACAGGCCATCGCCTACGGCACCAATCTGGTCGGCGGGGTCACCCCCGGCAAAGGCGGACAGAGCCACCTCGACCGCCCTGTCTTCGATACCGTGCACGACGCAGTGGCCGAGACCGGCGCCGACGCCAGCATGATCTACGTGCCGCCTCCCTTCGCCGCCGATGCCATCATCGAAGCAGCCGATGCCGGTATCCGGGTCATCGCCTGCATCACCGAAGGCATACCCATCCTCGATATGTTGAAGGTGAAGGAGGCATTGAAGTCCTATGACACCCGCCTGATCGGCCCCAACTGTCCCGGCATCATCACCCCCGGCGCCTGTAAGATCGGCATCATGCCCGGATCGATCCACCAACCCGGGCGGGTCGGCGTCATGTCCCGTTCCGGCACTCTGACCTACGAGGCGGTCCATCAGACCACCCAGGCTGGACTTGGCCAAAGCACCTGCGTGGGCCTTGGGGGCGACCCGATCAACGGCACCCACTTCATCGACTGCCTGAAACTCTTTGAGGCAGACGAGCAAACCGACGGCATCATCATGGTTGGCGAGATCGGCGGCTCCGCCGAGGAGGAGGCGGCCGACTACATCAATGAGCATGTACGAAAACCGGTGGTCGCCTACATCGCCGGCGTTACCGCCCCCCCGGGCAAGCGCATGGGGCATGCGGGCGCCATCATCAGTGGCGGCAAAGGTACCGCGGAGGCCAAATTCGAGGCCCTGGAGGCGGCGGGTGCGCATGTGGTGCGTTCACCGGCCGAGATGGGACACCGTATGGCGGAACTGCTGGCCTGAGCCCGGCAGCGCCACGGCCAACTTTGGTACAGTAACTTACAACGGTTCGGCGTTGGTGGTGAATGCACCCGTGTTCTCGGCCGGATCCATTCTGACCACCACTTTCCGGGTAACGGTGACAACCAACTATACCACCGTGCTTCAAAACGGGGCTTTCCTGGTGAGCGATCAAACGGCAATGACCAACAGCAATGTAGTGACGCATCCGGTGCGGGGCACCCAATTAGCCAATGTTTACCTGCCCATTATCTTTAAGAACTATAGTGGACCTTCAGCCAGTTTGGT
>JBNKMQ010000226.1:0-8458 GCA_050293225.1 Sedimenticolaceae bacterium
ATCAAGCGCAACGAGATGGCGGCAGAACTGCAGGTTCTGAATACCAACCAGACCATGAACAATCTGCTATTAAGCCAGAATGACCTCACCCAGATCACCAATGAGATGCAGAAGGTCTCTCAAATCGCCACCGACAATATGCAGAAGTCACAAGAGAGCCAGCAGGCGGTCTCCCAGGTGGTCGATGCACAGACAAAGACTCTGGGAATGATCGAGCAGAGTCACCAGACCATGGCTCAGCTGAATGACATGAGTGACGAAATAACCGGTATTCTGGGCATGATCAGCGAGATTGCCGATAAGACCAATCTGTTGGCTTTGAACGCCTCCATTGAGGCGGCCAGGGCAGGGGAACACGGAAGGGGTTTTGCGGTGGTCGCTGACGAGGTGAAGAAGCTGGCGGAGAGTACCAAAAAAGCGACCGATGAGATCCGAGAGGTAGTCACCACATTTCAGACCGAAACAGCGGTTATGCAGACCAGTTCGAATGAGATGCTGGAGATGGCGAATAGCGTGCAGTCTGTGGTAGAGGAGATGAACAGCAGTTTTAACATCTTTGCCGACCAGGCGCAGATGACGTTTACCTCGGTTAATTATGCCCACGATATCTGCTATGCCTCATTGGTTAAGGTCGATCATATGATCTACAAGCAAAAGGCCTACAAGTCGTTCTATGCCGGTACACAGAATACCGATGCGGATGCAGTTAGAGTCGATCACAATAGTTGCCGCCTTGGTAAGTGGTTCTACGAGGGGATGGGTGTAGAGAGCTTTGGACAGACCCATTCATTCAAGGAGCTCGAGGCCCCGCACAGCCAGGTTCATAAAGCCGGACATGAGGCACTGGAGATACTCGAGCTCGATTGGCAGCATGATCCCGAATTGCAGAGTAAGATCCTGAAAACCTATGGTGAGATGGAGCTGGCCAGCGATCAGGTAATGGATCGTATCGATGCCATGATCAAAGAAAAACATGGTGAAGGAGTCGTCTGATGAAAGCAGGTATTACCCCAACAAACCGTGAAATCCCGATGCGCGACGGCGACTTCATCGTCTCCAAGACCGATCTCAAGGGGCGAATAATCTATGCCAACCGAATCTTTATGCGGATGGCCGGTTACTCAGAATCGGAACTCTTGGGGGTACAGCACAATATAGTACGTCATCCCGATATGCCTCGCGGCGTCTTCCGTCTTCTTTGGAATATGATCGGGTCGGGCAAAGAGTGCTTTGCCTATGTAAAAAACATGGCCAAGTCTGGAGATTTCTACTGGGTCTATGCCAATGTGACGGTGGATTATGATAGCAACAGTCAACCCATTGGCTATTTCTCCGCCCGTCGCAAGCCGAGTCAGGATGGCATCGCGGCGATTACGCCTATCTATCAGGAGATGTTGCGTATTGAGCAACAGGCGGGTGTAAGAGATGCGCCTGATGCTTCACTCAAATGGTTGCAGGAGTTATTGCGGGAGAAGGGGACAACCTATGAGGAGTTTATCCACGCTTTAGGTCATTGATCATTGAGCTGCCGCTCTAATGCCTTTTCTCCCAGATGTATAGCCAGTCGCTGCAAGGGATGGCGATTGCCGCCGGGTCGCCATGTGCGTGTTAGGCGATTCATATAGGCGTCAAACTGTTGCCCCCAGGGTGCTGCCAGCACTTTACCTCTTTTTAACAGGAGCTTGAGAACCTGAGTCGCGGCGAAGCCGGCGCAGAGTTCACAGCCCATGGCGGTGGAAGGTCCTTTTTTGCCGATCAGGTCGATCCGTTCCGGTAGTACCAGGTAACCTGAGTGGAGCCTGGCCGGTGCCAGTCCCACCAGAAAGCGCAGATACTGTTCATACTCTCCATGTCCCTGCAGCTGAAAGTACGCTTCGAACGACATCTTGTCGGGGAGGAAATTCAGTAGGGCAGATCCCATGCCTAAAGGGGCTGCTGTCACTGCGGGAATGCCTAGTCGGTGACAGGCGGCGAAGACCGCACGGCGTGCATCGAGGGCGAAAAAATCGAGGCCATCGAGATAGAGGTCGCAACCCGCTAAGAACTCCTCAGCCTGGTCGGGTTTGACTCCTTCAGTAAAGGCGGTGATCTCCAGCTCCGGATTAATCGAACGTGCCATCTCGGACAGGCACTCCAGCTTGGGGCGATCCACTGTGTGCATATTTGCCCCCGCCTGGCGGTTAAAGTTCTCAACCGCGAAGCTGTCAAAGTCTGCAAGATTGAATCGTCCGACCCCGAGTCGGGAGAGTGTGAGCAGGTGACTGCCACCTACACCGCCCATGCCTGCGATTGCTATCCGTGAAGAGCGAAGTTGGCTCTGCTCTGCCTCGGTTACCCAGCCAATGTTTCTAGAGAATGCTGTTTGATAGTTGAATAGACTCATGTGATACCGGCCGTTGCGTATTTCCTATCTGGAACTGTTCGATCATATTATGTCGGATATTCTGATATAGCTCGAGCTGGTCTGGCTTCATGCTGCTTGAGAACTCCGTCCGGGGTAAGACGAACAGCCCTCTCTCTTTGCCTTTCATTTCAAATGTCTTGCTCATCTGATGAAACTTGAGTCCAAAACGGTTGAGGCAGCGATTGAGTCGAGGCTCCATGCAAACCAGCACTTGCTCAAGCTCATAGAATTCCGCCATTGCGATAGAAGCGTAGTAGAGTCCCAGGGAAATTTGGGAGAAGTTCTTACGTTCCTCATCGCTATAGATGATGGCGTCATGGCGGTCTAAAAATGAGGGGGCACTCTCTTTGGTACGGTGGCGAAAGCTATGCGGAACAGCAAGTCGAGATATCTCACCCACTTCTCCCCGGGTCACGCTCGCGGCGAGTTTGCCATCGAGGACAATGTCATGGGTTTGGCAGGGAAGCTTCTTTCCTGTTTCGCCAGCGGGTGGGACAACGATGCGGATACAGCCTACTGCTTCGCCAGAGCGTTTATGTTCCAGTAGGCAGTGGGTGGAATAATCATCGCATTCATCGATCTCGAGTCGCGATTCGTTGGGAGGCTCCCAGCCCATCTCTTTGGCGTAGACTTGGTAGCGGATTGCATGGGCATATCGTTTCTGCTGTCGGGTCGATGCCATGACGACGCGAAAATAGCGCGAGAAGTTCTGGGCAAGCCGTGCCATGTTTACTACCTCCTGTAGAACATGTCCTGAGTCGATTTCTGTTGAACAAACGGAATCAAGTGAACTGTGTCGAATTTATCAATATTTTAATAAATAGCTGATTGACTAAACTCAAATGCCTTTGTTATTTAGAATTTATCTGGCTGTTTCAGCTTGATTCGTTTTGCTGATTTATAACTGCGGCAGGGCTTCGTTTGGCTGAAGGGAGAAATTCCTGAAAGGCGCGATAGGTAACAGTTTTACAAAAATTTCGATATACAACATAGGATTAAGCTATAGTAATCACTTGAATCCAAAGTTGTTTCTGGATGACTGGAATGAACTTGTTGGTGAAGATGTACATTACTCTGAGTGAATCGCTAGGGATTTATACGGTGGAGCAGCTCTATGAGCTATTCACCAGCAAGCACCACGGCTTACCAATAACCCGCCATCGGGCGGCGATGATGCAGAGCCGCGTGTTCTTCTTCTGCGCGGTTTTTGCTGTAGTAGTGCCAGTCTGGTCGGTGATCGACCTGGTATTTCTGCCGACGGGTCTATGGACGGAGCTGTTGGTAATTCGAGTGGTTTCCGCCGCTATTTTTATCCTGCTTGCCTGGCAGGCACGTAAAGAACCCAGTATCAAACGAGCAAGAGTATTGCTGGCGGGTATGCTGGCAGTGACCCCGCTTTTCTATCTCGTCTCCGACCATTGGCTGAATGCCTATGAGCTAAGTGGTACTGAGTTGGTAGTGGCGGAACTCTACGCACTCCTTCCATTTGTTATGGTCGCAGGCTTAACCCTCTTTCCCCTCACGTTGGTCGAGTTCATCGCCTACGGAATTCCCATGTTTCTGGTGATGTTGATTGCCGCAATACCTGAGAGCAGTAGCGAGATTCCCCAGGCAGTTTCGACCATCTGGTTGTTTTTACTGATTCTGGGGGTGGCTTTGTTTGCCTCCCTGAGTCAGCTCAGATACATGCTTTCTCAAGCCAGCACCGCCAGTTATGACGTGCTGACCGGCATGCTGACGCGAAGGGCGGGAATTGAGATGCTGGATCTGCAATTTCGCCTGGCATCGATGAGTGATGCCTCTCTCTCAATCCTCTATTTTGATCTGGATAATTTTAAGGCGGTTAACGATACCTATGGCCATGAGGCGGGCGATGAGGTTTTAAAGATGGCCTCCGGACAGATATGTAAAACAGTGCGTAAAGGCGATAGCGTCATTCGTTGGGGTGGGGAGGAGTTTATCGTGATTCTGCCCACCGCTGACCCCAATGAGGCGAATGATGTGGTAACCCGGATTATGCTTTGCGGTCTGGGTATGCGCCCTGACGGCAATCCTGTGACCGCAAGTATCGGTGTGGCGGAGGTTCAGGCGGACGCTGCCAAAGATTGGAAGTCGATGGTTGAGCTGGCTGATCACCGCATGTATGCAGCCAAGACTGATGGTCGTGCCCGCAGTGTCGGTGTGAAGGGTGAACCTCTGCTCTGGGAAGTGGTTACCCAGGTCGAAGCCGAAGCGGTTTAGATTGGCGCTTTAAAATTTGACGGTTTGCGCTACTCCACCTTGCGGTCTTCGATGGCGACCCCTTGACTGATCTTGTCGCTGGGATGAACCACGAGGACATCCCCTGCGGACAAACCCGAAATGATTTCCGCCTCAAGCCCTGTGCGCTGGCCAAGTACCACGGCCTGCTTGCTCGCCTTTCCTTGACGCTGCACAAAAACGTTCCATCCGTCACCATCACGAAACAGAGCAGTTAAGGGTATCTTGAGTATCTTCTCTTCCTGCCAGAGGATGATACGCACATCGACCTGGTAGCCATGTGCGACTCGCGACCACTCTTCGTTGGGACTGGTAAAATCGATAATCACATTGACCCGCTGCTCCTCGATACCAAGGGCGGATACCTTGGTGAATCCAAAGGGCTCGACCCTTTCCACCACGCCCTCCAATGGATGCTCGCCCCCCCAGTTGTCGATGATGACCCGCTGTCCCGCCTCCACCTTTACGGCGTCGGAGGAGAGCAGATCGGCGACGATCTCCAGGTCGGCCGGATCACCAATCTCCACCAGGGGTTCGCCGGCGGCGACTACACCTTCACTCTTATGCAGGATCTTGAGGATACGACCGTCCACCGGTGAGCGGATGGGTACACAGGGACAATCCCCGCTCTTCTGCCGGGTATCTGTGGGGGAGATGAGTTGCGCGCGGGCTCGTTCAAGCTCTGCCACCCGGGCCTGTCGATTGGCCAGTGCCGTCTCCAGAGCCGCCTGGCTGGTTTTGTAGGTACTCTCTGCGGCTTCCAGTTCCCGTTCCGACATCACCGCATCGGCCCGGAGTTTTCTTGCGCGTTGATATTCGTTCTTGGCGAAATTGAGTTCTACCCGGACCTCCTTGACCGAAGCATCTGCGAGTCCAAGATTGGCTTCCGCCGCACGAATGTCGGCATGGGCCTGGGCCTCACTGCGGGGATCGAGCAGGGCCGAGTCGGTAGGCTCTATTTCAGCGATCTTGGTCTGCTCAGCAAAGACCTCGTCACCGACTTCTGCATTGATGCGCAGTGCACGCCCGCTGATTGGTGCCGAGAGGACAAAGACATCGCGTACCCGGGTCTCGCCCTCTTCATCTATGGTCACGGTCATTTTACCTGGCTCGAGGGTCAGCAGGTCGACCGGGACCGGTTTGGGGATGAAGGCCCAGACCAGGATGGCTGACAGCACTAGTCCAAGAATGCTCCAGATCAGGATACGTTTGTTTTGTGCACTCATAACAGCGTCTCACTCACGGGTTTTCAGTACAGCGATCAGGTCGAGATGGTCGAGTCGGTTGCGTACCACCGCCGCCGATAGCAGGGTGGCGGCAAGGGTCACCAGTACTGCGATGGCATTGCTGGAGGCCTTGATTACCAGGGGGATACGGTAGAGTTCCGAGTCCATGGCGCTGGTCATGAACCAGCCCAGTCCAGCCCCGGCCAGCACACCCAGGGGTAGGCCGACCAGGATCAACAGACCCGCTTCGCCGAGCAGGATGTAGGAGATCTCGCCACGGTGGAATCCCAGCACCCTCAGAGTGGCCAGCTCCCGGCCCCGCTCTGAAAGTGCAATGCGGGTGCTGTTGTAGACCACGCCGAAACCCAGGGCGCAGGCGAAGGCGCCGAAGAAGGAGATGTAGATCAGGATGGTCTCCGCCATAGTCTGATTGAACTCATGCACTGCGGCGTCTTTCAGGGTCACCGCGGCCACCTTGGGTAGGGCCTTGAGCTCTTTGTAGAGGGCCGGGAGTTGGTTCCTGTCCACCAGCAGGGTGACAGAGTCAAGGCTGCCTTGTTCGCCCATCAGGCGATTTAAGGCGTCGATATTCATATAGGCGGTCATGCCGATGTAGGTCTCGTAGAGATCCACCACCGGGATGCTGCGCTTGGGCCGCTGTCCCTGCAGTACCTCGACGTTGACGCTGTCACCTATGTCCAGATGCAGTTTATCCGCCAGCGAGGTGGAGAGCAGCAGGCCGTCCGGCGGCACTTGCACCACCCGGCCACTCGCATCGTAGACCCGCTGCAGTTGCGGATTGTCCGGGACGCCCTCAATGGCCCCCCGGTGGATGGCGGTGCCAGCATGGAACTCCACGCTGATGCCTCGCATAGGCTCCACGGCGAGTACCCCGGGCATACGCCGGAACTCCTGCAGTGTGGAGTCGGACTGGGTCTCAACCAGTCCCACCATCATGTCCTGACGTTGGGCGTCGTAGAAGAAGACCTCGACGATTCTGTCGATGGAGTCCATCCACTGCAGGGCCATGATCATTACTGCCACCGAACAGGCGATACCGAGGCTGGTGAACAGCGCCTTGAAAGGTGCGCGCTGGATCTGGCGCAGGATGATACGGGTCGGTTGGTCTAACCACATGATGAAGCGGCTGCCGGAGAAGCGGGTCTTGCGATAGCGGGGTGGTGCCGGTGGCGTCATGGCTTCGGCGGGGGGTAGATTGGCGGCCCGTCGTACCGCCCCGAGGCTGCCGGCCAGGGCAGCAATCAGACTGACAATGGCACCAATGGCGAAGATCCCGGGGTTGGGGCGAAAGATCAGCAGCGGAAAGCGGTAGAACTCGGCATAGATCTCGGTATTAACCCGGCCGAGCCAGGCGCCGGCGGCCCAGCCGAGGATGATGCCGACCCCCGCCATGGCCATGACCAGCTTGGCGTAGTGCCAGCCCACCTGCCAGTTGCTGTAGCCGAAGGCCTTCATCAGGCCGATCTCACTGCGGTCGGTGGCGATCAGTCGACCCAGCACCATGTTGCTGAGGAAGGCGGCTACTGCCAGAAAGATAGTAGGCAGGACAGTTGACATGGTCTTCTGCATCTCGATCTCGTTCATCAGGAACCAGTTGGAGATCTGCTCAGACCGGGGGATGGCGCCGGTGCCGCCGTAACGCTCCAGCAGTTTGTCCAGGCGCTCGATCACATCCTGGGGATTGGTGCCGTGGAGCAGACCCAGGCTGAGGTCGTTGAAGGCACCGTCGAGATCATAGGCCGCTTCCAATGCTTCACGACCGATCCACATGACACCGAAGCGTTGGTCGTCCGGCATCAGGGCGCCGGGACCGATGGTGTAGATATACTCCGGCGAGAGGGCGACCCCCACCACGGTGAGGGTGCGCAGATTACTGTTCATCAGCGCCTGGAAGCTATCGCCTGGGTGCAGGTCGTGGGCCTCGGCGAAGGGCTCGCTGAGCACCACCTCGTCGGGATGGCCGGGGCTGACCAGGCGGCCTTCACGCAACACCAGCTGGTTGAGTTGTGGCTGTCTACCCTCCGGTATGGAGACCAGCTGACCGATCACCGGCTCATCGAAACCCTCTATGGAGAGGGTGGCGAGATATTTGATGCGGTGGTCGACGGAGCGCACCCCGGGGATAGTGCGGATCTGCTCCACCAGCCGCTGGGGCGCCCGCTTGACGTTGGCGAAGACCTCGCCAAAGCGCTGTCGCTCGTAGTAGGCATCGGTGGTCTCGGTCAGGGCCTGCAAAGCGGAGAGGGACATCACCAGCACCGCCACACCCGAGGCGATAACGATGCCGATGGCCAGTACCTGGCCCCGCAGCTTCCAAAGATTGCGCAGTAGTTTTTTATTCAGCGCCCGCACACGATCCCCCTCGTTGAGCCTGAACGAAACCCGTAGGGTGGGACCCAGCCCCACCAATCACCGTCAGAGCGGGCCACCCGAAGGCTATAAAGAGGCGTAGGGTGCGACTTGCCGCACCGTCAATCACCAAGCCATCGCACAGGGCGTAATTCAGCCACCTCAAACCGGTTAGCCCTGTCCATCCAATACCCATCAC
>JBNKMQ010000227.1:0-1699 GCA_050293225.1 Sedimenticolaceae bacterium
CTCCTCTGAAAAGCAGAGATCCGCATTGGATATCCTGAAGGAGCGCTATGCCAAAGGCGAGATCGATCAAGAGGAGTTCGAGCAGAAGCGCAGGGATTTAAGTGGTTGAATAGAGACCGGAGGGTGCGATGAAGACGCAAGATTCAATGAAACCCGCTGGCACTTGGGAAGTCAGGCGCAGGATCAAGGTGCCGGCAATGGCTCAGGCTGCTGATGCGATGGCGGTTGAACGTGCGGTCAGTGCGCTGTCAGGCGTACGCAAGGTAGCGACGGATTTGGATAAACAGCAGATCGTGGTGCGATACGATGCCAGTCAATCGGCCTACCAGGCGATCGTGGATGCCCTGGAAGGCGCAGGCTTTCCGCCTTTGAAGAATTGGTGGGAGCGAGCGAAAGGCAACTGGTTTCAATTTACAGACACCAACATCCGAGACAACGCCAAGGCGCCGCCTCCTGCATGCTGCAATAAGCCGCCCAAATAATCGGGTGAAGAGGGCCTTTCCTTATCTGCCACAAATGCGGGTCGGAAGATAACAATAAATCCATCTCCATTATCAATTTCTTAGACAGATATCGTCTCGGCAAGTCTCCAGGTCTTGCTCGAGTTCAATAGTGGTGTGAATGAAGTCGTAACCGTTGCACACCGCTCTCACGCGTTCTTTTACTTCATCATGGATTTCATTCGAGACCGGCGTGTCCAGCACGAGGTGGGCTGTCATTACGTGCCGTTCACCATCCAGTGACCAAAGATGCAGATGGTGAACGCCAGCCACATGATTTATCTCCAGAAGCTTATCCCTGATCTCAACAGTGAGTTGCTTGTCAGGGGCTCCCTGGAGAAACAGGTGCAGCGTCCGAGATAGGTTCTTTATCACATTCACCAGGATAAACAGGGTGAACGCAATAGAGAGGATGGGGTCGAGGATCGGCCAGTCAACAAACAGCAGGATCAGGCTGACGATCAACACTGCCAGCCAGCCCAGTACATCCTCCAGCAGGTGCCAGTTGAGCACCCGTTCGTTCAGGGTCTTTCCGCCACTGAGTTTGTAGGCAGCCAGACCGTTAACGACCACCCCAAGGATCGCCAGGCCGGTCATGCCCAGGGCATGGGGCATCTGAGGATCGGCCAGCCGCGGGATGGCCTCGCCCAGCACCCAGATGCTGCCGATGACCAGGACGGTACCATTGATTAACGCACCCAGCAGGGACAGACGATGATAGCCATAAGTGAAGCTGAGGTCGGCTTTTTTGCCGCTCAGTCGGTTCAGCCACCAACCCAGGCCGATAGACAGGGTGTCGCCGAGATCGTGCACCGCGTCGGCCATGATGGCGGTGCTGTTGGTCAACAGGCCGCCGATGAACTCGATGATGGTAAAGACGAGGTTTAGCGCAAAGGCCAGGCCGATGCGCCCACCGCTGCCTTGGTCGTGATGACTGTGGATGTGATCATGCACCGCCGTCGGTCCCCCCGCAGGTGTCGGAATCACTGCAACAGGGCGTGACGCCTGCTACAAGTTCCTGCCGGGCATCGAGAATAATATGACGTGCGCCATTCAGGATCACCAGTGCAATCAGGCTGCCGATGACCAGGTCCGGCCAGCGGTTGTCCAGCAGCCAGACCAGCGCGCCACCCAGGATGACACCGGTGTTGGCGATGACGTCGTTCTTGGAGAAGATCCAGCTTGCGCGCATGTGCACC
>JBNKMQ010000228.1:0-6911 GCA_050293225.1 Sedimenticolaceae bacterium
GATCACCCTGCGTGGTGAGGTTCTGCCCATCGGCGGGCTGAAAGAGAAACTCCTCGCAGCCCATCGTGGCGGTATTTCAACCGTCATCATTCCGGAAGAGAACAAGAGGGATCTGGTTGATATTCCAAAGAATATTCAACAGAACTTGAACATAAAACCGGTGCGCTGGATCGATGAGGTGCTGCAGATTGCTTTGCAGGAGACACCCACGCCAAAAGGTCAGCAGCCGGCGGAGAATCTGACTCAGGAAAACGACAAAAGCGCACCTGAAAAAAGTAAAAAATCGGGTACCCTGACAAAGCATTAGCTGCGTCACAACACAGGCTATTACTGGCTTTGCGTGGGGTTGCTCGCTTGACAGGGTATCGGGGAGCCGGTATAAATTCTGGCGTTTCGTGCCCTGTTCAGGGTACACAAAGACATCACACCTAAGGCGGTTTAAGTTTTATCCGTCAAGATCACTACAAGGGGATTTATATTAATGAATAAAGCCGAATTGATTGAGGCAATGGCAGACTCTGCTGATATTTCCAAGGCAGCTGCTGGTCGTGCACTGGATGGCATGGTAGCGGCTATCACTGACGCAATGAAAAAGGGCGATACCCTCTCATTGGTCGGTTTTGGTACCTTCTCCGTGAAAGAGCGTGCAGCCCGCGAAGGCCGCAACCCGCAGACCGGTCAAACCATCCAGATCAAGGCCTCCAAGATCCCGTCATTCAAGGCTGGTAAAGCTCTGAAGGATGCCGTAAACTAGCGCGCCTTCTGCGGGGTGCTTAGCTCAGCTGGGAGAGCATCGCCCTTACAAGGCGAGGGTCGCAGGTTCGATCCCTGCAGCACCCACCAATCCGGAGCGGTAGTTCAGTTGGTTAGAATACCGGCCTGTCACGCCGGGGGTCGCGGGTTCGAGTCCCGTCCGCTCCGCCAATTTGAAATCGAAAACGGGGTATCTCATACAGATACCCCGTTTTTGTTTATAAGATAGAAAAAAACAGTACGAGTCGATCATCATGCTTCAGAACATCAGAGACAAGGCCCAGGGCTGGATCGCTTACGGTATCGTGGCCCTGATCAGTGTGCCTTTCGCCCTTTGGGGTATTCAGGAATACATGGGGGTTGGATCTGAACCGGTTGCGGCCAGTGTCAATGGCAATGAGATCACCGAGCGCGCTCTGGATAGTCAGTTCCAGCGTTTTCGTCAGACACTGCGTGAGCAGTTGGGTGGGGCCTATCGGCCAGAGATGTTCGACGACAACCGGATGCGCAAAGAGGTCCTCGATCGCATGATACGGGATGAGCTGATCCAGCAGGTCTCCCACGATATGGGACTTCGAGTCAGCGATGAGAGTGTGAAGGCCGCACTGTTGGGCATGGAGGTGTTTCACAAGGATGGACGCTTCGATCAGAAGACCTTTGAGCGGGCAGTGCGTCTACAGGGTCTCACTCCCGCTGGTTTTATGGAGCGTATGCGACAGCTGCTGCTTTCCCAGCAGCTCTCCCAGGCCGTTGATGCGGGCACCTTTATTACCGAGTATGAGAAAAAGACCGCTGCGCAGCTGATGAATCAAAAGCGTGAGTTCTCCTATTTCGTGGTTCCCGCAAACGACTTTCTACTCGAAGACGGTGTCACTGATGAACAGATCAGTGACTACTACCAGGCCAATCAATCAGCCTTTGCGGTGCCCGAGCGGGTCAAGCTGGAGTATCTCTATCTGAATGCCGAGACCGCCGGTAGTACCGTGCAGGTGGATGATGAGATCCTGCTTGGTTTCTATGAACATAATCAGGATAAATTCGGTCGGCCTGAACAGCGCAAAGCCAGCCATATCCTGATCCAGGTAAGTCAGGATGCGGACGAGTCCGCTGTGGCTGAAGCGAAAGCCAGGATCAATGCTGTCGCGGATCGTCTTGCCCAGGGTGAGGCGTTCGCCGATCTGGCGAAAGAGGCCTCCCAGGACCCCGGTTCTGCAAAGAACGGCGGAGACCTGGGATTCTTCGGCAAAGGGGTAATGGACCCGGCATTTGAAGCGGCGGCATTCTCCTTACAGGCCGGAGAGGTTAGTCAGCCGGTGCGCAGTAATTTCGGTTTCCATCTGATCAAACTTACTGAGATCAAGCCGGCTGATGTGAAACCTTTCGACGAGGCCAAGGGGGAAATAGAGCGTGAGTACCGCAAAGCGGAAGGCGAACGACTCTACTTTGAGATGGCCGAGCGGATGGCGGACCTGAGTTATGAGGACCCTACCAGTCTTGAGCCGGTAGCCGATGCCTTGGGCCTGAAACTGCAGTTGAGTGACTGGGTTACCAGAGACCAGGCCGAAGGCGTGCTCTCTTCACCCAAGGTAACCGGTGCAGCTTTCAGCGAAGATGTATTGCAGGGTGGCAACAACAGCGAACTGATCGAGCTCGACAGTGAGAGTGCGATTGTATTGCGGGTGGTGGAACATGAAGAGACATCCATTGAGCCCATGGCCGATGCGAAAGATCGCATCGTGCAGATTTTGCTGCAGCAGAATGCCGAGGAACAGGCAAAGGCGGAAGCTGAAAAGCGTAAGGCTGAGCTGTCCGGCAGTGATCTGACACAGGTTGCCGCCAGCTATCCGGTAACAGGCCCGGTCACCATCGGGCGTAATGATCGTTCTGTCCCCTTCGAATTGTCCGGAGCGGTTTTCAGCAGTGAAAAACCTGGGGCTGGGGCTGCTACCTCAGGCGTGATCGGATTGGCCAATGGCGATTATGCGGTCTATGTGTTGACATCGGTGCAAGAGGGGCAAAGTGAAGCCGGCGATGCAGAGATGCAGGCGAGAAATCTGCGCAATGAGATTCAACGGGGACAATACAGCGCACTGGTGGCTGACCTGGAATCCCAGGCCGATATCGAGATCCTGCTTAAACAGGCGAGTGAATAGCTAAGAAAATGGCTTGGTGGCAGCCATGCTGCCACCTGGCTCATGGATAGCTGAACGCCTATCCATGAGCAGCAGGCTGATGGCCTAAGTCATACCCACCATATGGTAGCCGGAGTCGACATAGAGGATCTCTCCGGTAATTCCCGAAGCGAGATCTGAGCAGAGGAAAGCCGTCGCATTGCCGACCTCCTGAATGGTCACATTGCGGCGTAGCGGATTCTTCTTCTCCGCCTCATCCAACATACTCTTGAAATTCTTGATGCCTGATGCGGCCAGGGTGCGGATAGGTCCGGCGGAGATGCCGTTGCAACGAATCCCCTCAGGCCCCAGTGAGTCGGCGATGTAGCGGACATTGGCCTCCAGGCTTGCTTTGGCGACACCCATGACGTTGTAGTTGGGTACCGTGCGAACGGCGCCCAGGTAGCTCATGGTGATGAGCGAGGCGTTGCGTCCCTGCATCAACTCTCTGCCCGCCTTTGCCAGGGCAGCGAAACTGTAGGCGCTGATATCGTGGGCGAGGGCGAAGCCTTCACGGGTCAGGTTATCGAGATAGCCCCCCTCCAGATGATCCCGAGGTGCGAAGCCGACACAGTGGACGATGCCGTCGAGATAGCCCCATTTTTCCTTGAGTGTTACAAATAGATCAGAGATTTGATCATCATCGGTTACGTCCAGCGGCATGACGATACTGGCACCGAACTTCTCCGCCGCATCATCGACACGTTTTTTCAGCTTCTCTGTCTGATAGGTGAGGGCCAGTTCGGCCCCTTCGCGATGCAGCGCCTCGGCTACACCCCAGGCGATAGAGCGGTTACTGGCGATGCCGACGACGAGGATACGTTTGTCTTGTAGAAAACCCATGGAACGGTTCCTTAGCTGAGTAATCGAATGGAGTGCGGGCTTGCGCGGCGCACTTATTATTCTTTAATGCAAAATTCAACGCACAAAGGTACCGGAAAACGGCATCCGCGAAAAGTGCGGCGTTGTACCTGTTTTGCATCGATGACAGCACAGAATCAGGCTTTAACCCGCTTCGGGTTAGTAATAGACTCTGTCAATCTATACCGAATAACAACCCTTTATAGGGGAGATGATAATGCAGCGGCGACTCAACGGTCGGGATATTCTCTACTTTGGCGGACTGGGCGTGGTGCTCCTCAGTGTGATCCTGGCGATGTATATGATCGACCGCCAGTGGCAGAAGATGGCGCAGATGGAACAGGTGATGCGGGAGCAGGCCAGTGATCTGCGGGATATCAGCACTCAGGTGAGAAATCTGGGCAAGCGTATCGGTAATGGTGTGACACTCTCAAGCGAGATATCCACTGAAAACACTAGTGCAACATCAGCCGCTTTTGATAGAGCCCATAAAGCCAGCCTCATGCCCGACTATGCGGAGGGTGACTGGCTGGTGCAGGCCTTCAGTGTCAATCTCAAATCCCTCACGCCTTTTATATCATCGGACGCCTACTCCTCAGATGTGCAGAGTTACATTCAAGAGAGCCTGATCATCCGCAATCCTGAAACCCTGGAGTGGGAAGGGTTGCTGGCAGAGTCATGGGAGGTCAGCGAGGATGGGCTGACATTCATCTTCAAACTGCGGGATGGTTTGAGCTTTTCCGACGGTAAGCCACTGACTGCAGAAGATGTGGTTTTCTCCTTCGACTTCATCATGAACCCCACCATCCAGGCGCCCCGGGAGCGGGCCTACTACTCAAAGATCGCCTCAGTCGAAGCCCTGGATAGGCTGACGGTGAAATTTCAGTTCGCCGAGCCCTATTTCAATGCCCTCTCTTTGGCCGGTGGACTTGCCGTAATGCCAAAGCATTTCTACGCCCCCTATCTGGAAAAACCCAACGACTACAACCAGTCCAAGGGATTGCTGTTGGGGTCGGGCCCCTATCGACTGCAGGATCCCAAGGGCTGGTCCCCGGATAAGGGTATGGTGGAGCTGCAGCGCAATCCCCGCTATTGGGGGCCGGTGCAACCCTCTTTTGATCGCATACTCTGGCGTGTGATCGAAAATGACAGTGCCCGTCTGACCACCTTTCGCAACGGGGATATCGACGCCTACGGTTCCCGCCCCGTGGAGTATCGCAAGCTGGTGGAGGATAAGGATCTGGAAAAGAAGGCGGCCCACTGGGAGTACATGAGCCCCGTGGCCGGCTATAGCTATATCGGCTGGAACCAGGAACGTGACGGGAAAGCCACCCGCTTCACTGACAAACGGGTACGTCAGGCGATGACCTATCTGATCGATCGTAAGCGTATTATTGATGAGATCTTTCTCGGTTATGCCGAGGTTGCCTTGAGTCCATTCAATAGCAACAGCAAACAGCACGAACCGAATCTCTCGCCTCGCAGCTACGACGAAGCCAAGGGTATGCAGTTGTTAAGAGAGGCGGGTTATCAGGATCGCAATGGAGATGGGGTGTTGGAGGATGAGAAGGGTGAGCCCTTCGAGTTTGAACTGGTCTATTTTCAGGGCAATGAGGATACCGGCCGCATGGTGCTCTTTCTCAAGGACCTGCTGGCCAGAGCCGGCATCCTGCTGAAACCCAAGCCGACAGAGTGGTCGGTGATGATCGATCTGCTCAACAAGCGGGACTTCGAGGCCATCACCCTGGGTTGGACCAGCGGATTAGAGACCGATCTCTATCAGATGTTCCACAGCAGCCAGATTGCGGATGCGGGCAACAATTTCATCAACTACCGCAATGAGAAGCTTGATCAATTGATTGATCAGGCCAGAGCTACGGTGGATGAGGAGAAACGTATGCCCCTATGGCAACAGGCGGAAGCAGTGCTGTTTGAAGATCAGCCCTATACATTTCTGATGCGGCGTAAGAGTCTGGTTTTTATCGACCGCCGTATCCGCAACATCGTCAATACCAAGGTGGGGCTCAATTTCGGTAACCTGCCGATGGAGAACTATGTGCCGGCGAATGAACAGCGTTATCAGCAGTGATCGTTAACGACTTCATGGCCGTGAACACCAGGATCTGAATGCTTACTTATCTGCTTCGAAGACTGCTATTGATGGTTCCCACATTGCTGGGGATCACCCTGGTGGTGTTCGTGGTGATGGCCGCTTCTCCAGGCGGTATCAGCGCCAAGAGTCTGGTGGAGGGCCAGAACCTCGATCCGGAGGCGAAGAAAGAGATTGAGGCCTACTACAACCGTCTCTACGGTCTGGATAATCCACCCTGGATGCAGTACCTGCGCTGGTTGAATAACGTCTCTCCGGCAGGCTTTACCTTCGATGAGGAGAACAACCTCAGCGGCTTCTCCTTTACCAAGGGCTCCGACCTGGGGCGTAGTTTTCGCTATGGGCGTCCGGTCACCGACCTGTTGGCGGAGCGGGTGCCGATCACGGTCTTGCTGAATGTCTTGAGTATCCCGGTGGTCTATCTGTTGGCCCTGTTGGTGGGCGTGCGGGCGGCGGTGGAGCGGGGGCGATCCTTCGATGTCAGCAGCGGCATGGTGATGCTGGGACTCTGGTCGGTGCCAACTATGTTGGCGGGGGTTCTGTTGATTGGGTTTACCGCCAACGAGCAGTATTGGCACTGGTTTCCCACCGCCGGCCTGAGCGACCGGCAGATGCTGGATGCGGTCTTTCTGCCTCACTCCTCCAATTCCTGGGATCTGCTGCGACTGCTGTTGGGCGTGATACTTGGCAGTGCCCTGTTTCTGGCCATGGCGAGTGCCCCGAAGCGATGGCGGCTGGGATTCTTCCCCATTGCCTGGGCACTACTCGGCGTAGGTATGGTTCAGATGCTGCCGGAGTCCGGTCGCACGCTCTCCTTCTGGATTTTTATACCGACAGCCTTTGCTGTGACGGCTTACGGGGTGGCGAGCAGTGACTACCGCTTACTGCGTCAGCTGATATTTCTCTGTAGCGGTTTTCTGCTTGGTGTAGTGCTGGCAGTGAACAACATGACAGGGGATTGGACCCGGGGATTTCTCTTCGACCGCATTTGGCATCTGGTGTTGCCGGTGTTCTGC
>JBNKMQ010000229.1:0-13656 GCA_050293225.1 Sedimenticolaceae bacterium
AGACCATGTCGAGTCGGTGAGCGAGGTGGAAGAGAAGCGGGCCGACATCGAGAACCTGCAGAGCAATCTCGAAGAGCTGGGGATTGACCCCCGACTGATGGCGGATCTCGAGCATGAGCGGGACGATCTCAGCCGCACCATAGGTGAGCTGGAGACCAGCATTGACGGTCTGGATGGCGCCTCAGTCGCCTATCAGGACGCCCTCCCGAAACGGGAGAGTGCCGTTGGTGCAAAGGGACGTGCCGGCTTCTTGCGCATTCTGATGCTGCTTCTGGCGCTGGTTTCGGGGGCTGGCTGGTATCTGCTGGCAAAGATGCCGGAGCATAATCTCGCCGTACAGCTCTCAGAATGGATCCAATCGGTATTACCCAATTAGCAAAGTGAGCAGGTTCTCTTTTTGCTCTATGCCGCCGGAGGTTTTGGCGTACTTTTTCTCCTCTTCTGGATTCGACGCGCTACCCTCGCCGGTAAGTTGAGCAGCTATGACCAGGTGGCTCAGACCCTCTCAACCAAGCTGGAAGAGCTGCCCGATGTGGCGCTTGATGATCTTTCTGAAGAGGAAACCAGCGATACCTCGGAAGAGGCTGCGACATCATCTGAATCTGCGGAGACGACTGAGGAGGTTCAGCCTGCTGCCGTCGATCGTGCCGCAAAGAGCCGTCTGAGCCAGCGCATCCGTGACTGGCAGATCTCACTGACCGAGGTGAGAGATGGTGTTGCTGCTGAAGAGAGTACTTTGCGTCAGCGCCTGCAGCAGGACCGACTGCGTATGGGGCAGCTGGAACAGGCGATCTCCCAGGAGCAGGAGCGGCTGGACCGGGCTCAGCGGCTGCAGGAGATGCAGGACGAGATTCGCGAAAAGGTTACTGAACGGGAGCGCCATATCGAAGTCTGCGCCATGGCGGATGAGTTGATCCGGGGTGCCACCCGCGAGATCTCCTATCAGTTCAATCGCAAGCTGCGGGGCTTGGTGAGTAAGACGCTGCCACTGTTTACCGAAAATCGCTACGAGCATCTACAGATCGATGAGGATCTCACTGTGCGTGCCTTCTCCAGCGAGAAGCGCGACTTCATGGATCTGGATGAGATATCCAGCGGCACCCAGCGGCAGATCATGCTGGCGGTCCGCCTGGCCCTCTCCCAGGAGCTGGTGGAGAGAACAGTGAAGGGGAGCCAGTTTCTCTTCCTGGATGAGCCCTTCGCCTTCTTTGATGAGCACCGCACAAGAAGCGCTCTGACGGTGTTGCCGACGCTAAGTGAAGAGCTGAATCAGATCTGGATCATCGGCCAGGCCTTTTCCGACGATCTCAAGTTCGATTGGCATATCGTCTGCGATCGGGAGAAGGATGCCATTGCCAATGCGGAGACTTGAAAGGGCACGCATTCTTTAAGATGACCATTTGCAAAATATGCTCAACCGATTCAGGAAGCGGGGATCGGTTGAGCAAGATCCTGGCAACTTCGCTTATCATCCGGCGAAATCAATTTTGTGATTTGATTACCGAGCCCCATGTCTACCGATAGTCTGCCGGTCAAGGCGGTTATCCCTCAAATTAATTCTCATCTGGAAACAGATTCCGCTGTCGTGCTCTCTGCACCCCCCGGTTCCGGCAAGACGACTTTGGTGCCGTTAGAGCTTCTGGCTTCGAGCTGGTTGAAAGGGCGGATAGTGATGCTGGAGCCGAGGCGGCTGGCGGCAAGGGCCGCAGCCTCGCGTATGGCTTCGTTGTTGGGTGAGTCGGTGGGTGAGACCGTCGGCTACTCCATTCGGTTAGAGCGAAAGGTCTCCGACAAGACCCGTATCGAAGTGGTGACTGAAGGGATTCTGACTCAGCGACTGCAGGCCGATCCCTCGCTGGAGGGGGTCGATCTAGTGATCTTTGATGAGTTTCACGAGCGCAATCTGCAATCGGACCTGGCCTTCGCCTTCAGCCTCGATGTGCAAAGGGGTTTAAGAGAGGATCTGCGACTGCTGGTGATGTCGGCAACCCTCAACAGCGAGTGGGTGAGTGAGTTGTTAGGTGGCGCGCCTGTGGTGGAAGCGGAAGGGCGCAGCTATCCGGTGACACTGCACTATGCTTCAGAGCAACCCGACAAAAGGCGGATTGTAGAGCAGACCGCTGCTGCAGTGCTCAAGGCCTTTCGAAATGAGTCAGGTGATCTGTTGGTTTTTCTCCCGGGTGTGGGTGAAATCAGGCGTGTGATGCAGCGTCTGCAGCAGGCCCTCAACCAGGAGAGCACAGTGCCGCTGATCTCTCCTCTCTATGGTGACCTGCCCAAACAGGAGCAGGATCGCGCCCTGCTGCCCGATTCCGATGGAAGACGGCGGATTGTTCTGACCACCTCCATTGCCGAGACCAGTCTCACCATCGAGGGTGTGAATACGGTGGTGGATTGCGGCTGGTCCCGTCTACCGGTCTATCTGCCGGGAGCCGGCCTGACCCGTCTGGAGACACTGCCCATCTCCCGGGCGGCAGCGGATCAGCGGGCAGGAAGAGCCGGCAGGCTGGGCCCCGGGAGCTGTTATCGCCTCTGGCCAGAGAGCTATCATCAACGTCTCCCGGCCTACCACGGGGCCGAGATTCTTCAGGCGGACCTGTCTCAGCTGGTACTCGAGCTGGCCCGCTGGGGGGTGCAGGATCCCGCTCAACTGGTCTGGTCCGATCCCCCTCCGGCAGCGGCCTATCAACAGGCGAGAGAGCTGTTGCAGAGACTGGGGGCCTTGGATGCGGAGGGCCGCCTGACCGAGACAGGCAGAAAGATCTCTCGCCTGCCGCTACACCCGCGTCTCTCCCATATGCTGGTACATGCCGCTGAAGCGGATCGAGAACGGGTTTGTGACCTGGCGGCACTCTTGAGTGAACGGGATATCCTGCCAGGTCGCAATAATGCAGGTGCTACGGTTGATATGGAGTTGCGACTTCGCCTTCTGCAGCAGTGGCGTGAGGATAGGACCGATAAAAACAGGCGGCGGGGTGGAGAAGCGAATGCGCTTCGACATATCGATCGTCTCAGCCGGGATTGGCAGCGGCGTTTGAACAAACTGACTCCTGTTCGGCAAAAGACTAACTACAGCGTCGCGCAATATCTGGCCATGGCCTATCCCGATCGTATCGCCCAACGGACGGCGCATGCCCGCTTTCGTCTGGTGAGTGGGCGGGCAGTGAGATTGTCAGAAGACGATCCCCTCTCAGGCGAGGCCTATCTGGTTGCGGCCCAGCTGGATGCAGGGCAGAAAGAGGGGAGGGTCAGGATGGCGGTTGCTATCGGAGAAGAGGAGATCCGCCAGTTGCCTGATCTGGAACTGATACGTGTCGAGCATGTGGCTTGGGATAGCAGTGCCGAGCGGGTTGAGATGCTGTCGAAGGAGTCTCTCGGTGCGGTTGTGCTGCGAGAGAGTCGGCTGACAGATGCCGATGCGGAGAAGGTCGTTGCAACGATGCTGACGGGTATCGAGCAGATGGGGCTGAAGGTCCTGCCCTGGACACGTGCGCTATCCCAGTGGCGAGAGCGGGTCAACTGGCTACGGCAGGTCCTGCCTGATGAGGGACTGCCCGACCTCTCTGATCAATGGTTGCTGGCAAATCTGAGCGACTGGCTGGCGCCCTGGCTGGAGGGGATGAGTCGAAAATCTCATCTGCAGCAGCTGGATATGACCGCTATCCTGCAGGCGCTCCTGAGTTGGCAGCAGGTGCAGTTGGTGGAGGAGGAAGCGCCCTCTCATCTGCGTGTGCCCAGTGGTTCCAAGATTGCTTTGAAGTATCAGGCGGGGGAGTCGCCGGTACTGGCGGTCAGGCTGCAGGAGATGTTTGGTCTGGCTGAGACCCCGAGGGTGGGACGTGGACGGGTTCCGCTGATGCTGCATCTGCTTTCACCGGCCCAGCGACCGATGCAGATTACCGACGACCTTGGTGGGTTTTGGCAGCGAACCTATACCGACGTCAAACGGGAACTGAAAGGGCGATATCCGAAGCACCATTGGCCGGATGATCCACTCTCAGCGGCTGCAACCGCGAGGACCAAACCGAGGCGTTAGTCTATGACTTTTTGCACAGCGCGCGAATGTTGAATTCCCTATCATGTTTACAGCGCCCAGTCATACTGCCCGGTGGCGCTTGCAGGCTGACAAATCAACTTGTAGCCAGGAATGGCCAGCTAGAGAGGGTTACTATTCTATACTCCAGTAACAGAGATGGGTTGCATGTCGGAGGGTATCTCATGCCTTTATACTTGAATACGGGTGACCTATATCGCCTGAGTCCTGTGTGATAAAGTCTTTAGGATTATACGGTTGCATGGAAACAGCTCCTCGGTCGAATGACTGTAGAAGCAATTTACCCAGTAGTCATTGTCAGCTTGATCGTGTTTGCGGTTTAGGTCGGGTGAGAAAGTGGGGTTGATCTAAAGGGGGATCATGGAGCAAGCAGGGTCACCAAAGGGCATTGCGGATAGGCTCGCTGATATTCTTCCGCAACTAAAGCGTTGTCCGGTTACGGAATTTGAACAGTCTCTGCTGAGACTCTTCATCGGCGCCTCATTTTTGCTCTATATTTTCATCTTCAGTCTGGTAGGTAACCTGCCGGATGCCCCAGCCAGTCTCCTGATTCAGTTGACCTTCGGCTATCTGTTTCTTGCGCTTGTTGTGATCGGCGCAATCCTGCTTTGGCCTGAGCGAACTCCGATCAGGCGTCTCTTCAGCACCGCACTTGATGCGGGGATGATCAGCCTGGCTATGGTGATAGGCGCTGAGGTGACGTCGGTGCTGTATATCT
This sequence comes from Sedimenticolaceae bacterium, assembly GCA_050293225.1. Taxonomy (GTDB): domain Bacteria; phylum Pseudomonadota; class Gammaproteobacteria; order Chromatiales; family Chromatiaceae; genus Thiodiazotropha. Next base: position 4,773 of record JBNKMQ010000229.1, read on the forward strand.
TCTATCTCTGGATCACCCTGGGTAATGGTCTTCGTTTTGGCAGAAAGTACCTGCTGCTCGCCTCCGGGTTTAGCTTTATCGGTTTTTCCTGGGTGATTGCTGAGAGTCAGTTTTGGGGGGAACTAGTCACTCTAAGCGTTGGCTTGCTGATCGGATTACTGATCATTCCCTTGTACGTGACATCGTTGTTGAATCGGCTTGAGCGTGAGAAGGAAGGCGCCGAAGCAGCTAATCAGGCGAAGACACGTTTTCTGGCGAATATGAGCCATGAGATACGCACGCCTTTGAATGGTGTCGTGGGTATGGCAGATCTATTAGTTGGAACCTCGTTGAACGACGAGCAGCAGGAGATCGTACATAATATTCAAACCTCGGCCGATTCCCTCTTGAGTTTGATTGAGGACATCCTTGATATTTCAAAGATAGAAGCGGGCAAGATCGCCATTACACCGGTTGATCAGGATCTATTTTCTCTGCTCAACGATATTATCGGCATGATAAGACCACATGCCAGTTCCAAGTCAATCAGTCTCGATCTTTGGATTGAAGCTGAAGTTCCACCTGTTGCGAAATTGGACCCATTACTGTTACGACAAGTGTTAGTTAATCTAATTACCAATGCTGTCAAATTTACAGAGAGCGGTGGAGTTACTCTGCGCCTCTCAGTCATATCGAGGCAGTTGGAGGAGGGTGTTTCTAAACGTCTCCTGTTTGAGGTGATCGATACTGGTATTGGTATTTCCAAAGATAACTTGCAACAGATATTTGAGCGCTTTACTCAAATTGATGACTCTTCAACACGTCGCTATGGGGGGACAGGGCTAGGAACGACGATTACTAAACAGCTTGTCGAGCTTATGGGTGGAAGTGTAGGCGTAGAGAGTGAGTTGGGTAAGGGAAGTCGGTTCTGGTTTGATCTGCCGCTGATTGAAGTGGCAGGGGGTGTAGATGAAGATAATCTGCAATCTGCTCAGTGGTTGCTATTCAGTAATGCAGCCTATGGTGAGTCGGAGATTCTCAACTATATGCAAGAGTGCAATATGGTTGCAAAAGTCTGTAGAACCAGTGGCAGTGGCCTGCAGGAACTTATGAGCGCTGTAGCTCAGGAAAAGCCCTATGATGTAGCAATTGTCGATGAGAGCGATGTCGAGGTTCCTGTCGATCAATTGGCGCAAACTATCAGAGGAGAACCGCATTTACGAGGTCTGGTCTTCGTGTTGATAACGAAGGAGGCGCCGGATATCGAGAGAAGAAGGTCTCTTTTTCAATCTGGTTTTTCATATATCATCTATCCGCCTTTTTCTTTGAATAAAATTAAGCATGGCCTCTACTTTGCGCTCTTATCCAAGGGCCAATCAATGTTGGATCCAGTTGAAACGCTACCAAGTGATGTGCCGGATGAGCCTGAAAGAAAATATCATGTGCTGCTGGCTGAAGATAACTTTATCAATCAAAAGGTGGTACAGAAGATACTTGAAAGAGAGGGGCATATCGTTGAAGTAAAAGATACCGGAAAGGATGCGTTGCTTGCTCTGATATCAACAAAGTATGATCTTGTTATCCTTGATATGCAGATGCCAGATGTTGGTGGCGTAGAGGTTATCAAGCAATTTCGGAAATCAATGCCAGATACTGTGCATCCACCCTTTATGATGGTGACTGCCAATGCAACTGTCGATGCCCAAGAGCAGTGTCGCAAGCTTGGTGTAAGGGCGTTTCTTACGAAGCCTATAAGATCTGGGCAGCTGGTTGCTACTGTCGATGAGGTTATGTCTGGTGATGTCCAATGGGATCTTGAGTCTAAGAGAGCAGGTGACACGACGTCTTTAGTCAAGGAAGCTGATCAGGCAACATCAGTTGTTGATGCATCAGTAATTGACGATCTGTCAAAGTTAAGTGCAAATCCCTATTTTCTACATGAGCTCGTGGAGAAGTTTAGCCAGGATTCTGAATTGCTTCTTGAGTCTATGCGGGAGTCCGTGAAGAACAAATCGGTTTTTGACTATCGAGAGGACGCTCACGCTCTGGCTGGCAATGCGGCGGGGATGGGGGCAACCATGCTTAAGTCAGCCTGTGATATCGGATCGGGAATGGATCAAGGTAGATTTAATACGTCAGGGGAGCAGCTTTTTGAGGAGACCCTTGCGGCTTATAAGCAAACAAAAGAAGTATTAAATATGTTACTTTCGCTAAGAGAATCAAGCAAATCTGAATAGATGGTTTTCTACTGTCTCACAACTACCCTTTAAGAACAGATTTTAACTCGTTCTGACGGGCATAGATATTATCGATCGAATATCTGTCCTTGTTATAGCGGCTATCGGCTGAGCCTGAAGTAAAAAAGTCTCGATTTGACCAGCCCATTCAAGGCTATCGATCGTGCAGTTTTCAAGCAGCGCTCCTTCCACCGGAAACATGGGCTTTTTATTTTCTCGATTTAGTTCGCCTGATTTGCTTTTGTTTGGGGGGTTGCTCGAGATTGAAGTATGTCTTGATTGTATCGATAACCAGAGAATCCATTGCAGGTTTGTACAGGGATGCTGCTACCTGTAGATCGTTGCAGGTCCGTATGGAATCCGTGGTTTTATTCTCCAACAGCATTATGAACGGAACCTGCTGATTGTAGGGTGTGGTGAGACGATGAAGCCTGATAACCTGGGTGCCGTTCATGATGGGCAGCTCAAAATTTATTATTGCGAGATCGAAGGTGTGGTCTTCCAATGTCTGTGATGCTTGATCTCCATCTTTAACACTGATCACCTTGTGTCCAGCATTTCTCAAGGTAATCTCTAGCGCTTTTCTGTCTATGTCGTTGTGCTCGGCGAGTAGTATGGCTTTTGAATAATTTACCTGGTGTGGACTGTTTTTTTGTTCGGCTAAAGGTGTGGTCTTGTTGGATTCAGAGGGTGAGATCTCTTTATGCAGATGTCTGAGCAGTTGAGGTATGACGTCTTGATGGTTAATCGTGTTGTGATATCCATGCCGATGTGTCTCGAGAGCAGAATTGTCGCTATCTGGACTTGCGAGGTAGAGAAGTTTCGAGTCTGCAATCCCAAACTTATTCTTTAGGCTTGATGCCAATTCTTCTGGATCAAGATCCAGTTCACGACCATCAATGATGAATAAACAGGCGATAGAATCTCCAGACGAGGTTGATAATTGCGAAAGATGAGAGATGGCGCCGAGGCTATTGGAGTAGACAGCGTGTCTTTTTTTCCATGCATCCAGGTGTCGGCAGATCTCGGTGATCAGACCGTTGTCTTGGGAGATAATCAGAACATCGAGATTGTCCATGGATAAGTGCTACTGCTGAATTACACTTCATTTGGGTGTCTGGGGTCGTCCTCACTCCATTAGTGAGGGAGAGGTATAGTACCCTTTAAATCAGGTTCAGCCAATTTTCAAAAGGAAAAGGCAAGAGAATAAGCTGTTTTATCCAAATATTCAGAAGGGGGCTTTGAACAAACTATTCAGAGAAACGCCTCCAGGCTTCACTGCTTTCTCAGTCAGGAATATTCTGAGTTCAGATCTCTTCAGCCAGCTCGTGATGGATCGAGGTTACTGCCTCTGATTTGTCGAGGAATACCTCCGCACAATTGGGATCAAAGTGTTTGCCGCGCTCTTGATTGATATAGTCGAAAGCCTTTTTCAATGGCCAGCCCTCTTTATAGGGCCGTTTCGTCACCAGCGCATCGAAAACGTCAGCTATGGCAACGATTCTCGCTTCCAGTGGAATATTGTCACCTTTCAGGCCTTGAGGGTAGCCTTCACCGTTGTATTTCTCATGGTGGCTCAGAGCGATGACCGAGCCTGTTTGCAGGTATTTGGAGGGACTGCCTTTCAGAATGTCATAACCGACTAGGGTATGATGTTGCATGATTTTGAACTCATCATCAGTCAATCGTGCCGGCTTCATTAGAATGGCGTCCGGTATTGCGATCTTGCCAATATCATGCATGGGTGACGCCCTGGCAATTAAATCACAGATCTCTTCATCCAGCGCCAGCTCTTCGGCAATCAATCGTGAGTAGCGGGAAATTCTGATGATGTGGTTGCCGGTATCCTCATCACGATACTCCCCCGCTTTGGCGAGACGAATCAGCGTCTCCTGTTCTCGTTCATGTAGCTCCAGAGTCTTTTTGTGAACTTCGGACTCTAGAAGAAACGCCCTGTCCTTGATCATCTTGCGCTGCTTACTCATGATGAGAAGATTTCTGCAACGTGCCTTGCATTCGATGTGGTCGATGGGCTTGGTGATGAAATCGTTGGCGCCGGATTCCAGGGCGTTGTAGCGGATGGTTTGATCCTCGATACCGGTGACGATCATGATAGGCACGTCGTCGTAATCAGGTATCTCTTTGAAAAGATTAATGAACTCAATGCCATCCATCTGCGGCATCTTATAGTCGGTTATGACCAGATCGACTTTGTTGTTCTTTGCCCAGTCCAGTGCTTCAGTGGGGTCAGCGAAGCACTCAGTGTGCACATTTTTATCGATGGATCCAATGAGTTCTTGCAGGATCATCCGTGTGATCGACTGGTCGTCGATAATGATTACATTCGACATCTTGTTGTTTACTCAATCCTTTACCAATGGACGTCTCTGTTTTCTCTCGCGATGAGATAGAGACTTTGTCTTTTGGGCTAAGTCCCAATATGAAGACAATATCCGTGTTTATCCTTTGTCCAGTTCTATGTAGCGGCAGCGATCTTTTATATCACAAGAATAAAAGTCCTGAAATTTCAACTGAAAAGGGTCTTTCCTCTGAATGGTGATTTGGCAGATGCTTGTTTGGGATCAATCCATGTCTCGGGTTTGAAGCTCGTCTGAGATGTGGATATCCGACAACTTCGGCTGACTGAGAAAACAGCTTTCCTCCGCCAGTCCCACGCCGTAGAATTAAAGGCTTGATTTTCTGGAGATTAATGAGTGAAGTTTAGCGTTGAAGAGTTTCGCGCCTGGGATCGCAAGTGTATTACCCTGATGGGTATGTCTGGGGTTGGAAAAACCAGACTTTCCAATAGGTTGCGTAAAAAGGAGTGGTTCCACTACTCCGGTGATTACCGCATTGGAACCCGATACCTGGATGAACAGATCCTTGATAGCATCAAGGAGCAGGCCATGCGTGTGCCGCTGCTGCGGGATTTGTTGCGTTCTGATTCAATATGCATTCGCAATAATATCACCTTCAATAATTTGCAGCCGGTCTCGACATTTCTGGGAATGATCGGTAATCCCGAACTGGGGGGCATCGGCTTGACCGAGTTCAAGCGTCGCCAGCATCTGCATCGGGAGGCGGAGATCGCAGCAATGTATGATGTGCCCAGCTTCATGCATAAATCCCGATTGATCTATGGCTACAGCCACTTCATCAACGATGTGGGTGGCAGCCTGTGTGAGTTGGATGAGCCCGGCCTGCTCGATTTTCTTGCTGAACACTCTTTGATTCTCTACATTCGCGCCAGCGAGAGCGATGAGGAGGCCCTGATAGAGCGGTCGATATCCTCTCCCAAACCTCTCTACTATCGCGAGGATTTTCTGGATGAGCAGCTTCAGATCTATATGCAGATGAAGGGGATCGCCTATACCCCGCTAATCGATCCCTTTGACTTCATCCGCTGGGTATTTCCCCGGCTCTTTCGGGCCCGTATCCCTCGCTACGAGGCGATTGCAAATGAGTACGGCTACACCGTTACGACGCAGGAACTGGCAAAGGTAAAAGATGAGGACGATTTCTTGAATCTGCTCGAGAAGCTGATCCGGGAGGAGAGATAAGATGCCTCTGGTTGCACATACAGAACTCCCCAGTTTTAAACGTTTGCGGGCGGAGGGGCAGAATGTGCTCTCCCCCGAGCGCGCCACGAATCAATATATTCGTGAGCTGCATATCGGCCTGCTGAATATGATGCCGGATGCGGCGCTTGAGGCGACTGAGCGGCAGTTTTTCCGCCTGGTGGGAGAGGCCAATCCCATCGCCCAGTTTTTCGTCCACCCCTTTACTCTGAGTGAGTTACCCCGGGGTGAGAAGGCCCAGGCGCATATCGATGCCTTTTACGAGTCCTTCGATCAGATCAAGCAGGAGGGGCTGGATGCGCTGATTATTACCGGCGCCAATGTGTCTCATCCCAATCTGGCACAGGAGCCATTCTGGCAGCCGCTGACGGAGGTGGTGGATTGGGCGCATGAGAATGTCACCTCTGTGCTCTGCTCATGCCTGGCGACCCATGCGGTGGTGCAGTCCCATCATGGGCAGCGCCGGACCCACATGGGGGATAAGCTCTGGGGGGTCTACAGCCACCGGGTGCTCGATACCAGTCATCCGCTTGTGAATGACATCAATACCCGTTTTGATGTGCCTCACTCACGCTATAACCAGATCAGCCCGGAGCAGTTCGAGCAGGCTGGACTGAAGATCCTGGCTCAGAGTGAAGCGGGAGGGGTACATCTGGCCGTGAGTGGTGATGGTCTCCGGGTCGTCTACTTCCAGGGCCATCCCGAATACGACACCATCAGTCTGTTGAAGGAGTACAAGCGGGAGGTCAATCTCTATTTTGCGGGGCATCGGGATGATTATCCTCCCTTTCCCGAAAACTACTTCACCCTGCGGGATCAGGCCATCTTCAATGAGTATCGGGAACGCATGCAAGCTGCGAAGCGCAAGGGTGATCCGCTACCGGAGTTTCCCGAGGACCTGGTCCTCGAAACCCTGGATAACACCTGGCACGATACCGCTGAAGCGGTGATCGGCAACTGGATCGGCCTGGTCTACCAGGTGACCCATCAAGAGCGCGCCAAGCCTTTCATGGATGGAATAGACCCCGAGGATCCGTTAGGACTGAAATAGCTCTGGTGTCGAGAGAGGAAGATGGCGGAGCGGACGGGACTCGAACCCGCGACCCCCGGCGTGACAGGCCGGTATTCTAACCAACTGAACTACCGCTCCGGTGGAAGAGCGCGGTAGTTTAAGGGATTTCTCGCCGGGGTCAACCAGAAATTAATCGTACTGACATAAATGGTCGCGCCAGGCCTCGAACAGTGTTCGATTCGGTGCGGCTATAGCCATCTGTGGAGAGAGGCCGAGCTGCCTGGTCTCGGGCAGACTGGCTGCACCCTCGGTGAGCTGGAGAGAGCCACCGGCTTCACGGCAGATAAGCGTGCCGGCGGCATAGTCCCACAGCTTGGAACCGCCGTGTAGATAGAGTTGCAGACGACCGGCGGCCAGCCAGCACCAATCCAGTGCGACACTGCCGATGCTACGCTGGGAGCGGTAGGGCGGCTGTGTGGCCAAGTGGGTGGCGAGGGTGGCTGAGAGTCGTTTGAAGTCGACCATGGCCACGCAATCCTTTAAATCCTCAAGCGTACAGCCGAGCCGAAGCGGCTGATCGTTCAGCCAGGCCCCCTGGCCCCGGATGGCGTGGAAGCACTCATTGCGCAGGGGGTCGTGGATAATCCCTATCTCGACCGCTCCATTGCGGATGTAGGCCAGGGAGGTAGCGAAACAGGGCATACCGGCGACATAGTTGGCGGTACCGTCGAGGGGGTCGAGGCACCAGAAGCCTTCGTTGGCGTTGTCGATTATCTGTTGCTGCTCCTCGCTGGTCATCTCTTCACCGAGGAGGGCGATTTCGGGATAGGTCTGCTCAAGGCTGCGGGTGAGCCTCTCCTGAACCGCCAGATCCGCCTCGGTGACAAGAGAGCCATCGGCCTTACTCCGGCTGCCGATCTTTTTGAATCTGGGGATCAACTCCTCTGCAGCAGCATTGATGACTTCGCTTTTTAGTCGATCTATATCGATCTGCATAACGGCTATCCTGTTCTAGGGCCAGTTAGCAGGCCTTAGCTAATTTTGCGCATTATCAAAGATTCAAGACGCTGAGAGTGACATACTCAGTGGTCGGTGATGGTACATAATTATCCTATCGGTTATCAGCGGAGAAAATGATGATATTCGAGGTCGATGAAAACCAGCAGAAAAAGGCGAAGTCCCCCCATGAGCTCTCAATGATCAATCTGGTGGCCTGCCACCTGATCGCTGCACCGGCCTCTATCGTGCTGGATGTGGGTTTTCTCGGCTTTCTCATCCCCCTGGGGCTCTCCCTGAGTGTGATCGCCTACATCTGGCTTAAAGCCTCTGGTGGTACGGATAAGAACCCCTGGTTCGTCGCCGCCCACTGGCGTCTCTCCGCCAATCGCACCCGGATTCTCTTGATCGGCTACACCATCAGCGCGGTGATCCTCGGTATGGCGATGCTGGCGACCAGTGGCAGTTCCAAGGGTGACATCATGATGGTGGCCATCTCTCGAGTCGCTGTGGTCCCGACTCTGCTGACAGTGATGATCTGCTTCGTACTGGAGTCAGGCTCCATCTACCAGGCCGGACGCGGGGAAGTGCCCGATGGTGTGGCTCGCAGAATGCCGCCGCCGGATGATCTGGTGGTTATAGAAGGTATGAAGTCCACGGCGGTAGATCAGGTATCATCCGAGACCTAACGTCGGCCGATCAGTTCGATCTGATAACCGTCGGGATCCTCGACGAAGGCGATGATGGTGGTGCCCGCATTCATCGGACCGGCATCGCGAATGATCTTGCCACCCTGTTTGCGAATGGTATCGGTGGCGGCGTAGACATCTTCCACCTCCAGGGCGATATGGCCGTAGCCGCTGCCGAGGTCATAGCTGTCGGTGTCCCAGTTGTAGGTTAGCTCGAGGACGCTGTTATCCTTCTCATCCCCGTAACCGACGAAGGCGAGGGTGAATTTGCCCTCCGGATAATCGTTCTGTCTCAGTAACTGCATACCCAGAATTTGGGTATAGAAGTCGATTGACCTCTGCAGGTCACCGACTCTCAGCATGGTGTGCAGAATGCGCATATCAAACTCCTCT
>JBNKMQ010000230.1:0-2047 GCA_050293225.1 Sedimenticolaceae bacterium
GGCTGCACCCTGGCTGCTGCTGGGGCTGGTCATGGCGGGCCTGCTCAAGGCCTGGCTGCCGGAGGGGCTGTTACAGCGTAAGCTGGGCCAGGGTCGTTTCTTCCCTGTTTTCAAAGCGAGTCTTATCGGCGCCCCACTCCCACTCTGCTCCTGTGGGGTGTTACCCGCCGCCATGGGGTTGCGTCGTTCAGGGGCGCCGAAGAGCGCCACCGTCTCTTTCATGATCTCGACACCGGAGACCGGCCCTGACTCCATCGCCCTGACCTACGCCCTGCTGGGCCCTTTGATGGCAGTGATTCGCCCTATTGCAGCCATTTTGAGCGCCATCTTTACCGGACTTCTGAATGCCTTTTGCGTAAGCGAAGAGGTGAAACAGGGGATCTCCATCCCTCTCCCGCTGGCACCGGTAGCGAGTTGCAACAGCTGCGATAGTGGAGAGTGCTGCACTGACATCGGTGGTTCTGACACCGGCTTCTGGCAACGGGGAGCTAACGGCTTGCGCTACGCCTTTCGCGACATACTGGATGATATCTGGCTCTGGCTCTTCGCCGGTCTGCTGTTGGCGGTCCTGGTGATGAGTTACATCCCGCCGGAGAGCCTGGCGGATTGGGGTGACGGTCTACCGGCGATGTTGATGATGCTACTGATCGGCATCCCTATGTATATCTGCGCCACCGCCTCAACACCCTTGGCAGCAGCGATGATTCTGGCCGGCATCTCACCGGGGACAGTGCTGGTCTTTCTGTTGGCGGGACCGGCCACCAATCTCGCCACCATGGGGGTACTGCGCAAGGAGATGGGGAGTCAGACCCTGCTCTGCTATCTGCTCGGCATCTCCGTCTCATCCATTCTTATGGGCTTGGCAACCAATGCGCTGATTGCATACCTGGGGGTCAGTGTCGAGGTAAAACCGGTGGAAGCAGCCAGCGAGGCGAGTCGCTGGTTTGAATACTTCAGCGGGTTGATACTCTTGCTCTTTTCGCTGTTCAGCCTGAAGAGGTCGTTTCTGATGAAGCTAGAAGCACGGCACTCCAACTCTTGATAGAGAGGAGAGTTACTCACCGTGTAGTTTGTTTTGTCTCTCACTATGGAATTGATCTACCCCTCGCGGGAGATGGGAAAGCTCAGACCTAAACAACACAATCAGAGGCTCTTTAGCAGATAGACCTGCTCCAACATCCGGCTCACGCCCTTATCGCCATATCTCTTGGTCTCTTCAAGAATGTTCAGCGTATGCAGCAACTGCACTCGGTAGCGAGACTCAAACAGCGCTCTGACTTCCGGCTCCTGAACACTGTAGGGAGGCCCATTCATCTGCTCCTGGGGATAGTCCATCGCCACCAGCAATATTCGGCTCTTCTCCGGCAGCAGTTGACCCAGCATCTCTGCATAGTGCTTGCGCTGGTGGGGATTAAGAGCGACCAGGGAGGCGCGATCATAGACCGCATCCACATCGCTGTTGTCCAGCAGCGGCAGATCGAAAATGTCGCCGCAGCAGAGCTCGTAGGGACCGGCCTTCCAACACTCGAACCCCTCAACTCGGGTGACCTCCGGCTCTAATCCGTTCTCTTCGAAGAAGCTCTCCACCGCCAGCGGACTCAACTCCACACCGCGAATGCGGTAGCCCTGTTCAGCCAGCCAGGCCATGTCCCGGCTTTTGCCGCACAAAGGCGCCAGGACCAGTGATCCCCGGGGCATGTGCAGGGCGTGCCAGTGGTTGAGCAGATGGGGATTGAACTCCACATGGTGCCAGCCGATGTTCTCATCCCGCCAGCGTTGCAGCCAATTTTCGTTGGGGTCCCGTAGCTCATCCGAATCGGTCATCTCTCCTCCCTAGTCACCACTCAACGTGGGCTCGATCACTACATATTTTTGCTTAGAATACCTGAGAATAGATCGCCATTGTGAACCAGAAGATACCGCTTGCTGCCTCATCCAAATAAGTAGGTTACTCAAGTAAAGGAACACTCGCTGATAGAGGTTTTAAGCTATTTGTGTTGAGTTTTGAGTTGTGGCGTTTGCTACGCTCTCAGGTTTTTTGATCCCC
>JBNKMQ010000231.1:0-10204 GCA_050293225.1 Sedimenticolaceae bacterium
GTCCGGCACTTTGAATCGTGGCGATATGATCGTCTCGGGGCAGGAGTTCGGGCGTGTCAGGGCGATGTTCGATGAGAATGGTCGCTCGATTAAATCTGCCGGTCCTTCGATTCCTGTGGTTGTGCTGGGTCTCTCCGGTACGCCGGAAGCCGGTGACGATGTCCGTGCCGTCAGCGATGAGCGTCGCGCCCGCGAGGTGGCGGAACTGCGCCGCGACAAGCAGCGGGATACCCGCCTTGCCGCACAGAAGGCAGCCAAGCTGGATGAGATGTTCACCCAAATGTCCGAAGGCGAAGTGCAGAATCTCAACGTCATCGTCAAGGCTGACGTGCAGGGTAGTGTCGAGGCGCTCAAATAGTCCCTGGTCAAGACCTCCACCGACGAGGTCAAAGTACGCGTGGTGGCTTCCGGTGTCGGCGGTATCAACGAGTCGGACGCCAATCTGGCGGTGACCTCCAACGCCATTATCATCGGCTTTAATGTCCGTGCTGATGCAGGTGCCCGTAGGGTGGTGGAAGAGCAGGGTCTCGACATGCGCTACTACAGCATCATCTATGAGGTCATCGACGATGTGAAGAAGGCCCTCTCCGGACTGCTCTCTCCCGAGATCCGCGAAGAGATCATCGGTCTGGCCGAGGTGCGCGATGTCTTCCGTAACTCCAAGATCGGCGCCATCGCTGGTTGTATGGTGGTTGAGGGTACAGTCAAGCGTAACAACCCGATCCGCGTCCTGCGTGACAATGTGGTGATCTACGAGGGTACCCTGGAGTCACTGCGTCGCTTCAAGGATGACGTCAACGAGGTCAAGAACGGCACCGAGTGTGGTATCGGCGTGAAGAACTACAATGATGTTCAGCCCGGTGACCAGATCGAGGTCTTTGAACGCTCTGAAGTGGCGAGAACGGTTTAAGCCGGATCGTACAGCCTCAAGTTATGTCACGAGATTTCAAACGAACCGACCGGGTCGGCGCCGAGATGCAACGGGAGTTGGCCGAGCTGATTCGCGAAGAGATCAAAGACCCTTCCCTCGGCATGATTACCCTGCAGGAGGTTCGCGTGGTACGCGACTTCTCCCAGGCCAAGGTCTATTTCACCACCCTGGCCGAACAGGTTTCGGAGAAGGAGGTGGCGAAGCATCTTAACCAGCATTCGGGACACCTGCGCTGGTTGCTGGGGCAGCGTATGAAATTACGCAGCATACCCAAGCTGATTTTCGTCTTCGATAGCTCTGTGGAGCAGGGTGAGCATCTTTCATCCCTGATCGAGCAGGCGGTGGGAGACCTCGAGAAAGAGTAGCGGGCAATAGAGATAGGCGGCGGATCAATCCGTTCGGTTCAAATCACAGTTAGATTCCAATCATTTCAAGAGATTATTCATGGGACGTCGTCGCAACAGAGGGCGCAATATCAGTGGGGTATTGCTGCTCGACAAGCCAATCGGCATGACCTCCAACAAGGCGTTGCAAGAGGTTAAGTTTCTCTACAAGGCTGCCAAGGCCGGACATACCGGCAGCCTCGATCCATTGGCCACAGGACTGTTGCCGATCTGTTTTGGTGAGGCGACCAAGCTCTCGGCCTTCCTACTCGATGCGGATAAGCACTACCGGGTTCGAGTCAAGCTGGGGGAGACCACCACCACTGCCGATGCCGAAGGCGAGATCCTGGAGACCAAGGACCCCAGCGGGGTCAGCGAGGCGGATCTGCGTCAGGCATTGGAGTCGTTCAAGGGTGAGCAGCAGCAACTACCGCCCATGTATTCGGCGATCAAACATAACGGCGAGCGGCTGTATAAACTGGCCCGCCAGGGTGTCGAAGTGGAGCGGGAGCCGAGAACCATCCACATCCACGCGTTGGAACTGCTCAGTTTCGATCTGCCGGAGTTCGAACTCGATGTGCACTGCTCCAAGGGCACCTATGTCCGTACCCTGGCGGAGGATATTGGTAAGCAGCTGGGCTGCGGCGCCCATGTCATCGGCCTGCGGCGTACCGGAGTCGGTCCCTATGACGACCAGTCGATGTTGACCCTGGAAGCGGTTCAATCCGCATTCGGCGACAAACGTTTCGAAGAGATGGATAACTGGCTGCTGCCCTTGGAGAGCGCGCTCTCCCAGTGGCCGGAGGTCAATTTGACCCCGGATGCAGCCTTCTATATGCAGCAGGGACAGCCGATACTGGTGCCCAACGCGCCAACCAGCGGCTGGGTCCGACTCTACGCCAATCAGAGCGATTTTCTCGGCGTCGGACAGATTCTCGACGACGGGCGCGTGGCACCCAAGCGGCTGATGCAGGTAAGAAATTGAAATACTGATGAATTCCCCTCAATTTAGGGGAATTTTCGGTTGCTGAGAGGCAACATTCCGCGCATACTACGCGCTCTTTCTGGCAGTGTCAGAAAACGAACAAATTTATCAAGGGTCCGGTCGGCCTGAACTCATTGTTGGATCGACCTGCAAAGTGGCCTGTTTTTAAGACGCAACCCGTAGGAGATCGTCATGACAATGAGTGCAGCAGATAAGAAGTCCGTCGTTGAAGAGTACCAGCGTGCCCCTGGTGATACCGGTTCCCCTGAGGTTCAGGTCGCACTGATGACCAGCCGCATCATCCAGCTGACCGAACACTTCAAGGAACACAAGCAGGATCACCACTCCCGTCAGGGTCTGGTTCGCCTGGTCAACTCCCGTCGTAAACTGCTCGACTATCTGAAGAAGAAAGACCAGCAGCGCTATCGCGATCTGATCGCACGCTTAGGCCTGCGCCGCTAATCCGTCCGCCAACATCAGAATCCAAAGGATCAAACAGTGACTTTAGTTAAGAAAGAATTCCAATGGGGAGACAATAAGGTCTCCATCGAAACGGGTGAGATTGCAAGGCAGGCGGATGGCGCCGTAATGGTTAACATGGATGACACCGTGGTTCAGGTAACCGTGGTTGAGGCGAAGAGCACCATCGAGCGTGACTTCTTTCCGCTCACCGTCGATTATCAAGAGAAGACCTACGCCGCCGGCATGATCCCCGGCGGTTTTTTTCGCCGTGAAGGTCGTCCCAGCGAGAAGGAGATCCTTACCGCTCGTCTGATCGATCGTCCGATTCGTCCGCTCTTCCCCAAGGGCTTCACCAGTGAAGTTCAGGTCATCATTACCGTGATGTCCCTGAATCCTGCGGTGGATCCTGAGATTCCTGCCCTGATCGGTACCTCTGCGGCACTGGCCATCTCCGGCCTGCCATTCCAGGGTCCGGTGGGCGCCGCCCGTGTCGGCTACAAGGATGGCGAGTACATCCTCAACGCCGCCACCACCGGCCTGAGTCCCGATTCCGATCTCGATCTGATCGTCTCCGGTACGGAAGAGGCTGTCCTGATGGTTGAGTCCGAGGCCAACCAGCTCTCTGAAGAGGTGATGCTGGGTGCGGTACTCTTCGGTCATGAGCAGTCCCAGGTCGTCATCCAGGCGATTAAAGAGTTGGCGGCTGAGGTGAACAAAGCACCTGCGGAGTTTGCTGCACCTGAGGAAGATGCCGAACTGACCGCCGCAGTTGAAGCGGAAGCCGGTCAGGGCATTGGCGATGCCTACTCCATTGCCGATAAGCTGGATCGCTATGCAGCAGCCGATGCAGTGGTTGCGGCAACCATTGAAAAACTCTGTGCAGCGGAAGAGGGTAGTGAGCCCCGCTGGAGCGCCGACCAAGTCAAGGGTGCCCTGGAGAAGCTGAAGAAACGTACCGTTCGCGGTCGTATCCTCGACGGCCAGCCCCGTATCGATGGTCGTGACACCCGCACTGTACGTCCTATCAATGTGCGTACCGGCGTGCTGCCCCGCACTCACGGTTCCGCCCTGTTTACCCGTGGTGAGACCCAGGCCCTGGTAGTCACTACCCTGGGTACCGAGCGTGACTCCCAGATCATCGATGCCCTGGAAGGTTCCCGTCGTGAGCACTTCATGCTGCACTACAACTTCCCTCCCTTCTGCGTCGGCGAGACCGGCCGTGTGGGTAGCCCCAAGCGTCGCGAGATCGGTCATGGCCGTCTTGCCAAACGCGGTGTGCTGGCCTGTATGCCCACCATTGGTGACTTCCCCTACGCCATCCGTGTGGTCTCCGAGATCACCGAGTCCAACGGCTCCTCCTCCATGGCTTCGGTCTGTGGTACCAGTCTTGCGCTGATGGATGCCGGTGTGCCGATCAAAGCGCCAGTAGCCGGTGTTGCCATGGGTCTGATCAAAGAGGGTGACAAGTTTGCCGTCCTGACTGACATCATGGGCGACGAGGATCATCTCGGCGACATGGACTTCAAGGTGGCCGGTACCGCTGAGGGTATCAACGCCCTGCAGATGGATATCAAGATCAACGGCATCACCAAGGAGATCATGGAGATCGCTCTGGATCAGGCCAAAGAGGGCCGTATGCACATCCTGGGTGAGATGAACAAGGTCATCGATTCCCATCGTGAGCAGATGTCTGAGCATGCCCCGCGCATCATTGAGTTCAAGATCCATCCCGATAAGATTCGTGATGTCATCGGTAAGGGCGGCGTGACTATTCGTTCCATCACCGAAGAGACCGGCGCTACGGTCGACATCACCGACGACGGTGTGGTGAAGATCTTCTCGGTGGACAAGTCTGCCGGCGAAGAGGCACGCAAGCGTGTCGAGCTGATTACCGCTGATGTCGAGGTTGGTACCATCTACGAGGGTAAGGTTGCCAAGCTGATGGACTTCGGTGCATTCGTCACCATCCTGCCGGGTAAAGACGGTCTGGTGCACATCTCCCAGATCTCCAACGAGCGGGTGGAAAAGGTCAGCGACAAGCTCTCCGAAGGCGACACCATCAAGGTGAAGGTGCTGGAGGTCGACAAACAGGGCCGTATCCGCCTGAGTATGAAGGCGGTGGAAGAGGCCGAGGCCTGATCGGCAACAGCCTGTGACCGGAAAAGAGGGGGCTTCTAGCCCCCTTTTTTATTGGCGAGAACTCAATACTTAACAAATTCCTCACATCTACCGCCATATGGCTGTATATGCCGGGCAATCAAGTAAAATATTGCGATACCAGTCTGGTGACAGCTTGCCGATAGCTTCTGTCGACAGGCTAAACTGAATTGGTATTGGAAAAAGAAAAAAGCTTGAATTCAGTGCAATAATCGCCGTACCGGTTGCCAATGCCTGAATTTTTATTCTCCGGGAGTGAGGGCATGTCGCGCGGACAGGATCAGGAACAATTAGCAAAACAGGCTAGAAATCAAGAGCTAATAGAACTTCTTGCCGCCTGTAGCCTGAATGACCAGAAGGCCTTTGCCCGTCTCTATCAAATGACATCTGCGAATCTATATGGCGTTGTCCTGCGTATCTTGAATCGAGAGGCTTGGGCGGATGACTGTCTGCAGGAGGCCTTCGTCAAGATCTGGAATAATGCGGAGAGCTACCGGCCCTACCTGGCAGCGCCGATGACCTGGATGATGACCATCGCCAGAAACCAGGCGCTGGATCAGCTCCGGCGTCGTCGCCGGGAGGTGATGGAGTCGGACGGTGGCGGCTTCAAGGAGGAGGTAGATACCGATCTACTACCACTGGACCGGCTCAGCCAGAACGACGAGGGGGTTCGCCTGCAGGCCTGTCTGGATCGACTGAATGAGAATCAGCGACAGACCATCGCCCTGGCCTATTTCAAGGGGCTTACCCACGAGGAGCTCGCGAATCGGATAAATGCACCTCTGGGAACGGTAAAGACATGGATACGTCGTGGCCTGGAACAGCTCAAGAGGTGTCTGGAGCCAATATGAAAGAGACTGAATATCAAGATGACAGTGTGCTGGCTGGCGAATATGTGCTGGGAACACTGGACGATAACGCCAGGGCGGCGTTTGAGCGCCGCCTCAGCGGCGATATGCAACTTCAGGCGGAGGTGGATGCTTGGGAGCGGCGCTTGGCTCCTATGTTGCAGAGCGTAGATCCAGTCTCCCCGCCTGCCTCGGTGTGGCAGGCCCTTGAAGCGCGCACCGCGCCAAGGGAGCGGGTGACTACTTCATCATCCGGTTTCTGGTCCAGCCTGCAGTTCTGGCGCGGTTTTGGCATGGTCTCCGCGGCCCTGGTGTTAGGCATGACACTGACCCTCCTTACCACCCAGAAGGCCGAGCTGGGTATGGATCAGATGATGGTGGTGCTAAACGATCAGTCGACCACCGGCTGGATTGTTGCTTCACAGAAGGGTTCTGACTACATCAATGTGAGAGCCGTGGATCCTTCGGCAGTACCCAAGGGCAAGGTCTGTCAGCTCTGGATGAAGGATGAGGCGGGCAACATGCATCCACTGGGTCTGCTACCCCATAGCGGTAAGATGGAGATGCCGATGCCGGTGAAGCAGACTGCCGGTAAGCTCTTCATGGTCTCGATTGAGGATGAAGCGGATATGCCGAAGAAAAGTCCGAGTCAGGAGATTGTATTTGAAGGGAAATTGACAGAAATCTGATTTGTTGTCGGCTTTATTCACAGCTACCTTGCCCAGGGTCAATATGCGACCCTTTCAAACCAGTATATACTCTGTTGGATGGGCTTGACCCCCCGACAGGTTATCGTCAGTGGGTTTATGGGGTGGCTGATGATAGATGCTTGTCGTTCTGGCTGATTCTCCAGTTTTCCTATCCTGAGGACTCTTAAGTTTCAATGGAGGATGGGTTTAATGTGCCTGGGCAGTCTCGACAGGTTTGAGCGATAATTGATTTTGAGCTTTTCAGCGGCAAAAATTTTGAAAATGATTCCGGGAATGGACTCCTATCGGGGCAGATACGCCTATCTTTCTCTGCTTGTGGCAGGTCTAGTCCTGACTGTCGCCTATTTCGGCTGGTCCCATGTCAAGGGTAGCAGCCACAGCCAGATCGAACAGATCTCCCTCCGCTCACAGACTGCTGAACTGGTTATTGGGGTGGAGTCCCAGATAAACCGTCTGGAGAATCAACTGCTAAGGGTATTACTTGAGCCTGACTTCAATGATACCGAGGCCATCAATCATGCGCTTTCCAAGCTGAGTGATCAGCTAACTGTTCTTACTCAAAAAGAGCTTTCCCTTGAGATAATTCAGCAGCATGAGGCCAGTGGCATACTGGCTGATTTGGCGCAATTGAAGCGAGATGTATCGCGACTTCTGGAGATTCGCTTGGAGGCTCAGGAGTGGTCTCCCACACTTCTGCTTTTACGTGATGAGATGCAGCCCGCCGACCACTCACTACGGCAATTGATCGGTGAGATGGAGCAGTTCTCAGAGTTCAGTGAAGATAAGGAGGCCGTTGAATCCCTCCTGAGTTTAAAGCGGGCATGGCAGGATTTGGTTGATCAGATGCACCACTATTTGGTCTTCCGTATGGGCACTCTAATCGATGGATCAGATGTGCAAATGCCTGATTTTAAGCAGAATATCGCCATTGCAGCACCTCAAGTTTTGACTCAGCTGAATGCACTGCAGGACCGAAATGAAGCTTCACCCTCATGGGATAAAGATCAGATTGAAAGGCTGAGAGGGGATGTAAATCAATGGATCAAAGCCAGTCGTATGGTCGTTACCGCCCTGGAGAGTGAGGTCTGGCGAAAGGATCTACAACTGTTAAGTGACTCCATTACACCTCTCCTCTCCCGTATGCGCGAGTACTGTTCCGGTATAGATCTTCGTTTGGATAACGACTCTGCCACTGAGCTCACTCAACTGAGTCAGATTGCCAGACAACTTTCTGATCTAATCCTGGGCGGAGCAGTGATCGGCATCCTTATGATCCTGGCCGCCTATCTCTATATCAATCGAACCTTGCTCAAGCCCATCGCAGAAACTGCCTTTGCCCTGAAAGAGGAGGCGAGGGGGACCATTGATATCAAACCGCCACCGGCAGAGCTCAGGGAGATGCAGGACCTGGTCGATGCCTTTGATGAGATGCGCAGGCAAGTCAGGCAGCGACAGAGATACCTGGATCATGTCGCGCATCATGATGCCCTGACCCAATTACCCAATCGTACCCTGTTTCGTGACAGATTGGAGCATGCCCTGGCCATCTCACTACGGGGAGAGACCCAGGTCGGTCTGATGTTTCTCGATCTGGATCAGTTCAAGCAGGTCAATGACAGTCTTGGACACCTGGTAGGTGATGAGCTCTTGCAGACAGTGGCGGAGCGACTGACTGAGCTGGTTCGCAGTTCCGATACTGTGGCGCGCCTGGGTGGTGACGAGTTTGCGATCCTGGTGGAGGGCATCAATAGCCGGGACGATATGTCGCTGTTGGCCAACAAGATTCTTCGCACCATAGAAAAACCGATGACCCTGGCCGATCGTGAATTGCATATCTCGGTATCCGTGGGTATTGCGACTGCCCCCCATGACGATGTCTCTGCTGATTTTTTGATCCGGGATGCGGATATCGCGATGTATGAGGCCAAGCGTCAGGGACGGGCCGCCTACTGTTTCTTCAGTGATGAGATGACCACAAAGGCGACAGAGAGCTTACAGCGCGAGGCCCAGGTTCGCCTGGCGGCTGAGCGAAACGAGTTTGTTTTTCACTTTCAACCGATCATTGATTGCAAACACGGCCAGCTCTTCTGTTTTGAAGCACTGATGCGCTGGCGTCACCCCGAGCGGGGAATTGTTCATCCGGCAGAATTTCTCAATACCCTGGATGATACCGGCATTATCGCCAGTGTGGTCGATTCACTGATGTGGCAGGCCTACAGCTTTCAGCACGACCGCTATCTGCAGACGGGGGAGAAGGTGGCGATAGCCATCAATCTCTCTGTCAGGCTGCTGAATGATCGGGTGTTCCGAAAGCAGCTGCTGGAGCGGTTGGTGGCTCATGACTTCTTCAAGAAGAGTCTGATACTCGAGATCACCGAAGAGATCCTGATGCAGGATCTGGCGGATGCAGATATCTTTCTGCAACAGACAAAGGCATTGGGTGCACGCATTGCGCTGGATGACTTCGGCACCGGCCAGGCATCCCTGAGCCACTTGCGACAGTTCCCCTTCGATTATTTGAAGATCGATCGTGATTTCATCCGTAACGTGGAATCGGATAAAAATGATGCCAATGTGGTTCAGGCCATGGTGGAACTGGGCCATGCCTTCGGCATTCAGGTGATCGCTGAAGGGGTGGAGAATGAGGCCCAGTTGAGTTTCCTGCAGGAGTTGGGGTGTGACTACGCACAAGGCTATCTCATCGGTGTCCCGAGCCATGCGGAACATCAATTCGAAATGAGCGGCTTACGACCCCTCTTCGTAAATTAAGCCCCTCCCTTGACAAAGGGGGCAAAGTACCTTAGATTTCGCGCTCCACTTTGCGGCTGTGTTCTATTTGTCACATCTTCAGAGACCTGTCCCCATCGTCTAGAGGCCTAGGACACTGGCCTTTCACGCCGGTAACAGGGGTTCGACTCCCCTTGGGGACGCCATTTTATCCCTGCTAGGGATCTCGACTTTGTAACTGATCTTACAGTCGAGGGAAGCGGGGTCGAGGGTGACCTTGTCAACGAATACCCTCAACAAATCCTTGAGTTTTTCCCTTCTGCTTGTGTTCTTGACCTCTTTGGAGATGAGGTCGAGGAATTCACTCATCTGTTCAACAGAGAGCTTTCGAAGTGTTCTGTTTGCTGCGGCCTCAGATTGAACGATTGAGATCTCTCTTTCGATAAATTTCCTATCCATCTCGAGCCTGTCGATTCGCTTTAGCATGGGGCCGGGGTTTTCGAGTTCTCCCGCGAGGTCGACAAATTTCTCTATTTCCTTTTCAATCGCTCGGGATTTATTTCTGAGGTCTTTCAGCCTTGGGTCGCCATGAGATGGCAGGGCTTTCTGTGCGTTGGATAGCAAGGCATTTGCCATCTGCTTTGATTTCAGGTCTTTGAGTATCCTGTCAAGGATGCTGTCTTCTAAGAACTCCCGCTCGAGCTGTTTGCTTGGCGTGGTGTTGGTCCTCTTTACCCTATAGATCTCCCGGCCTCTTTGGGTCTCTCCATGCCACGGATCGCCTGCAGGGCTGATTAGGATTCCAGAGAGCACGAATTTAGCACCCTTGGTCCTGAGATTTGACATGGTGCTATTCTCCAGGGCCTCCAGGAGCTTGAGGGCGCCATCTCTGTCGATCAGGGCTTCGTGAGTATCCCAGTTGATTACCCAGTCTTTTCTAGGTTTGCGCTTTTTCCCGCCTTTGTACCCACCGGTTGATAGCCGCTCATTTCTGACATTCC
>JBNKMQ010000232.1:0-23272 GCA_050293225.1 Sedimenticolaceae bacterium
AGGTGGCGTTAACGCTATAACCCGAAATGCTGTTGGAATCTCCATTCGACACATACACATATTGACCGGAGGGGTCGATGGTGATCGCCTGCGGATTGAGTTCCGTTGCCACATCGGTGCCGGCTGTCAGTGCTCCCGTGGTCTGATTGATGGTATAGGGTGTCACGTTCTGGGTGCTGCGATTGGCCACAAAAACAAATTTGCCCAGGGGATCGACAGTAACAGATATGGGGGCGTTACCGGCTGAGAATGGAGAGCCGGGGATATCGGTCAGTGCTCCGGTCAGCGGATTGATCGAATAGGCTGAAACGTTAAAAGATGGAAAGCCGTTGTTGGTGACATAGACAAAGCGTCCGCTTGGGTCGACAGCGATCGAGCTGGGTCCGTCTCCAGCCGCATATGTTCCAATGGGTGTCAAAGCACCAGTAGAAGTGTTGATAGTAAAGGCGGTGACACTATCGGAAAGTATGTTGGTGTTGTAGAGAAAACGACCGGTGGGATCGATGGTAACCGCACTCGGGTTATCGCCTGCGGTAAAGGGCGAGCCGGTCATCAGGCCTAAAGCCCCGGATGTACTGTCGATATAGAACGCCGACAGGCTATCTGAAGAGTTGGCGGTATAGGCGAATCGACCCGAGGGATCGACAGTGATGGATAGTGGGCCGACCTCCAGGGTTTCGATAGAGAAAGGTGACCCTGAGATCTCAGTCAGGGCACCACTACCGCTATTGATGGTGAAGACCGAGACATTGTCAGTGGTGTCGTTGGTGGCATAGAGATAACTGGCGGTCAGATCTGTTGTTACAGCAGAGGGCTTGCCCGCTGTTGCTGTTGGTGCGCCCAGGGATGTCAGTGAGCCGTTGCTGGCGTTGATCGAATAGGATGAGATGTTGAAACCGTCAAAGTTTGCCGTGTAGGTAAACCTGGGGGTGACCACCGCCTCCGCCGGATCAGAGAGGTAGGCGAGGGCGCCTGGTGTTGCGCGTGCCGAAAGTGTCCCAACACGGGTCAATTCACCACTTGTCTGGTCGATTGAGAAGAGGCTGACGGTGTTATCGGCTCCATTGGAGACACTGAGGAACTGGCCAGTGGTATCCAGGGTGATCGACTCCGGCAGGCTGCCAACAGCACAGGTCAAATTGGTGCCGTTGCAATTGATCTGCAACAGGCTGCCGTCACTCTGAATCTCGAATACCGAAACACTGCCAGAGGCTTCACGGCTGAGGAGATAGAGCCATTTTTCTGTACTGTCCAGCACCAGCGCATGGGGTGTCAGGCCGGTGGCGACAGGTGTCCCGTTCGCTACCAGCAGGCCGTTGGCGTCGATGGTGAACAGACCGATGTGACCGGATGTACTGTTGGCGGTATAGGCAAACATGCCGTCAGATGTGATCACCATGTCTGTCGGTGAGCTGCCGCCAGAAGCGACTGGAGAGCTTCCCGATTTCTCCAGCAGGGTGCCGTCGGTAGTGCTGACATCGTAGATTCCCAGGTTGTCGCTGCCAGACTGGACGACATAGAGATAGCTGCCTGTCGGATGCAGCAGGACTTTACTGGGTGAGAGGCCGCCAGTAAGGGTGACATCTATTGGAGGCTGCACCGACAGTGCGCTACTCAGCGCCCCTTCGATGGGGTCTTTCAGGTGGATGCTGATGGTATTGGTGGTCTGGTTGGCCACATAGGCATAGCGTCCATCACTATCGAATGTGAGGTCTACCGGTGTGCCGCCGATAGTGGTGCAGTTGTCTACGGTGCCAGTCTCCAGGTCGCAGTCTGCAGGAATCAATTCACCGGAGAGGCTATTGATGAGAAACAGGGAGATATCCTGGGAGTTGGTGTTGGTGGTATAGGCGAATTGGCCGCTGGGATCGATGGTCAGGGAGTTGGGGCCGTCGCCGGTCAGGGCATAGCCATGATGGGTCAGCTGTCCACTGGTGTTGTTGGCGATGAAGACCGAAATGGTATCGTCACCGCTGTTGGCCAGATAGGCGAACCTTGCCACCGGGGTGGAGGGCGTCGGGGTTCCACCACCACCTCCGTCGCCACCTCCGCCGCCGCCGCAACCTGCAAGCATCAGCAGCGAGAGAGTGAACCCTGCAAGAAGCTGCATGGTGCGGAGATGGTGACAAGTGCGACTGGCAGGCATGGTTATCTGAATTCCTTCCGTCAGGAAACGGGTCGTAATTTCTCGCGGTTGCTGCCGCAGAGAGCGCTAGCGCTAATTGTGATTTTTTTCCCATTATAGAGCAAGCCAGTCTTAGGGCCAGATGGGTGATGTTGAAAACATGAATTACTTCATGTCTCTTAAGGCTTGCTTAAAAACCGGAAGTTAACAGCGGGATTTTCTTTTGCGGTGTCTGTTGGCTTTGACTGCACAGTCAAATTGTTTTGAGCTTTTGAGCTTTTGAGTGAGTGTTGAGTGGAGGAGTTCACTGCGTTCACTGATTTTCAGTCCCCCTCTCCCTGGCCCTCTCCCGCGAGGGGAGAGGGGGCTAATAAACCGTGAGCGCAGCGAACACCTCCATTCAAAACTCAACACTAAGAACTCAAAACTTACCTACCCATGCCAATAATCAATACCTGCAGTTATTCCCAGAGGGGCGTTCATGAGTCAAGCAGGGCCACACTCTTGACCTGGGCGTAGACCAGCGCGTCTTCCTGAATCCCCAGTCCTGTGGCGGAGCGGCGGGTAATGCGGGAGAGCAGGGTCTGTCCATCCTCCAGCTCCAGTCGGATCATCACCTGGGTCGGATTGAGGTCGTGGGTGTCGATGACCCGGGCCGGCATGACGTTGAGGATAGAGGTGTCGGAGTGGGCGTGGAGGGAGAGGCTCACATCCCTCGCCTGGATCTGGATGCGGGCGTGGTGACCCACCGGCAGATCCTCCCGTGGCACCGCGACCCGGTTGCCGTGCAGGGAGATCCAGGTCAGGTGGTAGGTGTGGTCGTGGGAGCTGACGATCCCCTCGAGCAGGGCCGAGGCGTCGTCATACTCCGCCAGCGGCAGGTCGAGCCGGGTCAGCAGACTGGCGGCATCGCCCTGGGCGATGACCTTTCCCCGCTCCATCAAGATCATCTGATCCGCCAGCCGGGCGACCTCGTTGGGGTCGTGGGAGACGTAGAGGGAGGGAATGGAGAGTTCGTTATGCAGACTCTCCAGATAGGGCAGGATGGTCTGTTTGGCGGCGTGGTCCAGGGCCGACAGGGGTTCATCCATCAATAGCAATTTGGGACTGGTCAGCAGTGCCCGGGCGATGGCGACCCGTTGGCGCTCGCCGCCGGAGAGGCTGTGGCTCGAGCGATGCTGCAGATCGCCGATGCCGAGTAGCTCTATCACGCTATCGACGGATATCTGCCTCTCTGCCTTCGGCACCCTGCGCATTCCATACTCGAGGTTTTGTTCTACCGAGAGGTGGGGGAAGAGGCTGGCTTCCTGGAAGACATAGCCCAGGGGACGCCGGTGGGTGGGGACAAACCGTTTTTTATCCTGCCATACCTCATCGTTGATTTTGACCCGACCTTGAGGGGTCTGCACCAGTCCGGCTACCGCCCGCAACACGCTGGTCTTGCCGGAGCCGGAGCGGCCGAAGAGGGCGGTGACCCCCTTGGCCGGCGCAGTGAAATCCACATCCAGATCGAAATCCCCCAGACGGTTCTGCAGGCTGACCTCGATACCGCTCATGGCTGGTGACTCCGGTTGAGTCGGCCGTTGACCAGATAGACGCTCATCAAGACCAGGAAGGAGAAGACCAGCATGCCGGCGGCCAGGAGGTGGGCCTGGTCATACTCCAGGGTCTCCACATAGTCGTAGATCGCCACCGAGAGGACCCGGGTCTCGCCGGGAATGTTGCCGCCGATCATCAGCACCACGCCGAACTCGCCCACGGTATGGGCGAAGGAGAGTACCGCAGCGGTGAGAAATCCCGGCCTTGCCAATGGCACCGCCACGCTGATGAATCTGTCCCAGGGGGATGCGCGCAGGGTTGCTGCTACCTCCATGGGGCGCTGGCCGAGAGATTCAAAGGCGTTCTGCAACGGCTGCACCGTGAAGGGGAGGGAGTAGAGCACTGAGGCGAAGACCAAGCCTTCAAAGGTAAAGGGGAGGGTGCCCAGCCCCAGGCTCTGGGTGAGTTGTCCGATGGGTCCGTCCGGTGCCAGCATGATCAGCAGATAGAAACCGAGGACCGTGGGTGGCAACACCAGGGGCAGGGCGACCACTGCGGCCAGCGCCTGCTTGTACCAGGCCTGGGTGCGTGCCAGCCACCAGGCGATGGGGGTGCCGATGATCAGCAGCAGCAGGGTAGTGGTGCCTGCCAGCTTCAGCGTCAACCAGACGGGTTGCCAATCGAATGCCATGCTTACTCCTTCTCTGCAGGACTGGGAACGGGCGCCAACCCATAGCCGTAGCTCTCTATCACCTCACGGGCGGCATCGCTCTTGAGAAATTCGAGATAGGCGAGGGCAGCAGGATTCTTCTCACCCCTCTGCAACAACACAGCGGCCTGTTCGATAGGTTTGTAATAGTCGCCGGGGATCTCCCACAGGCTACCGGATTCCCCTTTCCATACTTTCAGCTGGGCCAAGGCGACAAAGCCCGCATCGGTGTTACCGGTGGCCGTAAATTGAAAGGTCTGTGAGATGGAATCCCCTTTCACCAGTTTGGGTTGCAGTCGGGACAGGGTGCCTGTCTGCTGCATGACCTCTTCCGCCGCGACGCCATAGGGCGCCGTCTTGGGATTGGCCAGGGCGAGACGTTTGATATCTCCTTGTTGCAAAAACGCCTCCCCATCGGTGAATTGACCGGCCTTGGCGCTCCAAAGTACCAACTTGCCCTTGGCATAGACAAAGTGGCTGCCGGCAACCGCCAGACCGCTAGTCTCCGCCTTGATTGGACGCCGGGTATCGGCGGCGAGAAAGACCTCGTAGGGGGCGCCGTGTTGGATCTGTGCATAGAGCTTGCCGGTGGAGCCGAAGCTGGTCTTTGTCGTGTGTCCGGTGGTTTGCTCAAACAGAGGCGCGAGCTCTCGCGCCACATCGGTGAAGTTGGCTGCGACGGCGATTTTGACCTCTTCGGCCCACGCCTGGTTGGTGATTAAACTAGTGCCCAGTAAGCAGGCGAGTACGAGAGTTTTTGTAGAATGCATGACAATACTCCTGGTCATGGTGGTGTGGTTAGTTAACGCCGAGGATGACATGGGATGCCTTGATCAGGGCACAGACCCGACTGCCGGGCTCCAATGCCATCTCCTGGGCGCTATCCTCGGTGATGATGGCGGTGAGAGTCTTGTCTCCTTCCAGTTCGATGATTGCTTCGCTGCTGACAGGGCCGTGGCGTAGTTCTCTCAGGGTGCCGCAGAGGCGGTTGCGGGCGCTGGTGATGCCGCAGCCATCTTCAGGTGTCAGGATGATGAAGGAGGATTTAATCAGGGCGTAGGCCTCGCTGCCGAGACTGAGGCCGAGCTGTTCCAGGGACTCGCTGGTGATGACGGAGGTCAAGCGATCCTTGTCGTTGATGGCAAGAGTGACCTCGCTGTTGATGGGGCCCGCGCTGATGATCTCCACCTGTCCCTGGAACTGGTTTCTCGCGCTGGTTCGCATGGTAAGTCTCCTGATCTTCTGTTGAAACTGTTCGAAATCATCCAGGTTGCGACTGAGATTCTCGGTCAGGCGCAGGTACTCCTCCTGCAACAGCTTGAAGCCGTGGATGAGGCGCTCACCTTCCGCTGTGAGTCGAGTGCCGCCCCCCTGGGCGCCGCCGGGTTGCTTGGCCACCAGGGGTGATTCCCAAAGGTTGTTCATCTCATCCACCGCATCCCAGGCGGAGCGGTAACTCATACCCAGTTGTTTGGCAGCGGCGGAGATAGAGCCCTGTTCGTCTATCGACTCCAGCAGCGCGACACGCTTGGCGGTGATATCACCCCCCTTGTCACCGCTGAGTCGCAGATCGCCGGATACAAATGCGGATCGTTTGTTCATCCCTTGATGAGTCCTGTTGTTGCATGTTCTTAGTTCTACCAGCGTTATGCATCTTAACTGCATAACGGTGGATATAGAACAACCTGAAATACGTTATGCAATGCATATGCCAAACGTATTGTTCCTTGTAAAACAGTTAGATATGGATTTATGTCAGGGGTAACAATTGTCTGCTAGACGACAATTGTTCATCCTCCGACATGCGTCGGAGGGAGAAGAAGGGGGTTAGTGTAGCTGCAGGAAGGCGGGTATCAGCCAGGGATCACCACTCACCACAGTGACATGGTTGATCGCCAGTAGTATGAAACCCAGCGCCAGCAGGCCGTAACAGACTATTCTTTGCAGCTCAAAAGAGATTTCCGATGTCATAGGGATCCTCGGATATCAATTGAATTATGGAATTAAATTATTATCGCTGGCTGGAAGGATAAACAGAGTAAATTAGTAAGGAAATCGGGAATGTCCCTTTTTCGCGACGTGGTTATCCCCAGGTATAGGGGCTAACCTGTTGATTTGCAGTGAGGCTTAAAGGGGTTTGATAAAGACCTTGGAATTACGCCGGTAGTTGTAGAGCTCCCGCTTTTTCATCGGCAAGGCCTTCAGATCGGCCTGGATGAATCCATGCTCCCGGAACCAGTGGGCGGTCTGGGTGGTGAGGATGAAGAGCTGATCAATCCCCTCCTGCCTGGCGGCGTTCTCCATATGCTCGAGCAGCCGCTCACCCCGGTCTCCCCCCCGGTATTGGGGATGCACCACGACACAGGCCAGTTCCGCCATCGACTCCTGGGGATAAGGATAGAGTGCCGCGCAGGCGATGGCCATGCCGTCCCGCTCCATCAGGGTGAAGCAGTCGATTTCGGTCTCCAGCAGTTCCCGCGAACGCCTTACCAGCACACCTGTCTCTTCCAGGGGCTCCAGTAGTTCGAGCAGTCCACCCACGTCATCAATACGAGCGGTACGGGTCTCCTCGTAGGGTTCGGCGGTGATCAGCGTGCCGATACCGTCGCGGGTGAAGAGCTCTTTCAACAGGGCGCCATCCTGCCGCCGGTCGATCAGGTGGACCCGTTTGACGCCGCTGCGGCTGGCATCCAGGGAGGCATTCAGGGACTGCAACAGATCCTCCGGCAGCTGTTTGCGACGGGCGATGAGCTCGTCCACCTGCTTCGGCACCATGTTGGTGATGACCCGGTTGCGGGAGTCCGTTGCCCCCTTGTGCTCCACCAGGTTGATCAACTTGTCGGCACCCAGGGCGATGGCGACGGAAGCGGCTACATCGGCGGCACTGAGATTGAAGACCTCTCCCGTCGGCGAATAACCCAGCGGGGGCACCAGGGCGATGGCGCCACTATCGAGTCGTGATTCGATGGCCTGGGCGTCGACTCTGCGTACCTCGCCGGTATGACAGTAGTCGATGCCGTTCCTCACCCCAATTGGTCTTGCGGTGACGAAGTTGCCCGAAGCAACCTGTATCCTGGCCCCAGCCATAGGCGAGTTGGCCAGTCCCATGGAGAGCAGCGCCTCAATCTCTACCCGAACGGCGCCGGCAGCCTCTTTGACACAGGTGAGGGCGGCGTCATCAGTGACTCTAAGGCCGTTGATGTACTGCATCTCCACCTTGCGGCTTTTCAGGCGATCTTCGATTTGTGGGCGCGCGCCATGCACCAGCACCAGCCTGATGCCGATACCGTGAAGCAGGGCGATATCGTGGATCAGATTGGCAAACTGATCATCGGCAACGGCCTCGCCACCGAAGGCGATGACGAAGGTGCGTCCCCTGTGGGCATGGATATAGGGCGACGAACCGCGAAACCAGTCGACGAAATTGTCCGGGATTGTGCTGCTGCGCTTGCTCATCTTTCTACTAACTGTCTGGTTCTAAACAGAATTGCTTGACCAGAGACTGTATCAGGTTGATCGCCGGTTGGATATGTTCCAGGGGCAGATATTCGTCCGGCTGGTGGGCCTGATCGATATTTCCCGGTCCGCAGATGGCGGTCTGTAGTCCCAACTCGTTGAGATAGGGTCCTTCGGTACCGAAGGCGACGGCACTGGCGGGGGCGCCGGTGAGCCGCTCCACCGTCTGTATGATGGCCGCCTCTTTTGGTGTCTCCATGGCGGGTATGCCGTCGAATACCGGAACCAGCTCCCATGCCAGACCGCTGTCGCTCAACAGACTATCGAGCCGTTGACTGAGTTCTCCCCGCAGATCGCTGATCTGCATCCCAGGTAGCGGCCTCAGGTCGAACTGGAGTTCGCAGTGACCGCAGATGCGGTTGGGGTTGTCGCCGCCGTGGATATGGCCCAGGTTGAGAGTCGGCACCTGGATCTCGAAGGCGGGATTCTGGAACCGTCGCTGCAGATCCTCACGCCATCGGATCACCTCACCCAGTACCCGGTGCATGCCATCCAGGGCGTTGACCCCCAGGTCTGGGTTGCTGGAGTGCCCCGCCTTGCCGGTGAGGCGGATCGACTCCATGGAGATGCCTTTGTGCATGTGGATCGGTTTGAGACTGGTGGGTTCACCGATCACGGCGTGACGTGCCAGCTTCAGATGCAGATCATCGAGGGCCTTGGCGCCGCACATGCTGCTCTCTTCATCGGCGGTGGCGAGAATGATCAGGGGCTGCTGCAGCTGATTCAGGTCCAGCTCACGAATCGCCTCGATGACGACAGCGAAGAAGCCTTTCATGTCTGCGGTGCCGATGCCGTGGAAGCGGCCGTCCCTTTCGGTCACCTTGAGCGGGTCGCTGCGCCACTTCTCTGCATCAAAGGGGACGGTGTCAGTATGGCCGGAGAGCACCAGTCCCTGGTCGCCGCTACCTGCCGAGGCGATCAGGTTGCTTTTGTCGCGATGGCCGGGTATCTCGACTATTTCGGTTTTGAAGCCGAGATTGGAGAGCCACTGTTCGAGGAGTTCGATTACATTGGCATTGCTCATATCCCAGGCGGCATTGACACTACTGACCGATGGGGCGGCAATCAAGGCCTCCAGCATTTGCTGAAATGGGGGTGTTTTCATCAACTGATTCTGTGATGATTGGTTTGAGTTATCAAGTGGGAGCGGGCCTTAGGATTGGCCGGCTCGCCCCTGAGATGCTTGCAAAAGGCCGGGGTCTTTGCTTTGTTTAAGAGGTGCTGGCTCTTTCCAGTCTCAGGATCAGATTGTATGCGTCTCTATATCAGACATCCCTCAGATGTGCCGATTGATTACCAATTGGGTGGTCAGGCAGATGCCAAACGGGATCAGTTGAGCAACTATAGTGAGGGTGGGCTCTGTTTCGTCTCCAGTGAAAGGGTTGAACCTGGACAGGAGATCCACTTCGCCATCCCGATTACGCCGCCGCAATTCCACGCCACCGGTGTTGTGGTTTGGTGTCGGCATGAGGGTGACAGCTACCAGATAGGCGTCAAGTTCACCCAGGAAGAGACGGCCTATGCTGTGCGTATGGTGGAGCAGCTCTGCTATATCGAACACTATCGCGAGAGCGTGAAACAGAGCGAAGGACGGGAGTTGAGCGGTGAAGAGGCGGCTCTCGAGTGGATAGATAAATATGCCGGAGATTTCCCCAATTGATACGCAAGAGATGGGTCAAAATGTCAAAGGCTTCTATTAAATGGGCATCTCTTGGGGTGCTTTTAATTCCTTCTCTGCTTTCGGCAGGGGATCTGATTAGCGTCAAAAGATTGAGTCCTGATCTCGCTCTCGATATGGTCAGAGCGGCGGTCGAGGCGTGTCGGGAAGAGGGATACCAGGTGACGGCTGTGGTTGTTGCGCAAGATGGGGCTGAAGTGGCCCTGATGCGGGATGCACAGGCCAGCCGCTTCACCATTCAGATCGCCAGAGAGAAGGCAAATGCGGTAATCTTGTCGGGGATAGCCTCGGGTCAGTTTCGTGATAACCGGCGGGATATCCAGCAGGAGATGAACCATGTCGACGGGATACTTGTCCTACAGGGGGGTCTGCCGATATCTGCTGGCGGCTATCGATTGGGCGCCATCGGTGTAAGTGGCGCACCAGGTGGGGATCGTGATGAAGTTTGTGCCAGGAAGGCGTTGGATAAGTTTCAAGATAGATTGGAGTTTGCCGAGTGATGCAGCCTTCCAGAATGAACACGCCAGAATTGGTTAAGAGCGAATATAGTCTGGGTGAGGAGATCGCCCATACCATCTCCCACGGTATCGGTCTTCTGTTGAGTATTGCCGGTCTAGCTGTCCTCGTGGCCTTCGCTTCGCGCTATGGTGATGCCTGGCATATCACCAGCAGCGCCATCTACGGGGCCACTCTGATTCTGCTCTACACCGCCTCAACCCTCTATCACGGTATCCCTCAGTCGAGGAGTAAACAACTGCTGAGAAGACTCGATCATGCAGCCATCTTTCTCTTGATTGCCGGCACCTACACGCCATTTACCCTGGTGAATATGAGAGGCGTATGGGGCTGGTCGCTGTTTGGTCTGGTCTGGGGACTGGCGACTCTGGGTATGGTGCTGGAGCTGGTTATGAAGCGGCGTATCAAATGGCTGTCGATCACTCTCTACCTCGGCTTGGGTTGGCTGGTGCTGATTGCGATCAAGCCGCTGATCGATTCGGTGGCTATCGGAGGGATTGTGCTACTTTTGGCCGGTGGGCTGAGTTACAGCCTGGGAGTTATCTTTTATGTCTGGAAGCGGCTCTCTTATCACCACGCAGTTTGGCATCTGTTTGTCATGGGTGGCAGTGCGCTGCACTTCTTTTCAGTTTTCTTCTACGTCTTACCCCCTGCTTCTGCCTAGGGCTTGTTAACAGGCCCTAAGCTGACAGCTGCTAATTCATATATATCCCGCCCAGCAGCGCAGCGATACTGAGGATAAAGAAGATCGCCGCAGAGGGTTTCCACATGGTGTAGTTGAGGGTCTGCGCATTCTTGTTATGCAGAACGATGGCGAGTATGCCGGAGATGAAGAATATCCCGCTGGCAACATAGGCAATGACCTGTAGATACTCCACTTTGACTTTGGAAGAGCCCTGCACACCACCACCGATTGTCTCGAATTTATTCGCCAGCGCCGGCTCGCAGAGAATCAGACCAATGAGTATCAGGTAGGAGAGAAGAGAGAGGTTTCTCAGCAGCAGGCTTTTCATCGGATTATCGTGCTCCAGGGTCTTACTCAAATTGAGTCGCTCCAACTTTCTATGACTATTTATAGACAAAAGCAGAGGAATTATCAGGTTTATTTATCTTGCTGTTTTTTTCGCCTCGCCGCTCCAGGGCCGTAGCCAAAGTGTTTTTTGAAGGCCTTTGAGAAGGCTGCCTCCGATTCGTATCCCGATTGCGCGGCGACCTGGGCCACCGACTCTGCCGTATACAGAAAGCGATCATTCGCCAGTGTCATGCGCCAGCGGGTCAGGTATTGCATCGGTGCCATGCAGAGTTTTTGCCTGAAGCGCATGGAGAAGGCCGAGCGCGACATACCTGCAACCTTGGCCAAACTATCCACGGTCCAGGCGCTTCCCGGTTGTTGATGGATCTTCTGCAACGCCTTGCCCAGCTTGGAATCAGCCAGTGCTGAGATAAAGCCATTTTGAGTGGATTTGGAGAGGTGATATCGGATGATGTGGATAAAGAGGATCTCTGAGAGTTTATCGATTACCAGATTGCCGCCCATCTCGGCCGATTCCACCTCATACATCAGGATATGGCCGATGGTGTCGCTCAGGGGCAGGCTGCTTGAATCCTCATCCCGCATCAGGATGGTTTCGGGAAGCGCTTCGATCAGGGGGTTCCAGCTATGTCGATCAAAGTCGAAATAGCCGCAGATTAAAGTGACCCCTGGTCCGGTTTGATTTGAATCCGGTAGCTGATTCAGTGGTACCGAGTCGTCAGGAGGTTGCTGACTGTTGGATATCCTGTGCGCTGCATCATGGGGGAAGACGACCAGATCGCCACCCGCCAGGGGGATGGGTTCTGATGCTCCAGGCATATGCAGCCAGCAGCCACCCCTTGCCACCATATGGAAGGTGGCCCGGTGCTCTCCCGAGGTATCCACCGCCCACTCTCCACGAAAACAGGCATGCAGAAAGACGCTTGCTTTAAGGTGCAGTGTGTGGAGGATTTCGCTGAGGAGGTCCATCGTCTTGAATATAGTCCATGTTAGACGAATAGACATAAATAATGGAAAAAGTGACATACTAAGTCTTTCTACATTCTCCAATAATGTCATTCAGACATAACAGACGATGGAGAATATCATGCGAAAAGTTGAAATCTATAGCCAACCCCAATGCCCCTATTGTCACCATGCCAAGGCGCTGCTGGATGCGAAGGAGATCGCCTATGAGGAGTACGACATTGCATCAGATCGGGCGCTGCTGACGGAGATGGTCGAACGTACCCGGGGTAGAACAGTGCCTCAAATAGTGATTAACGATCGGGTCATTGGAGGCTTCGACGATCTGCGTCAGCTGGAAGATAAGGGCATCCTCGATTCTCTGCTGAGAGAGGCGTTTACCGAGCAACAAGATGTGGCTTAATGGCGGAGTCAGTAGTGACCATCCATCCGGGTGGTCACTGCGGAATTCCCCCAGGTGACGGAGATGATGACAGAGCCTGTCGTGAGGAGACTAATCGACTTCTTCCTCATCTGCATCGTAGACAGTCTCAAAGGTCTCAGGCAGGTTGATTGGCCGATAGCCGAGGCCCAGTTCCATTCTCTCTGTCACTGAGTGGTGGATGAGAGCGCCTTCCTCGATGGTCCGTGGTTCGCTTTGGGGGAGATAGAAGCCCATGAAGTCGTCACGCTTCGGCCACTCTCGATACTTTACCTGTCTTGGTAGATACTCCAGCAGTTGCCAGCCTGGATTCATAGAGTCGTTCAGTGGTGCATCGCTCCTGGGCGCTGTGTACTTTCTTTTGCTGCCCTTTCGTTCCTTTCCTAGCACGATGTTGTTAAAGAGGGCCTGATTGAATTTCAGACCATGGGGCTTCGCCTCTTCAAGCATCCATCTGAGTGAATACTTTGCCGCGCCACTCCTCCGCTCCGGGTGACCGCCACCGATGTCGGAGTGGTAGCCGGCAAACCAGACCTGTTTGATATCCTGGGGCTTGTCTTCACCCTCATCAAATGGGTTCGGGTTGTAGGTTTGCTCATTGCCCCAGTGGTTGGCACGGAACATTCTTCTTCTTTCGTCGATGGCCAGGGCATGGCGTACGATCTCCACACTGGGATTGTTCTTTGTGTAGGGGAGTGTCTGCTGTTGTATGCCAAGCAGCAGATCGGGTCGGGGGATCAACACTGAGCTGACAGTATCCCAGACACCGAGAAACTTGATTGGAACGGTTAGTGGCTTAGTTGTCCGGCGAAAGCCCCAGGCGATGGAGAAATCACCTTCCTGGCTGGCCTGCTTATAGGCCTTGTAGGTGTAGCTTGCGAGATTGTCCTGATAAGGCTTGAGTAAACCCATGAGATGTATCAGTCCCGCCAAGACTCTGACGGTGTAGGCACCACGGCTGAACCCAAATAGAAAAAGCTCGTCATCTTCCTGATAATTTTCTATGAGAAACCGATAGGCGTCGAGGACATTCCTGTCGAGGCCAACCCCAGTTGCCAGGCTGAATACCTGTTTGATCGGCTGTGAGTATTTCTGCCAGGCACGCAGGTTGCCGATGGTGCCGATGCCGGGATCGTAGTAGACCAGCTGCTGTTGGTTCTTATCCAGCAGACGGTAGAGTTTCAATACGTTTGATGAATCAGCCTTGATCTCATTGCCGGTGCCATCGCAGCAGATCACGATATTTCTGGACATTTTTTTCCCTCTTGAGTTGGAAAGATCGGTTTGTTGGCTGATTTTGCTCGAGTTCTTTTGCTGGTTAATCTTAGAGCCTCGCAGATGAGATTGTAATATTGATTGAACTCACCGGGGATTGGCCTCGATTTGTGAACAGGCAGGCGTGATAATCGATCAATTATCAATTGGCTTCGTGGGCGGAGAGCATGATGAAGAAAACAGCACTCATCTCGGTGTTACTGCTTCTGGTTTCACTGACGGGCTGTGCGGTCAATCCAGTCACGGGTAAAAACCAGCTCAGCCTGGTCTCTGAGGCGCAGGAGCTGGAGATCGGCAAGAAAAACTACGCCCCATTGCGCCAATCCCAGGGTGGTGACTATGTGGTCGATAAACAATTGACCGCCTATGTCAGCCAAGTTGGACAGAAACTGGCGGCGGTCAGTGATCGCAAACTGCCCTATGAGTTCAAGGTGTTGAACAACTCCGTGCCCAATGCCTGGGCGCTGCCGGGAGGAAAAATCTCCATTAACCGGGGCCTGCTGGTGGAGCTGGAGAGCGAAGCGGAATTGGCGGCAGTGCTGGGACATGAGATTGTCCACGCCGCTGCCAAGCACACAGCGAACAGTATGTCCCGGGGTATGTTGATCCAGGGTGCTGTGATGGCGACAGTCGTCGGGACTCAGGGAAAGGACTATGCCCAGCTGGCCACTTTGGGTGCCGGGCTTGGTGCGCAACTGGTCACGCATAAATATGGCCGCGATGCCGAGCGGGAGTCCGATCACTATGGCATGAAATATATGTCGAAGGCGGGCTATGACCCCCAGGGAGCGGTCGATCTGCAGCAGACCTTTGTGCGACTCTCCGAGGGCAAACGACAGGATTGGCTGAGCGGCCTGTTCGCCAGTCATCCGCCCTCTCAGGAGCGAGTGGATAACAATATCAAGACCCGCGCCACGCTACCGCCGGGGGGGGAGCAGGGGAAGGAGAGATATCAAGCGAAAATCGCCCATCTGAAGAAGACCAAGCCGGCCTATGAAGCCTACGACAAAGGCCGCAAGGCGCTGGGGGATGAAGATACGAAGACTGCCCTGAACCTGGCTAAAAAGGCGATTTCCCTGGAGCCGAAGGAGGCGCAATTCCACGCCTTACTGGGAGATATCGAAGCAAGCAAGAAACGTTACAAAACCGCCAGGAGTCACTACACCAAGGCGATCAAGCTGAACGACGGCTTCTTCTATAATCATCTGATGCGCGGTCAGGTGAATGAAAAGCTCAAGGCCTCAAAGGCGGCGAAACAGGACCTGCAGAAGAGTATCGAACTGCTTCCCACCGCCAATGCCTATACCCTGTTGGGTAATATCGCCAAACGCGAAGGGGATCTCACCGGCGCCAAGACCTACTATGCCAAGGCGGCTTCCAACAGCTCCTCCCAGGGCAAGCTCGCCTACCGCTCTCTAATGGAGATCGATCTGAAAGATAACCCGCAGAAATATATCAAGCTGCGTAGTGGCCTGGACAATACCGGCAGACTCAAGGCGGAGATCTCCAACCCCACCCCGGCCGATGTAAAGAATCTGGCGGTGACGGTGAGGTATCGGGACACCACCGGCGCGATGAAAAGTGTCAGGCGCTCCTTTCGCGGGGTGTTGAAGGCGGGAGATAAGCGCCTGGTCGATCTCGGGTTCGCCAAACTGGACCGATCCCAGCTTGCCAATATCAAGGCCAGTATCAGCGAGGCCAGTCTCTCGCGATAATCGTCAAATTCGCGGGCCGATGCGTTAGCGCTTCATAATCCGGGGTACGGGGGATACAATGCGCCCCTGTTTCGCAACCTCGCTCCGGATCCGTGACCGCACTAGCAATCCAAAACCTGCATAAGAGCTATCGCAACGGTTTTCAGGCCCTGAAGGGCATCAGCCTGACGGTGCAGGCGGGGGATTTCTATGCCTTGCTGGGACCCAACGGCGCCGGCAAGTCCACCGCCATAAGTATCATCGCCTCTCTGATCAACAAGAGTTCCGGCAGTGTCTCCATCTATGGTCACGATCTGGATCAGGAGCGCAACCAGGCCAAGCGGCTGATCGGACTGGTGCCCCAGGAGTTCAACTTCAATATGTGGGAGCCGGTGGCGGAGATCCTGGTCAACCAGGCGGGCTACTACGGCATTCCACGTAAGCTTGCCTTCGAGCGCGCTGAGGTCTATCTCAAGCAGCTCGATCTGTGGGAAAAGCGTTCGACCCAGGCCCGTTGGCTCTCCGGTGGCATGAAGCGGCGTCTGATGATCGCCCGTGCCCTGGTGCATCAACCTCGGTTATTGATTCTCGATGAGCCCACTGCCGGGGTCGATATCGAGATCCGTCGCTCGATGTGGAAATTCCTGCGCGAGATCAACGCCCAGGGGACCACCATCATCCTCACTACCCACTATCTGGAGGAGGCGGAGAGCCTCTGCCGCAACATCGCCATTATCGATCACGGGGAGATCGTGGAGCAGACCAGCATGCCGAAGTTGCTGAGTCAGCTGAACACGGAGATCTTTGTACTCAACCTCGACAAGCCTCTGGATATGGCGCCAGTGCTCGATGACTACCCGCTACAGCTGGCGGACGCCTCTACCCTTGAGGTGGAGGTGCAGCGGGAGCAATCGATGAACGACCTCTTTAGCCACCTGACCCGACTGGGTATCTCTGTCACCAGCATGCGCAACAAACAGAATCGCCTCGAACAGCTGTTTATCGATCTGGTGGAGAGCGGTAAGAGGGAGACGGCATGAGCAATCCCTGGGGCCTCTACGCGACGGCCTTTCGCACCATTGTCACCAAGGAGATCCTGCGCTTCACGCGCATCTGGGTGCAGACGATAGTGCCACCCGCGATCACCACCACCCTCTATTTCGTTATCTTCGGCAAGCTGATCGGAGAGCGGATTGGCGAGATGGAGGGCTATAGCTACATCGACTTTATCGTCCCAGGACTGATCCTGATGTCGGTGATTCAGAACTCCTACGCCAATGTGGTCTCATCCTTCTTCAGCACCAAGCTGCAACACTACATTGAGGAGTTGCTGATTGCGCCGGTGCCGAACTGGATCATTCTCAGCGGCTATGTGGTCGGTGGCGTGGCGCGGGGAACACTGGTCGGCGTGGTGGTGACGGTGATCTCTCTGCTCTTTACCGATCTGCAGATCAGCAGCTATAGCATCACCTTTCTGGTCTATCTGCTGACCTCGATACTCTTCGCCCTGGCGGGCTTTATCAACGCGGTCTATGCCACGACCTTTGACGATATCTCTATTGTGCCGACCTTTGTTTTGACCCCGTTGACCTATCTGGGCGGGGTCTTCTACTCGATCAGTCTGTTGCCCTCATTCTGGCAGGACGTCTCTTTGGCCAATCCGGTGCTCTATATGGTCAATGCCTTTCGCTTCGGCATCCTTGGGGTCTCTGATATCGATATCTCCATCGCCCTGGGGATTATCCTCGGCTTCATCGGCCTGCTGACCGCATTCAGTCTGATGCTTCTCTCCAGAGGGGTGGGGATTAAAAACTAAGCTGACTGCCGGCCATGCCCAGCCACGCGGGCACTCGATTCTAGAGTTGAGTAATGGTTTGAGAAGTTTTGAGTTGTTAGTGATGAGTTTTGAGTTGGGGTGTTCGCTGTGCTCACAGTTTATTAGACCCCCCTCTCCCCTGGCGGGAGAGAGACGGGGAGTATCGAGATCGTGAGCGCAGCGAACACCCTAACTCAACACTAATAACTCAAAACTCATAACTACTACCGGCTACTGGTTCTATGCAATGGATGAGAATTCTGGGTAATCAGGAAAATCAGGGCTGCTAGCACTGTTCCCAGGGCAGGCCATGGAAACGCCATCCTCCCAGGGTACTGCGCTGGTGGTTATCATCCAGATCACCCTCGAAGCCCTCGTCGATGTGATAGACGCGCACAAATCCACCTTCGAGCAGCGCTTTGCCAGCCTCCAGTGAGCGCTTGCCACTGCGGCAGATCAGTATCACCGGGCGCAGCCGTCATCGATGGTGCAGACGGTGCCACCCAACAGCAGTTTGCGGATATCGGTAACGAAGTGGGGGTTGACGGTCCAGTCCGGTTCGTCAATCCAGGGGATATGTACGGCACCCTTGGGATGACCCACAAAGAGGAACTCCATGCTGGAGCGGATATCCACCAATACGGTGCGAGGGTCGTCTTCCATCATCTTGGATGCCTGTTGTGGTGTCAGGCTCATCGGTTCTTTTTCTTGGCTCATCTCTCAACCTTTAAGAAGTCGGTATCTATTCCATGTTAGATGGTCTTGTGGCGAATACAAAGCGACAGAAGAAGAATAGATCGGTTTCTTACTCAGATGCAGACAGGGTAGAATCCCCTCCATGTTGAGACAGATGCTGATTTCTCTCTGGCGCATGATGGGCCATCTGCCGCTTTCATGGCTTCATGCCACGGGCCATCTGCTGGGTTATTTATATCATTGGATACCCAACCGGGAGAGGGATGTTACACAGGTCAATCTGGATATCTGCTACCCCTCGCTCTCAGTGCAAGAGCGGGCTGTCATGCGTCGAAAGATTCTGCAACAGATCGGATGCAGTATGCTGGAACTCTCTTATATCTGGTTCCGTCCCATGTCTCAGGTCTCAGGCCTGGTAAAAGGCGTCACTGGTGAGGAACTCTTCAAACGTGAGCCTGGGCAGGGCCTGATCATACTCCTGCCGCATATGGGTTGTTGGGAGGTGTTGGGTTTGACCTTGCCCGACCATGAAAAGATTACCTCCCTCTATCAACCGCCGAATGAACCCATGCTGGAGGATCTGGTGAAGGCCGCCCGGGAGCGTAATGGCTCGACCCTGGTGCCCACCGACAACCAGGGCATTAAACAGATCTACCTGGCTCTGCAGAGTGGTGGGGTGACCTGTATCCTGCCCGATCAGATACCCAAGACCAGGGCGGCACACTACGCCCCATTCTTCGGTCGGCCTGCGTTGACCATGATGCTGGTCAATCGTCTGGTCAGAAAGACCGGCGCCAAAGTGATCTTCGGTTTTGCCGAGCGTCTGCCCGGCGGAAGCGGATTCCATATTCGCTACTCTCCTGCGCCAGAGGAGATCGGTGATGCCGATACCGATGTGGCGGCGAGGGCGCTGAATCTCGGACTCGAACAGCTGATCGAACAGAGGCCTGAGCAGTACCAGTGGTCCTACAAACGATATAACATGCAGCCAGAGGGGATGGAGTCCCCTTACTGATCACCCATCGAGCTTTTTAGAATAGATACGCATTTTTTGCGGAATTAAAGTGCTAATCCGCCTCGCCGCTAACCTCTATTGACGGTCCATTCGGCGGCCGTAGGTCTTTAATGGGAAGAAACCAGGATGTT
This sequence comes from Sedimenticolaceae bacterium, assembly GCA_050293225.1. Lineage (GTDB taxonomy): Bacteria > Pseudomonadota > Gammaproteobacteria > Chromatiales > Chromatiaceae > Thiodiazotropha. The sequence goes on from JBNKMQ010000232.1 coordinate 19,131, forward strand.
GCAAGCCAAGCGTCTGTTGCTGATTGTGGTCATGTTTCTTGCTTTGCCGTTGGCACTGAATCCTGTGCTGGCGGCGGAGGAGCGGGCCGATGTCCGGATTCTCATCGATGTCTCCGGCAGCATGAAAAAGAACGATCCGAAGAATCTGCGGCGTCCAGCGTTACGCCTGCTGGTCGGTCTGTTGCCTGCTTCCACCCGAGCCGGTGTCTGGACCTTCGGTCAATACGTGAATATGCAGATCCCCCTGGGTAAGGTCGATCAGTCCTGGAAGGCAAAAGCCCGCAAGAGCTCTGAGTCGATCGGCTCCCCCGGTCAATACACCAATATCGAAGACGCCCTCAGACGCTCCACCGAGGATTGGGAAGGGCCTCCCCGGGGCTATCACCGCAGTGTCATCCTGCTTACCGACGGCATGGTTGATATCTCCAGAGACAAGAGCAAAGACGATGCCTCACGGCAACGTATCCTGAAAAAGATCCTACCCAAAATTAAACAGAGCGAGGCAGTGATTCACACCATCGCCCTGTCGAAGAATGCCGACCACGAACTGATGCGGGAACTGGCAGACTCTACTGGAGGCTGGTACGAACAGGTGGAAAACGCCGACCAATTGCAGAAGGTCTTCCTGCGACTCTTTGAAAAAGTGGGCAAGCCCGATGCGGTTCCTCTGAAAGATAACAAATTCACCATCGACGACTCCATCACCGAGGCGACGGTGCTGGTGTTTCACAAACCCGATGCGGAAGCGACCGAAGTTGTAAAGCCCGACGGCACGACATTCAAGGCCGGTAATGCGCCGTCGAATGTGGAGTGGCACAGGGACCAGGGTTACGACATGCTGACCATTTCCAACCCGGCTTCGGGTGAGTGGCGTATCCGTGCGGAGATGGACCCTGACAACCGGGTCATGGTGGTCACCGATCTGAAGATGAAGACAACGGAGATGCCGAACCGGTTGATCCAGGGTCAGACATTGCCCTTTCAGGTCAGTTTTACCGACCATGGAAAATTGATTCGCAAGCAGGCCTTTCTCAGCGTGGTGGAGGTCGCGTCGACCCAGAGTGATATAGCCGGTGTGCATGAATCCCGTCCCCTGATGGATGACGGTAGTCAGGGTGATGTCAGCGCCAATGATGGCATATTCTCCATGAGTTTCGGTGGAGAGTCCCTCAGCAGCGGCATGGGTGAGCTGGTTATTAATGCCAAAGGTCGCACCTTCGTACGGGAAAAGAGAATGACCTACGAAGTGGTTCCGCCAGTCTCTTTGGAGGCTATTCCCGACGAGAGCGGCAAAAAGCTCAGCTTAAAAATGAAGGCGGACTCTTCACTCATCGATCCCATGAGTCTGGTCATGCAGGCCTGGCTGGAGGAGGAGAGTGGAGAGCAGGTTGAGATTTCTCTGCAGACCTCAGGTCCGGGAAACTACAGTGGCCAGGTCGACCTGGAGGGATTCAACGGGCCGCGCAAGATCGCCCTCAAGGCCAGTGCAAACAGCCAAAGCGGAGAGTCAATAACCTATCTCGATGCGCCGATGGAGGTTGAGGGTATAGGTGCGCCTCCACCCCCACCAACACCCAAACCGGAACCCAAACCTGAGCCGCCACCGCCAGCGCCTGAACCTGAGCCTGCTCCAGAGCCTGAACCGGCACCAGCCCCAGAGCCTGCTCCACAAGCCGAAGTTGAAGAAGAGGCTGGTTGGGGGGGAGCTGCCATCTGGTTTGGTGTCATCAACCTGTTGGTGATCCTGATCGGTGGTGGAGCCTTCTGGTGGATACGCAAGCGCAATCAGCGCAACATGGTAAGCCTGGTGGATGAGCCCGAAGCTGAACCTGAACCTGAGGAAAAAGCGGAGGCAAAGGAGAGTAAAGATGATTGAGGTCAGCCAGCTGACAGCCTTGATCGTGGGTGAAACCCTTGTCGGTCTGCTGGTACTCAGCGGGGTCTTGGTACTGCTTGTAATCCTGAGAAAAGGCCGTATCCGTAAGGCAGCGCATCACTTGGCGGAACGGGTTCAGAGTGACAAGAAGAAGCGTACTGAACGCCTCAAGGCATTGTTGAGTGGGAAGTATGGTTACGGAGGCGCTGAACTTGAGCAGGCGCTGCACAACATCACTCAAAACGAGATGCGCCTCTACCAAAACATCATCAATGGTTTTCTGAAAGATGATCAGGTCTTTCTACAGCAGGTCGATGTGGATGTGGAGAATCTCGTGCTCTCTTATCAGGGCTTGAATGCACCCCAAGGTTCATCGGCTGAGGTGGTTGAAGTCAGTGATGACAGTGATGCTGCAGAAGAGATACAAAAGTTAAGAGAGGAGAATGAGCGTCTCTCCGATGAGCTGAAGGTGACCATGGATACCATGGGCAGAATGTTGAATGAGTATTCGACCATGTTTTCCGGCGGCTCAGAAGAGACCTTCGAAAAGATGGCTCAAGCAGCAACGCCCGAACCTGTTGCAGAGTCCTCACCGGAACCGGTCCCAGAGTCACCATCAGAAGAGCCTATGCCGGAACCTGAGCCCTCAGTTCCTGAGCAACAGGAACCACTGACTGAGAGCGCTGAGGTTAGCGAAGCGGAACCCAATCTGGAAGATGCGACAGTCGCAATGGAGCAAGAAGCGGCAACGGAAGATATGCCAAAGGCAGATACTGGGGTCGATATCGATATTCCCGATTTTCAGCCATCCGATGATCTGATGCAGGGGAGTGACCTCTACGAACCCACAGCGGATGACCTGGATGGGGCCGCGTCAGCGGTGGATGATGATGTCTCTGAGATTATCGATGAGGTGATGGAGATCGCCGATGAGATAAGCGCCAGTGAAGAGAGTGAATCCAGTGCTGACTCGACAGGTGGAGTCAACGAGTCATTGATGGATGAGCTCGCTCAGGTGGATATAGAGATCCCCGATATGGATTCGGTGACACCGTCCCCGACCCCCGAAGAGAGCGAAGCCGCCTCGCTGGAAGAGGAGTGGGCCAAGCTCTTGGAAGAGGATGCAGCCTCAGAAGATGCGAAGAAGGATCAGTAGTATTGAGACAGCCGATCTGCGGCTGTCCCTTCAACTACCTTGCTGTTAAGTAAACCAAAGCCAGATCTACACAAAGAGATTTACGTCGGCCTTCTGCGCCCTCGGTAGAAAGCTCGCGGCACCAACCCACTCCTCGATCTGGGGAATGAAAGCCTCTTTACCATAGTCGAATAGATCCACTGTCATCTGACAAGCGACCAATTTCACCTCGGCTTCAATACAGAGTTCCCGCAGCTGATCGATACGGGCGATGCCTTTGTTGTCCATGGTCTTCTTCATCATCCCGGTTGCCATGTTTTCAAATCCCGGTATCAGCGTCATGATTGAGGTCGGCATGGGGATCTCCTTGCCCTTTATCCAGCTGGGACCCTCTGGCAACTTCATCGGCATCGCCGGATTACCCAGGGGAGTGACCTTGAGATCCAGATCCTGTTTCAACAGGTTGAGGCCGTAGAAGGTAAAGAATATCGAAACGTCCCAGCCCAGGGCTGCGGCTGTAGAGGCGAGGATAAAGGGAGGGTAGGCCATATCCAGGGTCCCTTTGGTCGCTATGATCGTCATTGAGGGAACATGATCTGCCTCCCTCTGTGCCATCTTCTCCTCAAACCGCTGGTCGAACCAGCGATCGAGGTCTTTTTGCGGGATATCGAGTATTTGTGCGCTAGTGTTCATGCTTGACTCCTGGTTAACAGGGCTATGCCTTGCGGATTCTGAAATAGAAGCCGTCATCCACGGTTTCGCTGGTTAGCATCTCGTGGCCGGTCTGATTGCAGAAGGCAGACAGGTCTTTCACGGACCCCGGGTCTGATGCAGTAATCTCGAGGATCTCGCCCGATGCCAGGGCGGCGATGGCCTTGCGGGTTTTCAGGATGGGCAGGGGGCAGTTGAGCCCTCTGGCGTCCAGGCTCTGTGCGATTTCACTCATTTTCTCTCTCCTTTCACTGTTGACGAAGTAATATCCAAAACGAGATGACCGGTCGGTCAAGTGCGGTTCGAAAAAAATCCCTAGTTTGTTTGCTTCAAGTCTATGCGGATGGATTTAAGAGCAGGTCCCAGCTCTCTCACCACTTCCGGATCGTTACGGGTCTTGGCCAGCAGGATCACGCCTTC
>JBNKMQ010000233.1:0-19154 GCA_050293225.1 Sedimenticolaceae bacterium
GACAATCATCCTCCTGGATGCGTGCCTTCACCATACCCATGATGATGTCGTCGGAGACCAGGCCACCCTCGTCCATGATCTTTTTCGCCGCCACACCTAGATCGGTACCTGCTTTCACGTGAGCGCGTAGCATATCGCCGGTGGAGATCTGGGGGATGTTGTATTTCTCTTTGATATAGTTCGCCTGGGTGCCCTTACCGGCGCCCGGCCCACCGAGCAAAATGATACGCATTATGATTCTCCCTTGGATGTTATTTCTTGTGTAGCAAGAGTTTGCCACGCTGAGCAAGACTCGGCCAGACCAGGCTATGAATGGGTGGATTCAGGGGGTTTATAGGCGGAGCCCGCCCTATATGATAAAAATTGCTTTTATAATTCAGTGGATTACTAAGAACTTACAAAGAAGACTCTAAATACGACAACTAGAAAGGGGGGCAATGCCCCCCTATTCCTGCTATCGCGAAATTCGGTCAAATCACGAGCCGGCCAGCTTCAACATCAGGCCATTGAGACGACGGACGAAGGCAGCGGGATCATCCAGCTGTCCACCTTCCGCAAGCTGTGCCTGATCGAAGAGCACCTGGGTCAGATCGTTGAATCGGTCGCCGTCATCTTCACTCTCAAGGCGTTGTAACAATGGATGAGTAATGTTGATCTCCATGATCGGCTTGGTCTGCGGCGCATCCTGACCGACTGATTTCAGCACCCGCGCGAGATTGGCACTCATATCGTGCTCCTCCACTACCAGACAGGCTGGCGAGTCGGTGAGCCGGTGACTGACCCTAACCTCTTTGACGGTCTCACCCAGGGTCTCCTGCATCTTCTGCAGCAGATCCTTGTGCGCCTCAGACGCCTCTTCACTGCTCTCCTTCTCTTCCTTATCCTCGATATCGCCCAGATCGAGTTCACCTTTGGCCACTGACTGCAGCGCCTTGCCGTCGAACTCTGTCAGGCTGGTGACCAGCCACTCGTCGACCCGGTCTGAAAGAAGCAGGACCTCGATGCCTTTCTTCTTCAGCACCTCCAGGTGAGGACTGAAACGGGCTGCAGCGGGTGAGTCGGCGGTGATGAAGAAGATCTTCTCCTGACCCTCCTGCATACGGCCGACATAGTCTGCCAGGGAGACCGTCTGCTCATCCTTCTCATTGTGGGTCGAGGCGAAACGCAGCAGACCGGCGATGCGCTCCTTGTTGCCGAAGTCCTCAGCAGGCCCCTCTTTCAGCACCTTGCCGAACTGATCCCAGAACTTCTGATAGTTCTCCTGATCATTCTCAGCCATCTTCTCCAGGGCGCCGAGGATACGCTTGACGTTGGCCTGGCGGATGGTGTCGATCTTGCGGTTGTGCTGCAGGATCTCGCGGGAGACATTGAGCGGCAGGTCATCTGCATCCACCACGCCTTTGATGAAGCGCAGATAGCGCGGCATCAGCTTCTCCGCCTCATCCATGATGAAGACCCGACGCACGAAGAGCTTTACGCCATGCTTCTGATCCCGATCCCACAGATCAAAGGGGGCCTGCTTGGGAATGAACAGCAGAGAGGTATATTCATTGGTACCCTCGACCCGGTTATGCACATAGGCCAGGGGCTCTTCGAAGTCATGCGAGACATGCTTGTAGAACTCGTGATACTCCTCCTCGGAGATATCCGAGCGGTTGCGCATCCATAGCGCAGTGCCTTTGTTGACCCGCTCGAATTCGGGGGTCTCCGGCTTCTCCTCATCCTCGCCGTAGTACTCTTTCTCCATCTCCACCGGGATGGTGATGTGGTCGGAGAATTTCGAGATGATGCTGCGCAGGCGGTAGTTCTCCAGGAACTCTTTCTCGTCCTCTCGCAGGTGCAGAATGATGTCGGTACCACGGCTAGGCTTGTCGATGTTCTCGATGGAGTAGGAACCCTCTCCCGCCGATTCCCAACGAACGCCGTGCTCTTCCCCGAGCCCGGCCCTACGAGTCATGATGGTTACTTTGTCGGCAACGATGTAGGCGGAGTAGAAACCGACACCGAACTGACCGATCAGCTCGCTGTCCTTGGCCTGATCCCCCGACATGGATTCGAAGAACTTGCGCGTACCGGAGCTGGCGATACTGCCGATGGTCTCGGTGACCTCCTGCCGGCTCATGCCGATGCCGTTGTCGGAAATGGTCACTGTGCCCTGCTCTTTGTCTGCTGTGACCCGGATTCTCAATTCCGCATCATCTTCCAGCAGTGCCTCGTCGGTGAGGGACTCAAAGCGCAGCTTCTCCGCCGCGTCAGATGCATTCGAAATGAGTTCCCGGAGAAAGATCTCCTTATTGCTGTAGAGGGAGCGAATCACCAGATTCAGGACCTGACTGACTTCTGCTTGAAAGGCCAGGGTTTCCTTTTGGGCTTCTACGGACATGGTACTATTGACTCTCCAGTTTTATGTAAGTCTATGAAAAATATAGGCTAATAAAGATTCTGCCGAATATGGGGACAGACGAGTGTTTTTTCAACCCTCACACTGCTATCTCTCGGGATTTCGGGTAAATCTTCTGTCTATATTGCACAGAAATCTAAAAACTGTGGGTCACATAGATACTGGCTTGGCTTTCATCAAAACTCTGAAGTGCTTCCTCGGCATCACGTTCTACACTCGCCAGGGAGAAACCAAGATCGGTCGAAGCGCCAAAAAGATAAGAGCCCCCAATCGAAACCACCCGTTCTTCGTAGTGTAAAATCTCCTCTTCATGATCTAACCAGCTGATGTCAATATAACCAGAAAAGAACCGACTAAAGTCTCGACTGAGAGTGCCACTCAAACGAAGGTCAACGCTATCCATGTCGGAATTTTCGTAATCGCGATCTGTATTTCTGGCGGCGAGATTTAAATTGGTTCTTCCGGTATCGATTGTGAAACTGGTCGATGCACGCTCTACCACAAAGAAATCGGCAGATATGGTAGATGTATCCCAGCGTTCAGCCGCAACGGGATTTTCCAGCACGGGATTTCTTATAAAATTCCCAAATTCATCCTGACGCTGAAACAGTCTAGGTTGCAATAGCTCTTCACGTGCACTGATATAGTCACGCTCATAGTTGGCAGTCCAGATAGTCAGGCGCGAGCGATGAGTGAAGTCTAAATAGTAGTCGTCACCAAACGCCCGCTCTCCACCACCAATGGCAATCCTTGTCCTGGAATTAGGCGTGTAAACGACACCAACACTCCACATGTTGTCTTTTATGTCTGGACTCAACGCCAGTATAAACTCCTCGTAACCTGCAACGAATGACAGTGCCCATTGGCGCGTCAAACTATAGACAAGCTCGGCCTGCACCTGTTTGGTTTCGTTATCTTCCTCAAGACTGTCGTAGTCAACCCGACTCTGCTTTGCCGCTATCTCCCAAGTTTGATTACTGAACGCGGAGCCATTTCCCAGAACAAGATCAACTTGCTGACCGAGATTGTCATCCCCCTCGTCGTAGTAGACGGCATCGGCGGTATAACGCGCCTCGAAGATACTGAAAGTACCCAACCTGGTCTTGAAGTAGGGACTCAATCCAGCCGTATAGACCTCTGTATAGTCAGATGAACCGCTTAAACCTCCAATCCCCGTTCTGGCGCTGCTCTGGATACTCGTAAGATCAGCACTTCCCCATCCATCCAGGAACACATACCCCTCCAGCAGCTCAGCATTTCCGTTCGCCCGAAGAAAATGAACAACCTCGTTTTCGTCAGTATCTTCCCAGTAATAGCGATATTCAGGAGCATAGTTGATATCAACCCTCGCTCTTGCCCCTTCGCGATAGGCCGAAATACTCGGATTGAGACGGGTGATCGATTCACTCTCTTCATTCTCCTCTGAGAGGAAGACATTATCGGTATAGGTCTGCTCGAGAGTAACGGCAGGGGTGATTATCCAATCAGCCGCATTAGTCCAGACAGGCAAAAAACCCAAGCCCAGGCCACTCATTAAGATCGATATTTTCTTCATCTGAAATGGAATTTTCATCTCTTTATCCGCTCGTTTGCATGAGGACTTCGGCTTATTGTTGCTCAGACAATTGAAAGGTCAGCCTTCCTCGAATAGACCTTATGTATACACAATCCAAGTAAAAAATGGATTTTTGCCGCAATGACTCTACTCATCTCCTGACAAGAAGTCGAGGGTAGTCCCCTGCCCATTTGGGGGTCAAGGTCATATTCCACATATTACCGGATTTCTACCTGTTACCAGGGTCAGACATCATGCCCACAGTTGATGTGCATTGCACAATAGTCACCCGGGAACCCCATCATGCAGACGCATCGATATATCAGTCTGACAAATCCCTCTCTTCAGCTGATTTGCCTGACTATCCTCATCCAACCCCACGTTTGGACTTGAAGTATTGCCCCCCCGGAAGTCGGCTCCTTTTCCATCAGGCATGGATCTGAAGAGGTCAAAATTCAGCGGGAACAAGATACCGAGGCGATGCTGGAATTTAATTTCGCCCGCAGCGCATGGCCCTGCCCGCCTTATGCACCCAACCCAAGCAGGTCGTTGATGGCGCGAAAACCATCGGTGAGGTCGAACAGATCGCCGACTACCGTGGTGGCATGCAGCTCCGGCGAATACTCGGTCTTCCGGTCGTGTCGCCGGAGGGAAAACTGCGGGATGACCAGGAAAACAATCGACGAGTCCAGCCAACCAGCATAATCGCACTTCAATATTATTCACCAGAGTGATTGAATATAGCCTTTCGCAAACCTGCAGACGGAATCCCCCAGATCATGACCACCATAACCATTACAACCAAGCCGTTTGACGATCAGCGCCCCGGCACCTCCGGCCTGAGAAAAAAGGTCAAAGTCTTTCAAACCCCCCACTACCTGGAAAATTTCGTTCAGGCGATTTTCGACACTCAGAGGGATCTCAAGGGGGGTACCCTGGTACTTGGAGGTGATGGCCGCTTCTACAACCGGGAGGCGATTCAGATCATTCTGCGCATGGCCATCGCCAACGGGATTCAGCGGGTGCTCGTGGGTCAGGGTGGCCTGCTCTCTACCCCGGCAGCCTCCTGTGTGATCCGCAAGTACAAGACCGATGGCGGGATTATCCTCTCAGCCAGCCATAACCCCGGTGGACCGGATGAGGACTTCGGCATCAAATTCAACACCCCCAATGGGGGGCCTGCGCCTGAGGCAGTCACAGAGGCCATCTTCACTCGAACACAAAGCATCGATCGCTATCTCACTACCGAGATGGCTGATATCGACCTCGACAGCATCGGCAACCACAGCATCGGCGAAACCACCATCGAGATCATCGATCCGGTGGATGACTATGCCAAGTTGATGGAGAGCCTGTTCGATTTCGGTCGTATCCGCCAGCTGTTCAACTCCGGCGGCTTCCGTATGCGCTTCGACGCCATGCATGCGATTACCGGGCCCTATGCCAAATATATCCTGGAAGAGATGCTGGAAGCCGAACCTGACACAGTCATCAACGGCGTCCCCCTTGAGGATTTCGGTGGAGGCCATCCCGATCCCAACCTGGTCCACGCCCACGAGGTGGTGGCACTTTCCAGCGGACCCAAGGGCGTCGATTTCGCCGCCGCCTCCGACGGAGACGGTGACCGCAATATGATTCTCGGGCGGGATTTTTTCGTCACCCCCAGCGACAGCCTCGCGGTGATGGCGGCCAATGCCCATCTGGTTAAAGGCTACGCCAACGGCATCAGCGGTGTCGCCCGCTCCATGCCCACAAGCCAGGCGGCAGACAGGGTGGCGAATGAGCTTGGGCTGGAAAGTTATGAAACCCCCACCGGCTGGAAGTTTTTCGGCAACCTGCTGGATGCCGGCAAGATCACCCTATGTGGCGAGGAGAGCTTCGGCACCGGTTCCGATCATGTGCGGGAGAAGGATGGCCTCTGGGCAGTACTCTTCTGGCTCAACCTGCTGGCCATCAAACAGCAGTCGGTGGAGTCGATCGTCAAGCAGCACTGGAAACACTTCGGACGCAACTACTACACCCGCTACGACTACGAAGCCGTCGACAAGACGGCTGCGGAAGGCCTGATGGCCCATCTGCGCGAACGTCTTGCCGGCCTCCCTGGCAGTCAACTGGGTGGATATCAGGTCGAATACGCCGATGACTTTGCCTATACCGATCCGGTGGACAACAGCACCTCTGAACATCAGGGAGTAAGGATCGGCTTCAGTGATGGCTCACGTATCGTCTATCGCCTCTCCGGCACCGGCACCGAAGGTGCAACACTCAGGGTCTACCTTGAGGCCTTCGAGCCCGATCCCGACAAACAGGATCTTCCCACCGCTGAGGTGATGAAGAATTTGGTATCGATTTCTATTGATCTTGCTGAAATAGAGAGCCGCACGGGCAGAGATGCGCCATCCGTCATAACCTGAGATGCAAAATAACTAGTGATGACCTCACAAAGGACTTAGAATCCTGTCATCAAACAAAAACATTTCCAATTTACCATTGATCCTTTGCATTAAGGGCAATACGACCAGGAGCTTGATGTGAACAGCAAAGAGGAAAAGAAAAAGGCGAGCAAGAAAAAAGTGGCCAGTAAAAAGAAGGTAGTAGCCAAGAAGAAGGTCGTCAAAAAGAAGACGACGAAGAAAAAGGCAACGGCCAAACGCACAAAGTCGACCGCAGTGATCAGTCCCCGTGAGCGCTACGAGATGATCGCCACCATGGCCTACTACCGGGCGGAGCAGAGAAACTTCGAACCAGGCCACGATGTGCAGGATTGGTTGGATTGCGAGAGAATCATCGACCAGATGCTGTCTAAGTAATCTCGATAAACCAGGGCCTGTTCACAGGCCCTATGACTTTTGCATAGACAATCGCCGTCGAACTCTACCGGCTACCAATCGCTGATGTAGCCAAACGATAATGCCTGCGCTGACGATCAATCCCGCCCCCAGAAAGAAACCGGCATCGAGCCGATCGCCAAAAAACACAACGCTATAGAGCGCCGCCGCAACCAATTGAGCATTCAGGAAAGGCGACAACACAGGGGCAGAGACCAGATGGAATGCCTTGACCAGTAGAAAATGTCCACTCGCCCCCATGGCACCGGTCAAGACCAGAAACATCCATTGCTCCGCCGTGGGCTGCACCCACCACAGAGGTAGCAGCAGGGTCATGATAACGGCACCGGCCACCGTGGTGTGAAACAGCGTGGTCTGCTCACTGTCTTGTCCACGAAGCGCCCGGGTGATGACAAAATAGAAGGCTAGGGAGACCGCCGCAGCCAGCGCAAGCAGCATGGCAAGATCCATTTCCCGGAAGCCCGGCCGGACGATAAACAGCACACCGACAAAGCCGATGAGAACCGCCAACCACTCCTGGACACCAACCCGCTCTTTAAGAAACACACCAGCCAATAAGGTCACCAGCACCGGTGCGAAAAAGATGATCGCCGTCGCGTCTGCCAGAGAGATGGTATGCAGGGCGGAATAGAGACTGAAAGTGACACAAAGCAGGAACACCGCCCGAATCGACTGCAGCAGTGGTTTGCGAGGCCGCATGAAGCCAGGCCCCTCACTTGCGGTATAGACGACCCCGACAATCAGGGTATGGAAGAAGTACCTCGCCCAGACCACCTGCTCGGTGGGTAGACTTCCCATCAACCACTTTCCCAGGGCATCCATCGCCGCCAGCACGAATCCAGCCGCAATCACCGCCGAGATCGCAATCAACAGATGGCGACGGTTCGGGTTGTCATCAGGCGCACTCATGGGGATTCGGCCACTATAGAGAAAACGGAACTCATCATCGCAGCAGAAAGAGATTCAGTTCAAGTGGTGAAACCACCCATACGGAAATAAAAAACCCGGCTTGTAAACCAAGCCGGGTCAGGGAGCATTACGGTGTCTTTAGAAACGACGCCGTAATATTCAGATTTTAGAATCTGAAGGTGGTATTGACGTAGAGGTAACGACCAGGCTCATTCAGCAGCATAACCTCTCCTGTCAGACCGCTGGAGACCAGGGTCAAATCGTTATAGGTATTGGAGATGGCGTAGGTCTTATCGAAGACGTTATCGATACCAGCGGTGATCTCAAACTGATCGGTCAGCTGATGCTGAACCTTCAGGTTCAGGATCGTGTAGCTGTCGAGCGCCTGCTCACCATTGTCTTCGTCAAAGTTATCCCACTTGTCTGCGGCCACCACCTCAACACGGGCGCTGCTCTTCTTCGCATACTCGTAGTTGAAGGCGAGGTTAGCCTTAAGAGGCGGAATCTCAGCCAGATCCGTATCGGTCTGACCACTCAGAGCCGCATCCTTCTTACCCCGTTGATAGGCCATTCCGAAATCCAGATACATCGCGTCGGTAATGAAATAGGAGCCACTGACATCGAGACCGTGGATGGTGGCATCGACATTCTCGAACTTATTCATCGGCTTCGAGGCATTGAAGTGGATGTAGTTGGTCAAAGAACTGTAGAACAGTTTGGTTTTCACCACCAGGCTATCGAAGCTGTTCTCGACACCGAAATCGATCTCATGATTTCTTGTCTCTTCCAGCGTTGGTGTACCAATCAGCATACCTCCCATGTTGCGGAAATAGAGCTCCCGTGGATCAGGCACCCGATGAGCGCGACCCAAGCCACCAAAGAGTTTGGTCGCGTCATTCAGCTGATAGGTAGCAAAGACAAACCCACTGACGTTGGAGTAGTCGTTATTCTGCAGACCGGCCACATTGCCACCAGTCTCGATGGTGGTGTCATCATAACGCGCACCCGCTTTGACAACAGCCTTGCCGTAGCTCTTCTCCACCTCGACGAAGAGCGCCTTATTATCGGTATCCACATCGTCGATGCTGATAACACCGGTAGCCATACCACCGTCATACTGACCATCCCAGTTACGTACGCTGGTATCGAAACCGTAGGTCATCTCGATGGAGTCGCCGATATCGAATGCATTCTTGATCTTCAGGCCCTTGGTATCTGTCTCCAGGTGACTGACCCGCTCACCCATCATGTTCGAGGCGTTTCTGTAGAGAGTGGACATGGGGTGGTCAACTGTCGACTTGAAAAAGTTGACCGTCAGTTGCTTTGAGTAGCTACCCAAATCTTTCAGACGGTATTCGAGATTGAAGAGATCGGAATCGTCATACAGGGCATCCATCGGGGTCGAGGGATAGAGAATGTCGTCACTGCGGTTGGCGGTGTAGCTGAGATCCAGCTCCTGGTTCTCGGTCAAATTAATAAAGACCTTGGCCATGGCCGAGGATTTGTCATAGGCATCCAGGTCCTGGTATCCAGGCTTATAACGATTTCCCGCGGGAGCGTTTGCCGCCACCTGCTGTTCAGTGAAGTTATTACCGTCGCCATCCTCATACTGCTCGCTGGTCTCCTTGGAGACACTCAGCAGGGCTCGCACCTTGTCACTGCCGCCGCTTACGGTGGCGCCCAGTTTGCGGTAGCCCCAGCTACCCAGATTCAGATTGACTTCGCCTTCCAGCTCCTTGGAGGGTTTCCTGGTGGTGATCTTCACCGCACCACTGAGGGTACCGAAGTTCTCCACATCGTAGGGACCTTCGGTAATCTCGACCGCCTCGATATTGTTGGTCAGGATATGGGAAGTGGGCGGATCCATACGGTTGGGACAGGCACCATAGATCTTGGCGTCATCGATCAGGATGTTGATGTTGTCCTTCTTCTGTCCACGCAGGATGATGTCATTGGAGATACCGCTGCGACGCACGATCGAAATACTCGGCACATTCTTCTGCAACGCCTCCGCCAGATCGGCAGATTTCACCTGCTCCTCACTGACGTCACTCAGCTTGGTGCTCTCTACGTTGATCGTCGGCAACGCCTCCTCTTCAGCTGAAACAGTGTCCAGCAGGATCACCTGGCTGGACATTGCTGTGGCAATTGCCAGCGTCAAAATCGATTTCTTCATTATCTTAGATACCTCAGGGTTTGAATCCCGCAGAAAAAAGCAAGAATCGAACCATGAGATCATTCCTATACTTATTAACTGGTTACCACTTTTCCCAACACTTCAATTGCGCTATATGCCGCACTTTGCCGCGTGCTTTCACGCATTGTTAATAAACACAACATGGATGAACCCCACGCATCCAAACAGACCGCTATCGCGTAGATAGATGAGAGCACTCAAACTGGAAATTCATCAATGTCGAAAAAGATATTTTTGCTCGCCTGGTTGATCTGCCTGATTGCAGATCTGCAAGCCGCACCCCGTGCCGAAGCCTGGGACTACTGGAACAGCAGCCAACAAAATCAAACCCTGGAGATCGACCACTCGCCCTGGCAGGGGTTTCTTGACCGCCATCTGGTGATCCCCGATGACGGCATAAGTCGCGTGAGATACGCTTCCGTGCCCGAACAGGACCGGAGGCTGTTAAGTCACTACCTGGAATATCTGCAAGGCTTACCGGTCAAACAGATGACTCGAAAGCAGCAGCTTGCCTACTGGATCAACCTCTACAACGCGGCAACCGTCAATCTGATCCTCAGCCACTACCCGGTCGATTCGATTCTGGATATCGATATCTCTCCCGGACTTTTCAGCAACGGCCCCTGGGGAAAGAAGCTGTTCAGCATCGACAAACAGTCCCTCTCACTCAACGATATTGAGCATCGAATCCTGAGACCCCTATGGAGTGATCCCCGTATTCACTATGCCGTCAACTGCGCCTCCCTGGGCTGCCCAAACCTTCAGGGGACTGCTTTCACGCATACCAATGTGGAGCAACTGCTTGAACAAGCCGCGGAGGACTTCATCAATCACCCGCGAGCCGTACAAGTGGATCAGGAGAAACTCGTGGTTTCCAGCATCTATCACTGGTTCAAAGCGGATTTTGGTGGAGACGATAAGGCCGTGATCGACCATTTAAAGACCTACGCCAAGGCGCCCCTGAAGCAGAACCTGGAGAAGATCATTGAGATTGACGACCATGAATATGACTGGACGCTCAATCAGATGAATTGAGGCAGAGATCAGAATAGAGACCGGCATCGGCTGGCAAATAACCCTCCAGCTGCCATACTCTGACGCATGTTTGCGAAAAAAACAGATAAGCGGGAGGTACCCCTTTGGGACGTCTCTGCTTGCTAGCCATTATTATCGGCTGGTCACATTCCGCCGATGCCTTCTTCTGTTTCACTTTCGGTGCGAACAGCGGTGGCGGCAAGCGACTCTATCCCTATCGCAACATCGCCTATCCACCACCGCCAATCTATTACCCCGTCGCAAGCCATCCTCAGGCACCCCCAGTCGCAGAAGATCTGCCACCCATAAGAGCCAGTAAACCCAAGCCGGAACTGATCCAGGGATTTCGCTTTCGTCCTCTTGAACGAAGAGAGAGTCGAGTCATACCCTCGCCCCCTCGAACAGACAGACCTCACTAGCCCTGTCTGTCCAGGGCTGTCCGCGTTATTTTTTCGGCATCACCGCCACGGAACACTGCTGCATCTGTTCCACGGTGGTACTCTTCCTGAAGCAGTCCGACATCGCCTGCCCCATAGCAATCGACTGATCGAGAAAATCGAGCGTCTCTTTCTTGGTCTTCTCATTCCACTCAATCTTTTTCGGATCCTTAACCGGAGAATCGTCCCTGGGCTGCATGCCTGGTGGCATCATCGTCTCCATCCTCGTACGCATCTTCTTGTCGAGTTCCGCCATGATCTCGGCACACGCCTCGAATTCGGACTGATCATCAGCCTTCGCCAGACAACCTCTCGCCTTCTTCATTGCCGGCATACTCTCTTCCATCATCGGCAGTAACATCTGTTTTGACTGTTCAAAGAACTGCTGCTGATCCATCTGTCCGCCTGGTGGCTGCGCCAAAGCCATAGCAGGGAGCAGAAGCAATAGGTATATAATTTTCATGGTTATTATCCTCCTCAGATACTATATCCAGTTCGACCATAGCTCACAGAATAGACAGTTTACCAATCTCCAGCTGATACAGATATGCAGAACTGCACAATATCAGTAGGCTGAAATCATCGCCCCATACCGTTAGAATCCCACAGTTAAAATCAGACACCCAGCCAACTATTTGGAGAAAATCGTGGCAGAAATACAAGTCGACGTCGCCATCCTCGGTTCCGGCACCGCTGGTCTCAACGCAACCAGCCGGGTTGGACCGGCAGGCAAGAAGTTTGTCCTGATCAACGGTGGAGAGCCCGGAACCACCTGCGCTCGTGTCGGCTGCATGCCTTCCAAGGCACTGATCCAGGTGGCGGAAGACTATCACCGGCGCACCCATCTCGGCCGTTACGGCGTAGACGGACACACGGAACTCTCCATCGATATCCCTGAAGCTATGGAGCATGTACAGGACCTGCGCGACACCTTCGTCGATCGGGTACTCAGCAACAGCACCGACAACATGGGGGATAAGTTTGTCGAAGCCTACGCCCACTTCGTCGACCCACACACCCTGGAGCTCGACAACGGCGACAAGGTCACTGCAGAGCGTATCGTCATCGCCACCGGCTCCAGACCCCTGATCCCCGAGGCTTGGAAGGCATTTGGCGACAAAGTCCTCACCACCGACAGCTTCTTCGAGCTGGAGGATCTGCCCAAGTCTGTCGCTGTCATCGGACTCGGCGTGATCGGCCTCGAACTCGGCCAATCCCTCAGCCGCCTCGAGATCGAGGTCACCGGTTTCGATATGGCCGAGCGTATCGGCGGCACTACCGATCCGGAGGTCGCCAAGGCGGCCCTGGAGATCATGCAGAAGTCCTTCCCCATCCACCTGGGCCATGCCGTGGAGATCACCGAAGAGGGCGATCAGCTGAGAGTCACCGCCGGTGATCAATCCGTCCTGGTGGACAAGGTCCTGGCCAGCCTGGGCCGCGTACCTAATGTAGAAGGTCTGGCGCTGGAGAATGCCGGCATCGAACTCGACGAACGAGGCATCCCGGTGCACGACGTCAATACCATGCAGTGTGGTGACTCCCATATCTTCATCGCCGGTGATGTCAACGGCCAGCGTCCAATCCTGCACGAGGCGGGAGATGAGGGGAAGATCGCCGGCCACAACGCTGCCTCAGATAGCGTCACCGCTTTCCAGCGCAAGGTACCTCTGGCAATCAACTTCTGCGATCCCAATATCTGTCTGGTAGGCGCCAGCTACGACAGCCTCGACCTTGAGACTACCGCCATTGGCGAGGTCAAACTGGCGCCGGTGGGCCGGGCCCTGATCATGGGCCAGAACCGAGGCGTCATCCGGGTCTACGGCGACAAACAGAGTGGCAGGATATTGGGCGCCGAGATGATCACCACCCGTGGTGAGAACCTGGCCCATCTACTCAATTGGGCCATCACCCAGGGGCTCACTGCCGGTGACCTGATCCAGATGCCCTTCTACCATCCGGTGATCGAAGAGGCGCTACAGGCGGCCCTGAACAACCTCTATGCCCAGGTAGAGACCAAGAACGACGGTCCGATCAAGGAGCTCAAACCACTACCTTGATGACCCCGCATAATCAGCCTTATGGGGTAACTGCGGTAAGCACGTGTTCAAAGAAAGATTTAGTCAACATGAATAGACAGGAGCAAGAGTAGGTGATGGACAATATTGAGGTCTCATTTCCCGGTGGTAAATGTATCGACGCAAAGGTCGGTAGTTTCCACATCAAAACCGATCAACCGGAAAAATATGGGGGTGAGGCGGCTTCGCCTGCCCCCTTTGAACTTTTCCTCGCATCCATCGCGACCTGTGCCGGCATCTTCGCCTGGAACTTCTGCGAAATGAGGAAACTCTCCACCGAGGGACTGGCCCTCAACATGGAGTGCATTGACGACGAGAAGAAAAAAATGATCGGTGAGATCCGCTTTCATCTGACGCTACCGGCTGACTTTCCGGAGAAGTATCGGGCAGGCATCGTCAGGGCCATGGAGCAGTGCGCCGTCAAGAAACATATGCAGGAAGCGCCTGCATTCTCAGTAGAGATCACAAACGGCTGAGTCTGCCTTTAAGGCTGTTGATCCCGGTAAGCCTGCAGGGTAACCGACTCCAGTTCCGAGTGGTTCTGGAGAAACCGGTCCAACCTGCGCAGTGAGTCCGGGGTCAACGCCTTGGGATGCCCCATGACATTGAATAGATTCCCCTCCCCCTTTCGCTGCATCTGGCGATAGGCAGACTCCAGCAATCCCGCTTTGGCACCATCGATAGAGGCGACCGAATAGCTCGGCTTGGTCAACAAGGCCCGATAGTAGGCGCTGTTGGCCACCATTGCCTGACCATCACCAAAGGATTTGTAGGCCCCCCGGGCCAGCTTCTTCTGCAGTGCAAGCTTCCAGTAAAACAGTGGATTGACCCGACATGAGCTGATGGGCAACTCGAGAAATTGGCCGGCGTCATCAACCTTCAACGGGTCCTGGGAGAAGCGCCAGGTGGTCTGATCCGGCGCATGACGAAAATCAAAGCCACGAATATCGTCGGGAGAGTAACCCATCTGATAGACCGTACTGTCAAGCCAGACACCCTGTTTCAACAGCGCCTCGCTGATCTTATCGAAGGGTTGCAGACACCATCCTCCCGCACGATAGGCAAATACCCGATCACCCACAATATCGGTCAATGCCTGCTTGTATTCAGCGACGATGCGATCCATCTCCTGGGCGGAAAAGTCGTGCAGTCGATAGCGGCTTGTGTCGATCAACCAGCCGTTGCCATCATAGCGGGTATCCTCCCAGTGGGGATGGATGTGGAGCTGTACATCGTGTCCCTCATCCACCAGGGAGCTGAGTTGGTCACGAATCAGACGATAGTCGGTCTCTAGCGTTGAGACCCCATCACCCTGCTTGTTTAACTGACAAAGATAACCAGCATCGACAAACAGGGTGAGCTTTACGCCATATCTATCCACCACCTGCTTCAAGGCCGATATCGGGCGTAACATGCAGTGCTCGACCGAGCCGGTGTTCTTACCGAAAAAGAGTTCGTAGTCGAGGGTAATAAGCAGTGGTGTAGTCATCAGCGGTTGGTCAATAGTAACGATAGATACATGATAACCCGAATAGGTAAGGATGACGGCATTCGTTAAACAGTAAATTAGACAGAGGCCACAATCATCGCGCGCCTGGGCGCCGGATATCCCTCAATGGTGCTATCAGGATGATTGGGATCGAGATAGTCCGACAGCGACTCAAATCTCATCCAATCAGTAGCGCGTTGCTCCTCCGTTGTGGTCGCAGAGACATCGATCAATCGGATCTCACTGAACCCTGCCCGGGAGAGCCAGGAGACTAAAGTCGCCGGTGTGGGTATGAACCAGACGTTGCGCATCTTCGCATAGCGACCCTGAGGCACCAACACTTGGTTTTCCCCACCTTCAATCACCAGGGTTTCCAGAATCAACTCCCCCCCCTTACGCAGACAACCTTTGAGCTCTGCCAAGTGGGAGAAAGGCGATCTGCGATGGTAGAAAACCCCCATGGAGAAGACCGTATCGAAGGCCTGCAGATTGGCCGGCAGGTCTTCAATACCCAGGGGGAGAAGCTGCACCGGATGGGCCTTACCCATGAAATGCCGTATCGCCTCAAACTGATGCAGGAAGAGCTGTGTGGGATCGATGCCGATCACCTGTCTGGCCCCTTCCCCCAGCATGCGCCAGGCGTAGTAGCCGTTACCACAACCCACATCCAGCACCAGACGATTCTTCAGCGGCTGAATATGTGGCAACAAACGATCCCACTTCAGATCGGAACGCCACTCGCTGTCGAGATGGAGACCACAGATCTCAAACGGCCCCTTGCGCCAGGGATGTAGAAGCATCAACTGTTGACGGATACGCTCTCTGGTCTGGTCATCACAATCTTCAGCGCTACCGGCTCGTACGCTGGGGGAGTCGAAACAGAGTTCATCTGTTTCGATTACAGGCAGTTGGGAGATGGCTTCTCGCCATTTTGGCATATCGCCGTGGGGCTTTTCCCGCCAGACCTGCTCCACCTGAGCAGGCAGATCCTCCAGCCATCGGGCAAGGGGGGTCTCCTGCAGGCTATCGATCCACGACCAGTCAGGGCTCATTTGATCGCCAAGAGAGAGACAAAATTAAAACACTGAAACCAGACCTCAACACTTTTGAAACCCACTGAAGCCAGGCGTTTGCGATGGGTCTCTAGAGTCTCTGGCAGGAGCACCTTCTCCAGGGCCGATCGTTTCTGACTGATCTCCAGCTCGGAGTAGCCCTGGGCCATCTTGAAGCTGTGGTGCATCTCGATGAAGCGCTGCTGTGTGTGCTCATCCGGCAGGGCGATCTTCTCTGACAGGACGAGAACGCCTCCCGGCAGCATGCCCTGGGAGATTCTAGCCATCAATTCGTCACGTCTCTCCAGGGGGATAAACTGCAGGGTGAAATTGAGTACCACCATCGAGGCATTGGTGATATCACACTGCATCAGATCACCACAGACAAACTCGATAGAGGATGGGATCTCACGCTGACGCTGGTGCGCTTGCGCCCGCGAGATCATGGCCGGAGAGTTATCCACCGCAATGATGTGACAATCCCGCGCTCCCTTGCCCCGCTCCATAGCCATCGCAGCAGCACCGAGTGAGCACCCCAGATCGTAACAGCAGGAGTCATGCACCACCGATTGAGCCGCTAAAGTACCGATCATATTGATGATAGTGGTATATCCGGGGACTGAGCGCCGGATCATATCGGGGAACACCTCCGCCACCTGATCATCGAAGACGAAGTCGTCGACCACATCCCGGTAACCGGCGTAGAGTCTATCTTTATCTATCTTCTCAGTCATCTGGCTTATACGCAGGGTTTGTCATAGAGTGTCGGAGGCAAAGTCTAGCAAAAACATCTCAGCGAAGGAGATTTTTCCAGCATGGGTTTCCTCGATTTCCTGTTCAGCAAAAAGATGAAAAGGCAGATGGCCGCCAAAGAGATCGGTGTGGAGAGCGGTCTCTTCGTCACCTGTCCAATCTGCAAGGACATCACCGAGGCGGAGAATGCCGTCGCTTTGAGACCTGCGACAGAGGCTCTGGTGGAGAGACTCATTCAGGAGAGGGATCCACGCCTGGCACTATTCGATGGAGATGCCAGAGATGTGATCGAGACAGTGGCTGAGGTGGGTCGGGATCTGCCCTTCCGCTGCAACTGTCATAACATCTGAGGCTTCAGTCCGCTTGCTTCTCCAACGCTCGGGCCGCCTGTTGCCCGGATTCCAGATTCACGCGACTCAGTAACAGCGCACCCAGAATAAACAGCACACCTATAGCCAGAATGGAGAGACGGCTATCCTGGGTCAGTACGCCGACCCAGCCCATCAACATGGGCCCCAGAACCACTGCAAACTTACCCAGCATGTTGTAGAAGCCGAAGAACTCCCCCGCCTGATCTCTCGGTATCAGTCGCGCATAAAAAGCCCTGGAGAGGGCCTGTATACCACCCTGCACCAGGCCGATGGCCACCGCCAAGAGATAGAACTCCCAGATCGCCTGCATGCGATAGGCCCATAGGAGAATCATCAGATAGACAAAGATCGCCAGCATAATGCCCTGCTTCGGTCCACGCTTCGCACCGATCCTGGCGAAGACCAGCGCTGCCGGGAAGCCGACGAACTGGGTAATCAGCAGCGCCACCATCAGGTTGTTCGCGTCGAATCCAATTGAAAGTCCGTAATCCACCGCCATGCGCACAATGGTGTCGACCCCATCGATATAGCACCAGTAAGCGAGCAGAAAAAGAAAGGTCATCTTCAGCTGTCTGATCTTGGTCAGGGTCTCCAACAACTGTCTAAAACCGCTGCTGATCCACTGCTTACTTTCTCTCCCGGTCTCTGGCTCCTCCACCCAGATGAACAATGGGATAGAGAAGATCGCCCACCACACGGCGACGGTAAAAAATGACAGCTTCACCGCCTCGGCCTTACCTGCCAGGCCGAAGGACTCGGGAAACAGAATCATCAGAACATTCAGCGTGAAGAGCAAACCTCCACCCAGATAACCGAAAGCAAAGCCGTAGGCAGAGACCCGATCATAGTGTCGCTCACCAGTCACCGAGACCAGCAGGGCGTCATAGAAGATCAGACTGGAGGAGAATCCCAACAAGCCAAGCGCGTAAAGTATCAAGGCCGCTAGCCAGGCGCCCTCGGCCACCAGAGGCAGAGCCCCGGTCATGACGATGCCCATGGCGGCGAAGAAGAGCAGGAAGCGTTTTTTCGCCCCAGCCTTGTCAGCTAGGGCGCCCAACAGTGGGGCCAGACAGACCACCAGAATACTGGCCAGGGAGTTGGCCATACCAAGCCGAAAGGTACTCTCGGTTACCGCAACCTCGGCACTCCAATACTGCTTGAAGAAGAGTGGAAAGAAACCGGCCATCACGGTAGTAGCGAAGGCCGAATTGGCCCAATCGTAGAGACACCAGGCGAGTACCCCGGGCTGACGAATGGGCCGCTCATTCATGTTTGATTAGAGCCTGACTCAAGCCTCGGATGACCCTTCATCCAGGGTCAGGTTGGCGGAGATTGCCATCCGCACCAGCTCCGCCAGAGAGTTGGCCTCCATCTTCTCCATCACGCGAGCGCGGTGAGCCTCTACTGTTTTAGCACTCACCCCAAGGGATGATGCAATCTCTTTATTCGCTCTGCCGTTGGTCACCATCACCATTACCTCGTGCTCACGGGGGGTGAGGCGTGCCAGCTTGGTCGCGATCTCCGCCATCTCGGACTGCTTGCCACGCTGTTTCTCATCCAGTGCCATGGCATGGCGAATACTCTCGAGCAACAACTCATCGTTGAACGGCTTTTCAATGAAGTCCACCGCACCACTCTTCATCGCCCTCACCGCCATGGATACATCCGCGTGTCCGGTAATGATGATCACCGGTATCGCGATCTGATTGGAAGTCAGATACTCCTGCAACTCCAGACCGCTCATGCCAGGCATGCGCACATCCAACAAGAGGCAGCCCGAGCGTCCGGGATAGTAGCTATGGATAAATGCGTCGGCGGATTCATAGGTCTCCACATTCATCGCGACCGACTCGATCAGCCACTTGAGGGAGTTCCTCATAGCCTGATCATCATCTACAACAAAAACGGTTGGCTGGTTACTCATTCTCAAAATCCTGGTAATTCAAGTGAGGGATCCGTCGGCAATATCACATGGAATGTCGCCCCTTCCCCCAGACTGGTTTCTACAGTCAGCTCACCGAAATGAGCCTC
>JBNKMQ010000234.1:0-3717 GCA_050293225.1 Sedimenticolaceae bacterium
GCTGGCGGGCTACGTCAACGCCAGCTTCCGTACCGCCAACCTGGGCAACATTGCCAGCCAGAGTGCGGGGTTGATCAACAAGGTCACTACGGTATTGATCCTCTGGATCGGCGCCACTCTGGTGATGAGAAACGAACTCAGTGTGGGTCAGCTGATCGCTTTCAACATGTTGGCGGGTCGGGTGAGTGGTCCCATCCTGCGTCTGGTCCAGCTATGGCAGGACTTCCAGCAGGCCGGCATCTCAGTGCAGCGCCTGGGCGATATCCTCAACACCCCCACCGAGCCGGGCTACAACCCAGGCCGGGCCACTTTGCCGGCACTCAAAGGCGAAGTACGTTTCGAACATGTCAGTTTCCGCTATGGTCCGGATCGGCCCAAAGTGCTGGACAATATCGACCTGAAGATCCAACCCGGCGAAGTGATCGGCATCGTTGGCCACTCTGGTTCGGGTAAGAGTACCCTGACCAAACTGATCCAGCGTCTCTACATCCCAGAGTCGGGCAGGGTGCTGATCGACGGCGTCGATCTGGCCCTGGTGGAGCCCGCCTGGCTGCGTCGCCAGGTCGGCGTGGTACTGCAGGAGAACACACTCTTCAACCGCAGCGTGCGGGAAAACATCGCCCTGGCCAACCCGGCCCTGGAGATGAAACCCATCATCAATGCCGCCAAACTGGCCGGCGCCCACGATTTCATCCTGGAACTGGCCGAAGGTTACGACACCCTGGTAGGCGAACAGGGTGGAACCCTCTCCGGCGGTCAGCGTCAACGTATCGCCATCGCGAGAGCCTTGATCACCAATCCCCGCATTCTTATCTTCGACGAGGCCACCAGCGCCCTGGACTATGAATCGGAGCGCATCATCCAGGACAACATGCAGGCCATCTCCCAAGGACGTACCGTCTTCATCATCGCTCACCGTTTGAGTGCGGTGAGGAGAGCCGATCGGATTATCGTCGTTGAGCAGGGCCGTATCGTGGAGCAGGGTAGCCATAAACAACTACTACAACTGGGTGGTGAATACGCCAAGCTCCACACCTACCAGAACGGTGAGCCAAAGCAGGTGGTGCGCAATGAGCGATAACGCCTCACCAAGTAACAAGCGCCGGGAAGAGCAGGCTTTTCTCCCTGCTGCCTTAGAAGTACGAGATACCCCGCCATCGCCCATCGGCAGAGCCATCCTCTGGACCATCATGCTTTTCTTTCTGCTAACAGCTGTCTGGGCCAGCTTCGGCAAGGTCGACATTGTGGCTGTTGCTCAAGGCAAGATTATCCCCAGTGGTCACAGTAAACTCATACAACCATTAGAGGCCGGCGTCGTACGACGATTGTATGTAAAAGAAGGTCAGCACGTCGCCAAAGGTGAGACCCTGGTAGAGTTGGACCCCACGTCGACGGTGGCTGATCTCCAGGGCCTGCAACAGCAAGCCGAAGAACTACATCAGCAGATCCAAAGACTACAGACTCTCAATACATGGCAACAGAAAGAGAGTGATGGCAGCAAGGAATCGTCAAGAGAAAACCAAAGCCCCCATCCACTAACTGAACTACAGTCTCAACTGCTAGTAGCGCAATGGCAAGAATATACAGAAGGTCTCAAAACGCTACAGCGTGAACGCAGCAAACTTCAGGCGCAACGCGCTACTCTGGAGGCGCAGATAGCCAAACTTCAGGCAACCCTGCCAATGATCACCGAGCGCGCAGATGACATGCAGACCCTGCTTAAGACCAATGCGGTAGCCAGGCATCGTGTGCTCGAGGTCAAACAAGAGCAACTTAGTGCAGAACATGATCTTAAGAGCGCTATTACCCAGCGTAAAGAACTACAAGAGGCCGAAGCGGCGCTTGTATCCAAGATAGATCACTATCGTAGCCAGTTCCGCAAACAGAATGCTGAGATACTAGCCGAAACAACCCAGCAGTTGGCAACCCTCAAACAAGAGATCATCAAGGCTGAAGTTAGAACACAAGCACAAATCCTCACCACGCCGGTTGACGGTGTCGTGCAACAACTACAGATCCATACCATTGGGGGTGTCGTAACGCCAGCGCAAGAGCTGATGCTGATCATCCCTGACGATGAAGCACTCGAAGTAGAAGCGTTGCTCGAAAATAAAGACATTGGGTTTGTGGAAGAAGGACAACAGGCAGAAGTCAAGATAGATGCCTTTGCCTTCACAAAGTATGGCACCATCGATGGTATTTTGACCGATATATCAAACGATGCGGTGATGGATGAAGCTAAGGGATTGGTGTTTAAGACGCAAGTGGCACTGAGTCAGTCGGTGATGAAGATCGATAAACGTCAAGTGAATTTGACACCGGGTATGAGTGTTACAGTAGAAATCAAGACAGGGACGCGAAGAGTTATCGAGTTCTTTTTGTCTCCGTTGCTGAGATATAAGCAAGAGAGTATTCGGGAAAGATAGTCGTGACATGTACGGCAGACTTATTGGTGAGATTGAACGACATATAGGTATAAGGATTGAGAGGTGAGGTAGAGGAAAGCCTGGGCATGAAAAAAAATAGATGCGCCCCATTTTCTCGGAAAGTCGAGGAAGAGGAAGGCCTGAGAATTGTGAAAAATAAATGCGTCCCCTTTTTTCGTATAGATGATTCTGTCAATAGAAATCAATTGACAGGTGATGCTCGATTTGTTGATGAGATCGAGCGACGTATAGGCTTAAGAGTTGAAAGGAGAGGAAGAGGTAGGCCTAAGAATTGTGAAAAATAAATGGTCTCCTTTATTCCCTGCTATTTGAGGAAAAATATAATGAACAAGCAAATTAATAGTTTCCTGGGTATGTTGGTAAAAATTGTAATAGTGATCGTCGTCCTGTCGTTATTGGCCCTGGTAGGTCTGTATATATACTTGAGCCTAACGGAAAAACAGATAACGTCAGGTCCGCCGCCAGGATATGAGGACCGTGTGAAGTACAAAGTGTGGAACACTGGTCCCTCAAATCCCAATATTGTGCCGCTCGATATATGGTTCGGGGAGCATGATGGTCACTATGATACAACCCACTTGAGAATCAACAGTGACTACGTAAGAGAGCATCCACACTATCATGGTGAGGCAGTAAAAATCATGGTGGTCTGGCCAAGTATGCTCAGTCTCCAGGCATATGGCAAACAACAAAAACAGGGTGGGTTGCCAGAGGATCAGAATAGGAAACAATTTACTATTATCCTTTCTGAAGCCAAGCCATCAGGTAGTGGAGATAAAATAGCAACAGAGCCTTTCCACCGCTGTAAGCCAATAAAGCGCGATGATATGAAGGGAGTGATGTATTGTAGCAAGATTTGGAAAAATGAAGATTCGATAGAACGTCGGACCCACTATTTACCAATCGACGATACACTACGCACCCCTTGGTATAAAAATTCTCCCAACGCTCATTGTAAAGTTATTGAACAACAAGGAGCAAGGCGTTTCGATGCCTGTTATATCAACTTCTCGTACAACGCAGATGTCGATATCGACATGCTGTTTGTCCCTGAAAAACTGGCTATTGAGATCATTACTGATTTTACTCGTCTGACAAACTTCTTAAGCACATTGGAGGTGAAACCATGAGCTTTGCCCTGACACCTGAACAGATCGCTGAGCTACACTTACTGATCGATGATGGAGTAAATAACTATCCCGCCGCTTATGGCAAACTGAAAGAGTGGACCGAGGATTCCACGGATCCGGACGTGCAGGTCTTTCGTGCT
>JBNKMQ010000235.1:0-2924 GCA_050293225.1 Sedimenticolaceae bacterium
CTCAAGTCTTCGCCCACCAGGGGCAGCAGACGGTCTGCTACTCCTATAACGACCGCCGAAGCCTCGCGGCGGTTGCCACTGATCTACATCTCAGTCTGCAACGACTGAGCGAGGCCATGGAGTCCTCCGATCTGACCCTGATCGGTCACAGCCAGGGCGGGCTTATCGCCCGGCATGCTCTACAGCAGCAACAGGGTCAGAGCGATACCCTGACTCACGGCCGACAGCGGCTGATTACCCTCTCCTCGCCCTTTTCCGGCATCTCTGCCGCCGACCATTGTGCATCCCCCTTAGCACGCGTCATCAGTCTCGGCCTCGTTGTGCCTATCTGCTGGGCCATCAGCGGCGAGAAATGGTATGAGATTACACACGCATCGGATTTCATCAGTAAGCCAGGCCGCTTAAACTCCAGCGTGGAGCACCACTTACTGATCCGCACCGATGAACGCTCGAGTTGCCGCCGGCGTGAGAAAGAGAGATGCGTGGAGGATGACTATGTCTTCAGTCTGGATGAGCAGTCTCTGCCTACTAGCGCCATCGACGAGCGGGTTGTCGCAGAGGTGATCAGGGTCGGACACGCCGCAGCGGTGGGAACCAACAACGCCATACCCAAACAACTCATCGCCCTGTTGCAAGAAAGACAGATACTGCGGCAAACACCGCTCAGCAGCCTGCCTGAGTTTCAACGTTATCTGGCTAGACTCTATCGTCACCAGCCGGAATTTGCCTCCAATAGCGCACCATGAATCTGCTCTTATCCGCCCCCATCGATTGTCCTTACTGCGGCGCAACCATCGACATCACGATCGACACCAGTATCCCGCTGCAGGACTATATCGAAGACTGCGCTGTCTGCTGTCGACCCATCAGTCTACAGCTCCATTGTGCACCCGGCGAACTGCAAAGCCTCAGTGCATCGCGGGAGGATGAGGTATAGTCGCTGAATGACTATAGGTCGTCTTCAGTGCTGCACTGAAAGCGCTCCAGGAGGCCTTGTCCGCCGCAGCGTTGTATTCCAACGGCAGGCCGAATTTCTCCCCAAACGCATTAGCACCCGGATTAGTGAAAGAGTGCTTGGCACCTTCGTAGCTAGTGAAGCTGTAGTTCACGCCGCCCGACTCCATCTCTTTCTTGAAGGCTTCGATCTGCTCGGGTTTGACGAAAGGGTCATCAGCGCCATTGAACACCAACACCTGTGCCTTCACCTGGCCAGCTTTGGCTGGATGTTCCGTCGGCAAGCTGCCGTGAAAACTGCCTACCAGGTCGAGATCGACGCCACGCCGCGCCATCTCCAACACCACGCCGCCGCCGAAACAGTAGCCGATAGCAGAGATATCGTTCGGCTCTACCGTTGGGTGTGAAGCCAGTACAGCTCGTGCCGCCTGGAAACGTGCCTCGGCCTGATCCATGTTCTTCTTCACCTCGCCGGCGAACTTGCCTGCATCCTTGGGATGGCTGGCCAATTTACCGTCACCGTACATATCGACAGCCAGTGCGGTATAGCCCATCTGCGCCAGCTGATCGGCCCGGCTGCGGGCGTAGTCGTTATGCCCCCACCACTCATGCACCACCAGGATGCCGGGGCGCTTGCCGGCCACCGTATCATCGTAGGCCAGATAGCCTTTCATCACGGTGTCACCCTCACGATACTCGACCGGTTCGCCCACCAGCGCCGCCTCCGCGCTCACGGCCAGGACCAGCAGACAGACACTCAATACCACGCTATTCATTCTCCTCCTCCATCCTCTGATAGTGTTGGGTAAAGCCAACTGTAGTGCACAAACCCCTGTGCGTGGGATAGGAAAATCCCATTAAAAAATAGGTACAATCACCCGTCATACTCCAATCTGGCAACAGTCGGCAACTCGCCTCATGCGTTCTCTCTTCACACTTTTCGCGATCCTATTTGCATCAGCAACTGCCGCCGAAGCGCTCTGGGTCGACGACGGGAAGGGAAACGAAATCGCCATCCATACCCAGCCGGCAACTGGCGATCTGCTCATGATCTGGATTGTCGACCATGATGAAACGCGAGAGTCATTCGAGGGGATGCTGACAGCGATCAACCAACAAGGCATTGAGGTCTGGCGCGTCGATCTGCTGGCATCCTATTTTCTAACACGCAGTAGCGAGACCGTAAGGACCCTGCCGGGCGATGGCATTGCCACGGTCATAAACCGCGCCCTGGAGTTGAGTGACAAACGTATCCTGCTGGCCGCTTACGACAGAATGCCACTGCCGCTGCTACGAGGTATTCGACAGTGGCAGCTAACAGCCAACGATCCCCGCCTGCTGGGTGCCGTGTTGTTCTACCCCAACCTTTTCGGCGCTCCTCCGCCTGCCGGGGAAGTGCCACAGATCGACCCCATTCTCAATGCCACCAACATCCCGCTGGTGATCTACCAACCGATCCTCGGCAGTCAGCGTTGGCGGCTCGAACAGTTCGTACAGCCCCTTTGGCAAGCGGGGGCTCCTGTCTATGTCTACCTGGTACCCGGGGTACGGGATTGGTTTTTCATGGGAGGAGGGGATCACGGACCCGGTGACGAGGCGGCCACCCAAGCACTGGCGAAACAGATGCCGGCCGTAGCCGACTTACTCGAGGGCCATCCACATCCGAAGGCGGCGAACGCTGCGGCTGAAACCGTGATGCCACGGGGAGAGATCCATACCCTGGTAGCGCTGGCACAACCGCGACCGCATACCCCGTTCAGTCTAACGTCGATCGACGGCAACCGCTATGACTCGAAGGCGTTTCAGGACAAGGTGGTATTGCTCAATTTCTGGGCCACCTGGTGTCCGCCCTGTGTGGAGGAGGTACCCTCCCTGAATCGCTTACACCAGCGTTATGCGGGTCGCGATCTGCATATCGTCTCCATCGATTTTCGCGAAACCCCAGAGCAGATGGCCAGCTTCCTGCAACG
>JBNKMQ010000236.1:0-1596 GCA_050293225.1 Sedimenticolaceae bacterium
ATTGCTTCTTGATCACCTCAATTGATCTGCCAGTGGTGGCGCAGATTATCGAAGCCAGTCGCGAACAGCCCTACCTGGGACTGACCATGCAGCTGGACCTGCGTATGATCACGCAGCTGATGTTGGACAACGAGTTGCCCCCGTTTCGTCCAAACAAAGACCGCCTTGGTTTAGCTATCGGAGAAATCTCTTCGCCACTGCTGGATGCCTTCCATCGTTTGCTCGCCTTGCTGGAACACCCTAAGGAGATCTCTGCCCTGGCACCATTGATTCAGCAAGAGATTTTCTATCGCCTGCTCATGGGAGAACAGGGGCCGCGTCTACGCCAGATTGCCTCTGCAGAACACCATGGCTATCAGATCGTCCGGGCCATCAACTGGCTTAAAACCCATTTCACTCAGCCGGTCAAGGTCGAAGCCTTGGCAGAAAAGGCAGGGCTAAGCACCTCGGCATTTCACAGCCACTTCCGCGCCATCACTGCCATGAGTCCACTGCAATACCAAAAGAAAATGCGTCTAAACGAGGCACGCCGTCTGATGCTGACTGAACATATCGATGCCTCCAGAGCGGCATACGAAGTCGGTTACGAAAGTCCCTCCCAGTTCAGTCGTGAATACAGCCGCCAGTTTGGCACGCCTCCCATGCGCGATATCAAAAATCTGATACAGGATGTGGCGGGTTAAATAAACACTGTTTTCTTTGTGAACAGCAAAGCGCTCCCTCCAATGGACAAAAAAAGGGGCGGCACCGCAAGCGGTACCGCCCCTTGGTCAGAGCCTAGCAATCCTTAGGCGTCGAGCTCAGCCGCAGCGGCCTTCATGCTCAGGCGGATGCGACCCTGCTTGTCCACCTCCAGAACCTTGACGCGGATGATGTCGCCTTCGGAGAGCTTGTCGCTGACCTTCTCCACGCGCTCTTCGGAGATCTGGGAGATGTGTACCAAGCCGTCCTTGCCGGGCAGGATGGTCACGAAGGCACCGAAATCCATGAGACGGGCCACACGACCTTCGTAGATCTGGCCAACTTCAACATCGGCGGTGATGAGTTCGATACGCTTTTTGGCGTTCTCACCCGCTGCCTTATCAACGGAGAAGATCTTCACCGAACCGTCGTCTTCCACGTTGATGGTGGCGCCGGTCTCTTCGGTCAGGGCGCGGATGGTGGCACCGCCCTTGCCGATGATGTCGCGGATTTTGTCCGGGTTGACCTTGATGGTGATCATGCGCGGCGCATGTTCGGACATGACCTCACGGGGCTTGTCGATGACCTTGTTCATCTCGCCGAGGATATGCAGACGCCCGGCCTTGGCCTGATCCAGGGCAATCTCCATGATCTCACGGGTGATGCCGTTGATCTTGATATCCATCTGCAGAGCATTGACGCCTTCGGCAGTACCGGCCACTTTAAAATCCATGTCCCCCAGATGGTCTTCGTCACCCATGATATCGGTCAGCACCTGGAAGCGGTCACCCTCTTTGATCAGGCCCATGGCCACGCCAGCCACTGGCGCTTTGATCGGCACACCGGCATCCATCAGAGAGAGGCTGGTGCCACAGACGGAGGCCATGGAGGAGGAGCCGTTGGATTCCAGGATCT
>JBNKMQ010000237.1:0-1931 GCA_050293225.1 Sedimenticolaceae bacterium
TGTCATTATCGACAACTGGGGCGGCGAGCACCTGCTGGAAGGCGTGGTTGAACGGGTCGAACCCTTTGGCTTCACCAAGGTATCGGCCCTTGGTATCGAAGAACAGCGGGTCAACGTCATCATCGACTTCACCAGCCCGCGCGAAGAGTGGGCACGCATCGCCCACGGCTTTCAGGTCGACGTACGCATCGTACTCTGGGAAGGGGATGAGGTACTCAAACTGCCACTGACCGCCCTGTTCCGCGAGAACAGTGACTGGGCCGTCTTTATCAATGACGAAGGCGTGGCAAAAAAACGCATCGTGAAACTCGGCCGCCGCACCGGCCTGGAGACCGAAGTCATTGACGGGCTCATCAGGGGCGAACAGATCATCATTCACCCCAGCGACAAAATCAGTGAAGGCATAGCTATTGAAGACCGAGTCACGAACTGATTCAAGCAAGGGGCAGACGGAACAGATCAACAGATACACAGGCTCAACCACGAGCACTACGCTGGCTTTACCCAAGAGCCATCTACAGCAGCAGCCATTCACACGACGAATGAAGGAGGTGCATACGACAACCCGCTCATGCCATGCTCGCTGAGCACATGCAATTGCATACACGCACCTTCATTAAAAGGAAGTTAACAAAATGAGAATCTTAGGATCAGCATGCAAAGCATCATTCACTCTAATACTGGCCATGCAGATATGCGATACGGCATATTGCGACACAGACACAGAAATTGACAGCTACCTGCGAAACCTGAAGGAGTTGGACCAGCCGCTGGAAAGCAACTACCACAGCACGGACGAAACGGAGGAGATTTCTGGCAAGTACTTTTGCGAAACCAAACAATTCGAAGGCGCCCCAGGTTTCAGCTCCTTCTTGTTCTCAAAAGCAAGCAGTGACGTGCTCTACCCCGGCTCTCTGCTAAACAGTGAATCGGTAGTCGCCAAAACCTATACCCCCAGCACTGCGGACTCAGGCCCCATCACTCTCACAGTCAATCTTCAGAGTATAGCCGGACCGATAAGTCGAACCATTGAAAACCCGACCTACTCCACCGTGCAGTCCGCCATACATGAGATTCTCTCGCAAAACATCGTCGGTGACGCCGGCGCCGAAATGTCATGGAGTGTGGATAATGTCTACTCGAAGGAACACATGAAAAGCAAGTTAGGCATGGACTTTAAGGTAGGGGATGTCTTTGGCGCCGGAGGAAGCCTGGGCCTTGACTTCAGCTCAAACACCAAGAAGGCCGTCATACATTTCAACCAAAAATACTACGACGTCGTGATCGATCTACCTAAAAAGCCAACAGACCTGCTGTCACCGGACACAACCCTTGATGAGATCAAATCAGCCACAGACACACATTCGCCCGCTTATGTCTCATCCGTCAGCTACGGCCGCTATGTACTTTTCACCTTTGAGACGTCCGATCTCTCCATGAACCTTGAGCAGGAGTTGAAAGCCGCCATAACCGTCCCCACGGAGGGCGCGAATATCAAGGCAAGTACTAATTCGAAGATTGATGCCGGCTTCAAGAGCGGCAGCCTGAAAAGCAACGCCTACATTCTCGGCGGATCGGGAGGAAAAGCCAGTATGGCCATCAACAGCCTGGACGCCATGATCGAGTTCATCAAGACAGGAGGAAGATACTCGAAAGATTCCCCTGGAAAGCCTATCTCTTACAGCCTGAGATATCTCTCCAACAACAGCCCACTGCGCATTGTCAGGAGCACGGAATACTCAGAGCGGGATTGCGTAAGGATCTACAATAATTACAGAGTCGACATCCTCAGTTTTCAGATAGAAAAGGTTCAGGGTGCCGCCCTCCCTCAAATCGATCTCTCAGGCACTGTAAGCGCAAAAGGATCAACAGGCGATCCCGCCGTACTCTGGTCAAAGAAGTTACTCCAGTACCCTATACGGATTGGCGAA
>JBNKMQ010000238.1:0-7225 GCA_050293225.1 Sedimenticolaceae bacterium
CCGATGCTGCTCCTCAAGCTTTTTGAACAGCTTGATCACCCCTTTGCAATCTCCACGAGCCAGCTCGATCTCACCCTGCAGCATGGTTGCGCGTACGTGATTCCGGCTCACTTGGAGTGCCTGCTTGAGGTGGTTTTCCGCAGCACCCATCTGCTGCTGCTTGAGCTGAACCTCGGCAAGCTCACAGTAGAAGTGGGCGATGGCGTTGTTGAGAAATGGATTGCGAGTGGGACTGATATAGGTCGACACCTCCAGACATCGGTGCCAATCCTTCTCCTGTTGATAGATCTCCAGCAGCTTGATGTAGGCCTGCTCGCTGAAGAGCTTCATATCGGTGAGCTCGAGAAAGAGATTCTCCGCTCGGTCATAGAGACCGGCGGTCATATAGTCCTGCCCCAACTCCAGCAGCGCTTGCGCTCGCTGCTCTCGATTCAGACTGGGCCGGGCGATCAGATTCTGGTGGATGCGGATCGCCCTATCGACCTCTCCCCGGCGACGAAAGAGACTACCCAAAGCAAGGTGAGTCTCAACGGTGTCGCTATCGACGTCCAACATCTTGATAAAAAGGTCGATCGCCTTATCCGGCTGCTCATTCAGGAGAAAGTTAAGACCCTTGAAATAGACCGGAGAGATCTCCTGGTTCTGCTTCTTCAAGGGGACTTTGCGCTGACTTCTTCGTGCCGCATACCAACCGGATGCGGCGGCCACCGGCAGCAACAGGAGGAGAAATTCAATCATCCCTCAATATCCTGTCATCATTAAGACGACTGGTACAAAGATGCATCGCATGCACCATCTGGGGCCAGACATTCGGGACATTCACAAAGGTACAGCTCATCACGAGCCTTACCTGTCCTTCAAGGGCAGTGCCCGCAGATTCTGAACCTCTTGGTTTGCCATCTGGCTCTGACGCTTTAAAGAGAGGTTTTCCCGCTTGAGACCGAACATCACCCCCATACAGGAGAGCACTCCCAGCAGGGCACCGACACCCAACGCACCGGTCATTATCAGGGAGAGGGGAATCTCCCGACTTCCGAAATAGTAGTTGAATTGCACCGGGTCGGCATTCAGGACAGTGAATACCACACCCAGCAGCATAATGATCAAGATTAGGGCGAGTTTGATGATTCGCATCTGACGTTCCGTTTACTCACTTGTGAAACGCCATTTTCGCCTACTCAAGGAGAGTTTGAAATAGCCTTACTGCAAACAAATGGAAGTAAGGTCCCTGAAAAGCGGATGCAGGAGGCTTAATCCCGCCTCAGGCGTAGGTATCGAGTAATCCGCTACCCT
Source organism: Sedimenticolaceae bacterium (assembly GCA_050293225.1). Taxonomy (GTDB): domain Bacteria; phylum Pseudomonadota; class Gammaproteobacteria; order Chromatiales; family Chromatiaceae; genus Thiodiazotropha. The sequence goes on from JBNKMQ010000238.1 coordinate 1,294, forward strand.
GTTGTGTGGCAAGGCTTTCTGCAGAAGTGATCCCTGCTTCGGAACCGCCACTTCCGCTTTCGTAGCCGTCAGCCGTTCCTGATGCGTTTTCATGCCCCGACTGGGAACCATTGGCCTGCTGCTGACTCACATCCACGTTGGCCAGATTGAGTTGAATCTCACCGAACATCTCCCGCAAGCGGGGTATTGCCGCCTCCAGGGCCTCCCGGGTAGCCGCGTGGGAGGCGACGAAGTGGACGCTGGTCTGATCATTCTGAATTGAGAGTTTAATCTCCATCGGTCCCAGATCGGGAGGTGTCAGTTTTATCTCCGCTGATTGGACCTGTCGACTCATCATCCACTGAATCTTGTCACCCACTGCGCTGTCCCAGCCGGTCTGACCCACCGGAATCTGTACTGGCAGAGAAATTGCGGACCTGATACCCAGTGAAGAGGAGGCCGATTGACTCCCGAGGCCACCCAGACCGTTGAGATTGAGATCGAATCCGCTTCTGGAATCGACAATCTGAAAGCCCTCTGCAGATGTCAACGGCAGTCTCTCCAGGCCTTGGGCAGTAGTCATCAAGGGCAATCTGCCTGTCTGCTCAGGAAGCAGCTGATCCGTAGAGAGCTTGACGGCACTCTCAAAAGTGAGGCTCTGGAGGGTCTGGGTCTGAGCTGTCTGAGCAGCGGATTGCGGCAACCCATTGCCGCCCGATTCGCCAACAACCGGCAGCTGGCTGCCGCTTAGCTGCAGATTGACAGGTGTCTGTGAGAGCATCCCCATCTGCTGTAAAGCCAGCAACAGGGCTGCAGCATTGGGATTGGTCTCCCTCAGATTTTCCAGCGTCTGATTGAAGGTGAGACCCTCTGAATCCAGCCCTTCCGCGGCCTGTAGCGGTGAATCGGTCGGAGTCTTCTGGCCTGAGCCACTCCCAAGAATGGGCATCATCATTGCGGACTGAGACATAGGCTAACCTATCCAAAGTTGATCAAGTCGACAGATTAGTTGCACTATCCGGGCCAATTCTGATGGAGGGAGTCGGACTACTGGACAAAGTCCTCACGCTGGGCCTGTCGCCAGGTGGCGTGGATCAAACGCCACTCATCGTCTTCGTTCAGCTGAAATCGAAACTCAAAACGCAGTAGGTTTGCACGCCACCCGGCCAGAGGAGCCGATGCCTCAGTCGCGGATCCTGCCAGACCGGCGTAGAGCACGACCTCTGCCTGAGTTTCATCGACCAGCCGGACCTGGTCGATCTTCGAAATTATCGTAATGGAAGGGTGACGCAGAAAATAGCCCGCCAGTTGCGCTCTCAATTGCGCCCAACCATTGCCGCGATCATCGCTGTAGCGCTGATCCACGAATTCCATGGCAGCGAAGAGATCTCGCTCCTCTATCCTCTGCTCACCCTCTGCAATCACTTCCCTCAGAACTGCCTCGGGATCATCAGGTGCTCCACCGCAAGCGGTGAGAAGTATCAATAGCGCTAGGGTGATGAGAGGCCTGAGTGCCACTATCTCAGTCCGAGGACATCCTGCATATCGAACAGACCCTTATCGCAGGAAGCGATCCAACCCGCTGCACGGGCCGCACCCCGGGCGAAATTCATCCGACTGGTGGCCTTGTGGGCGATCTCGATCCGCTCCCCCTCCATGGCGAACCAGACACTGTGCTCACCCACCACATCGCCGGCCCGAATGGTCTCGAAGCCGATGGTCTGGCGATCCCGCGCGCCGGTCTGGCCCTCTCTGCCGTAGACCGCGCACTCTTTCAGGTCTCTGCCGAGGGCGTCGGCGACCACCTCACCCATGCGTAGCGCAGTACCGGAAGGGGCATCGACCTTATGCCGGTGGTGGGCCTCGATGATCTCTACGTCGGCATCGTCTCCCAATACGCCGGCGGCCAGCTCCAGCAGCTTGAAGCAGAGATTGACGCCGACGCTCATGTTGGGCGCGAAGACGATGGCCATCTCTTCACCTGCCTGGGCTAAAACCTGTTTGTCGGCATCACTCAAACCGGTGGTGCCGATAATCATCTTTTTGCCTGCTTCTTGGCAGACCTTAAGATGGGAGAGGGTTGCTTGGGGTGCGGTGAAATCGATCACCACATCGAAATCATTGGTCACCGCAGCCAGATCATCTACCAGGGAGACGCCAGCGGATTCAACGCCGGCCAGCTCACCGGCATCGCGACCGAGTAGCGGGCTACCTGCCCGTTCCGTTGCAGCTCCCAGGCTCAGACCGTCGGTCTCACTGACCGCTTGTATCAGGGCCCTGCCCATGCGTCCGCCTGCACCTACCACTGCAACTCTTGTCATGTTTTTTGCCTTTTTTCGTTCTATTGTTACTTCTCTGAATCAGAGATAATACCCTGATTAAAAACAATAAATTCTAGTAAATTAAGAAACTTCATTAAGTTGGATCAGAGACCTGATGACGGCTTAAAAGTCCATGTTCTTAAAGAACTTCTTCACCCCATCGACCCAGGTTGTGGAGTGCGGACTATGCTTGGCCCCACCCCGCTTCATGGTCTCGTCGAACTGCTTCAACAGGCCTTCCTGCTCCGCCGTCAGTTTCACCGGCGTCTCCACCAGCACCCGACACAGCAGATCGCCAACTGCACCCCCACGCACCGGCTTGACGCCTTTGCCTCGCATACGGAACATCTTTCCGGTCTGGGTGCCTGCCGGAATCTTCAGCATCACTTTCCCATTAAGGGTGGGGACTTCCAACTCTCCCCCCAAGGCGGCAGTGACAAAACTGATCGGGACTTCGCAGAAGAGATTGCTGTCCTCTCGGGTGAAGATATCGTGGGGTTTGACCGCCACCTGCACGTAGAGATCACCGGGAGGTCCTCCATGCTCACCCGCTTCACCCTCACCGGCGAGACGGATGCGGTCTCCGGAGTCGACACCCGGCGGCACCTTCACCGACAGAGTCTTGTGTTCTTCGACGCGTCCCTGTCCATGGCAAGTGTTACAGGGATCATCGATCACCGTGCCCTTGCCATGACAACGGGGACAGGTCTGCTGTACCGAGAAGAAACCCTGCTGCATACGCACCTGCCCGTGTCCACCACAGGTCTCGCAGGTTTTGGGTTTAGAGCCCTTCTTCGCCCCTGTGCCGCCGCAGGTTTCGCAGACCACCAGGGTCGGCACACGGATCTTTACAGTGGTTCCGGCAACCGCATCCTCAAGAGAGAGTTGCAGGTTGTAGCGCAGATCCGAGCCCCGATGAACTCTTGAGCCACCACCGGGCCGGCCACCGCCACTGAAGATGTCGCCAAAGACATCGCCGAAGATATCCGAGAAACTGGCGCCACCTGCGCCACCAAAGCCACCGGGACCACCGCCCATGCTGGGGTCGACCCCGGCATGTCCGAACTGGTCGTAAGCAGCTCGCTTCTGTCCGTCGGAGAGGACTTCATAGGCCTCCTTGGCCTCTTTGAAACTCTTCTCCGCCACCTCTGCCTGGTCGCCGGTATTGCGATCAGGGTGATGCTTCATGGCAAGGCGCCGGTAGGCCTTCTTGATCTCAGCCTCACTGGCGTTTTTGCTGACGCCCAGCACTTCATAGTAATCGCGTTTTGCCATAGTCGATTCTGCTACTTCTCTATCTTATTTCCAGTTCATCCGTTACACATTCGGCTCGTATTAGGGCCTGTTAACACTAATCCAATACACCCTGCTGGGGCTGTTTTTGTTCCCAGCAAGGCAGAATGAGCGTGGTGTAGCCCGGCTACATGAGCGAATGATAACGCAGCTGGGGGCAAAAACAGCCCCAGCCCTTCGGGTTGCGCCCCGCAGGAAGTGCCCTTGGGGTGCGCCTGAAAAAGCGCCACTCGGCGTTGCTCATCGTTCATTTGGAATCACCAAACTTCACTCCTCGCGCCTTGATTGGCGCTTTTTCAAGCGCAACAGGGCGTATTGGATTAGTGTTAACAGGCCCTAAGGCCAGCTGTATAACGCCAAAAACCGCACACCGGCAGAGGGCCGGAGTGCGGTTTGTCAGGCCTATTTCTCAGCCGTTAGTTTTTGTTGTCCTTAACCTCTTCAAACTCGGCATCGACAACATCATCATCAGCCTGGCCAGCCGCACCCTGGGCCTCTTCACCCGCAGGGTCTGCGCCTTCCGCAGCACCCTTCTCGGCGTAGAGGCGCTCGGCCATCTTGCCGGAGGCCTCGGCCAGGGTCTTGGTCTTGGCCTCGATGGCCTCCTTGTCATCGCCTGGCATAACCTCTTCCAGATCCTTGATCGCAGCCTCAATGGCCTCTTTCTCACCGGGCTCCAGCTTGTCGTCACCCAGCTCTTCCATCGACTTCTTGGTCGCATGAATCATGCTGTCGGCCTGGTTGCGTACACCAATCAGTTCGTGGAACTTGCGGTCCTCGTCGGCGTGGGCCTCGGCATCCTTGACCATGCGGTCGACCTCGTCGTCACTCAGACCGGAGGAGGCCTTGATCACGATCGACTGCTCTTTACCGGTAGCCTTGTCCTTAGCGGATACATTCAGGATACCGTTGGCGTCGATGTCGAAGCTGACCTCGATCTGCGGTACGCCGCGGGGTGCCGGCGGGATGTCGCTAAGGTCGAAACGACCCAGGGACTTGTTGGCGCCGGCCTGTTCACGCTCACCCTGCAGCACATGCACGGTCACTGCGGTCTGGTTGTCATCTGCGGTGGAGAAGACCTGGGAGGCACTGGTCGGGATAGTGGTGTTCTTCTCGATCAGCTTGGTCATCACGCCACCCAGGGTCTCGATACCCAGTGATAGCGGGGTCACGTCGAGCAGCAGCACGTCTTTCACGTCGCCGCCCAGGACACCGCCCTGGATCGCAGCACCGATGGCCACCGCCTCATCCGGGTTGACGTCTTTACGCGCCTCTTTGCCGAAGAACTTCTTAACGGCCTCCTGCACCTTAGGCATACGGCTCTGACCACCAACCAGGATCACCTCGTCGATCTTGCTGGCGTCGACACCGGCGTCTTTCAGGGCCTGCTTACAGGGTTCAATGGTACGTGCTACCAGCTCCTCGACCAGGGACTCCAGCTTGGAGCGGCTCAGCTTCATGTTGAGATGCTTGGGGCCACTGGCATCCGCCGTGATGTAGGGCAGATTGATATCGGTCTGCTGGCTCGAAGAGAGCTCGATCTTGGCCTTCTCCGCGCCCTCTTTCAAACGCTGCAGCGCGAGGGGATCGTTACGCAGGTCGAAGCCCTGATCCTTTTTGAACTCATCCACCAGGTAGTCGATGATGCGCATGTCGAAATCTTCACCACCAAGGAAGGTGTCGCCGTTGGTGGAGAGCACCTCGAACTGGTGCTCACCGTCGATCTCGGCGATCTCGATGATGGAGATATCGAAGGTACCGCCACCCAGGTCGTAGACCGCCAGGGTCTGGTCACCACGCTTCTTGTCCATGCCATAGGCCAGGGCCGCAGCAGTGGGCTCGTTGATGATGCGCTTGACCTCGAGACCGGCGATACGGCCGGCATCCTTGGTCGCCTGACGCTGGGAGTCGTTGAAGTAGGCCGGCACAGTAATAACCGCCTCGGTGACGGGCTCGCCCAGATAGTCCTCAGCAGTCTTCTTCATCTTCTGCAGGATCTTGGCGGAGATTTCCGGCGGCGCCATCTTCTTGCCGTTGACCTCGACCCAGGCGTCGCCGTTGTCGGCCTGCACGATCTTGTAGGGCACCATGTTGACGTCGCGCTGCACCACGTCGTCCTTGAACATGCGGCCGATCAGGCGCTTGATGGCAAACAGGGTGTTGTGGGGATTGGTGACCGCCTGACGCTTGGCCGACTGGCCGACCAGGATCTCCCCATCATTGGTATAGGCGATGATGGACGGAGTGGTGCGGTCACCCTCACTGTTTTCTATGACCTTGGTGGAACTGCCTTCCATCACTGCCACGCAGGAGTTGGTGGTTCCCAGGTCGATACCAAT
>JBNKMQ010000239.1:0-16852 GCA_050293225.1 Sedimenticolaceae bacterium
TTATCATATTATTTGATATTAAGATATTCCAGCCTGAGTAAAAAGTCTACAGGCTCAGTAGGGAAAGCGCTCCGCCAACGGAATTATGCCGCTTCCTTACATATGGGAAAAATGATTTCGATGCGTTTGTGAATGTAGCCAAGTCACACCCGATTTATACATGGAATGAGCGCGATACCGCCAAGTCAATCATTGCATCTATCCGGGCAGGTTACACACAATAGCGTAATGCGGTCAGTTTCGCTTGAAGGCAGAGTGTTGGTAGAAGGAAGTAAATTAAGACGACTCACAGCATGCCATGAGGCTTAACGCGGGGGGGTTGATACCGAATCGTTTCATTCTTCGATAGAGGGTGTTGCGACTGAGATCGAGTTTTTTCGCCACCCGGCTGATGTTCCAATGCATATCCTCAAGCTCGCTTAGTAGCGCGCCGCGTTCGGCGATCGCCAACGCATTGAGGTTGTGCTCGGGATTCTCACCGAGTTCATCATCATAGATGACATCGCAGATCTCAAGTATAGGAAGAATATACCCAACCTCGCAGCATCACAAGCGTGAAATCCGGGCCAACAATCAGCCCTTTGACCCAGATCAGACAAATGAATAGGGGTTAGAGAGAAATTGTTTCTAATATACTTATCAGATAGCTAGATTTAGTACGCAAACATCATAGTATCTGGGCATAAGATCTGGGGGCACAATACGTAACTGTGAAGACAATGACCTGGATTATTTGAAAGAGAGTTATGTCAAGGATAGCCAGGGTACTACACACAAGGCTTTGGCCTAACTCTTCCTACTGGCCTGATTAGTGAGGGATTCGGCGAGTACATAAAAAAGAACTATAGTGATGATGAATGATCATCTAAATGATATAAGCAGACAAAATGCTGCTAAACTTTGTTCTTCTGGGGTTTATTTGCCTATTATGTTAGCTTGCATACGCAACACAAATAATTGTTCATAGGGAGCATGCTCATGTACCGACTAATCTTTATTGCAGTTCTTGCAAGCCTCATCTCTGGGTGCTCGATCAAACATGATTATGTCTGGGAAGAATATAGAATAAAACCTGGCAGAGTGATCCTTACTAAAGACAACAAAAACCCAACTGCCGAAGATGGGATAGCAATTATAAGCGGCCCAAGTGATACAAATAAAATTCTTTTAGGACATATAAAAGGAAATGCCCACTATTGGTATGGCTCTTTGCAAAATCTAACCGACGCCATCGTAACCCAGCTCTCCAAGGAAATAACCAAACGAGATTACATCGTGAATAACAATAGCAAGAAAGCCGTTATTGTTAATGTAACAGGATTTAGAAGAGAAATTCGAAACTTTACCCACGTTTACATTATAGATTTTAAGCTGTCCATTGGTGACGACTATGCTAGGAACCTCAGCGTCAGAAACCCAACGCCTCTCGCCGATCCGCAACGTGGTATTAATGGTGCTGTCGCACTGTCTACCCTTGCCATCCTCAATACTGTGGAATTTTCTGAATACTTAAATCAAAAAACGGAAGATCAAGTGGCCTCAGAATAATATTGGTTTAGTTCATGAGCGTAATCAAAGAGAATTAAAGAGCTCACCTATTCATGCAACCAAAGAGGAGAATACTATAGCAATGCCCGCGCAATGCGAACTCTCTTTGAGAGTGTCGTGCAAAAACATTTATATGGGGTGATTGCCTTCGTAAACCTACAGAGGAACAATTCCTATCATTAATGCTGGATGATATGCCATCCATTCAAAGTGCTGCTGCATTTGCATGATATTAGCAGCCGACTTTCGAGGAAGGTGTGAACTGACCAAAAGCGATAAAAAAGGATCAGACTCGATTGAATGAATAGAGGGATGCTACATTTCTCATTCAGACAACTTTTTCAATCGAGACTGGCCCTTTTGGTTTCGGTATTGATCACATTCTTGATGTGGAATCCACTAAGCGTGGCTTCACTCTGATCGCTTGATTTTACTCTTTTTCCAATTCGCCCATGGATCGGGATAGGGCTTATCAGAGGTACTTGTTGCATCCGATGATTCGATATCATCCTTCCCAGTGGTATATTGAATGTTCGAATCCCTATCCTTTCGCTGAGAGCCGGAACCCTTATACAAGCTCGAACCACCTCCCGTGCGTGGAGATCGCGTTTCCGCTTTTTTTGAACGCTTTGCTCGCAACCGCTCTGCATCTTCCAGACTCAATTCAGCAGGCTCTCCCGGTATTTGCCCTTGTGGCACAATGCGATCTCTAGGTGGCAACTCAAACTGATCGGCAGACGCTTTAGGTAGATTTTTAAATTTATACAAATAGAAAGCTTCGACTTTTTCACGCGCCCAATCCGTTTTTTTGAGGAACTTCAAACTGGATTTAATGCTTGGATTGGTTTTAAAACAATTGATATTTAAATAGGCAAAGAGAATATCAAAGCCGTAGTGGTCCACAATTTCAGTTAGTAGTTGCTTTAAACCTACGCCGTGCAGAGGGTTATTCTTGTAATCAATCTCATCATTCATGCTAATGTCCAGCCGAGAAATAATAGTGAATAATAGGGGGGCAGACTCCGATTTTCAAACTCTGTGGAGCTAGACCGGATGGAAGCCGTTGTCTATAGAGAAAAGACTAAATCTCCATTCCATCCACCTCTAACCTCATCCTGCTTGCCCGCTTGCGCCACAAACGACGTGCCAGCTTACGCATATCATCAATCTGATCGCCCTCGTCGATGATCTCTATGCCGAGTATGGTCTCTAGGATATCTTCAAGGGTGATGATGCCTGACATGCTGCCGTATTCGTCCACCACCAAGGTGATATGGCTACGCTTTTCTAAGAACATTTCAAATGCGGTTTGAAGTGAGCTGGTTTCCGGCAGAGCAGGGAGTTCTCTTTGGTAGACCGCCAGGGCGTTGTCAGAATTGCCACGGGCTTGGGAGAGGAGCAGGTCGCTGCGTAGTACGAATCCTGTCACATGGTCCCGGTCCTTGTTGTAGATCGGGATACGGGAGAAGCGGCTGCTGTGATGTTTGTCGAAGTAGTCTTTGACCAGTAGTGATTCATCCAATGAAAAGACTACCGTTCTTGGTGTCATTACATCGATCACACGGGTCTCCCGCAACAGAAACAGGTTGGAGAGGATCATGGATTCGTGGGTGTCGAGTTTACCCTCTTCGATGCCCACCTCGGCCATGGCTGTGAACTCCTCTCTGCGAAATTGACCATGATGATGGCTGCTGGAGAGCAGGCGGGTCAACTGGGCGGACAGGAATACGAAGGGATAGAGTATCCAGATCAGAAACTTGAGGGTGTAAGCGGTAATGGGCGCGAGTTGACGCCAGTAGTTTGCCCCCAGGGTCTTTGGGATGATCTCTGAAAACACCAGGATCATGAAGGTCAATACCGCAGAGGCTATGCCGACGGATGCGCTGCCGAATACCACCGCCGCTTGTGCACCGGCACCGGCTGCGCCGATGGTGTGTGCCGTGGTGTTGAGGGTGAGAATAGCAGCCAGTGGGTCGTTGATATCGGCTTTCATTTTGCGCAGGATGGGAGCCGCTTTGTTGCCGTCCTGCTCCAATACCGAGATGTAGGGATGGGTGATGCTCAGGATAACCGCTTCTGCTACGGAGCAGAGAAACGAGAAACCCAGAGCGATGAGGACGTAGACTGTGAGTAGCAACATGAATAAACCATTGTTCCGGATGAGTCTGATATTCGTTTATACAGAGATTTCATCTGTTTTTCATCAGTGGCCTGTTGATATCCGATTATATAGAATCGGACTTTAGCTGGTTACATATATCTAGGGAGAGGGGTAGACCGACAGATCCTCGGTCGGTATCTCAAAAAACGAGCAGTGAGCCAAGTATATTCCATCATAGTTAGAGAAGATCAATCAGATTCCGCCCTATCCAGGTTTCTCGATGAGTGGCTGGATGTCGGAAGTTACGAGTTGTCTGAAGATGGCTGTCTCCTAACCGCCCATACCGGAGAGAAGGGGCTGGTCACAGTGGAAGGTCAGGAAGTTGTCTTTCAAGGTCAGTTTAGTGATGACGGCCTGAATCGGATTCAGACATTCGCAGAGGTAATGGAGACGGAGCTGCTACTGGAAGGCGAGCCCCTGGATAGCAACTCTGATAAACCCAAGTGGCAAGACTTTGGCTGGCTGGGCAAAACTTCGGGTCCGATGCTCGTGCCGGTGGTGCTTCTTGTGGTTCTGTTGTTCGTTCTGGCCTTGCCGGTACTCTTGTTGGTGATGTTGGTTCGCTTGGTATTCGGCCTGCAAAAAAAAGGTCCATGAAGCCTTATCCCGGATAATCGCTGGTGTCTGTGTAGCTGAGCACTGCCATAGGCTTTCTGGATATCTCCTAAGGCTCAGCGAACATTTTCCATTCCACCATAAAGCCAGCAACGGGGCCGGTCAGTCTCCGGTATTTGATGGGTTTTCGCAGAGCGGCGTGCAACACCTCCAATATGCTTTCATCCAAAGTCTGATAAGCCTCATTGGCAGTCACCGCCATCCAGGTCAAGGAGGGGTGATGGGCTATGATATTCCAGTCAATATCCTGGGCCTTTACTGAGAGCATCAATCGCTCAAGGCGTGGCATATCGGCAATCCAATCCAAGTTGTCTATGCGGGCATTTTCCGCATCCAGCTCAAGCGTTATTTGGTTGCCGGGTTAATAATGGCATCCACATTGAGTAGGTTGGGCAGGTGGCTGGTTTCCAGGTGGCGGATTTTATCGCAGTGAGTAAGTGCCTCCAGGTCCTCAAAGTTTCTTAAACGAATGAGACTTAACTGAGTGAGATTCCGTAACGCATTGATACCCGAGAGAGACCTCAAGCTACCCTGACGAAGATCCAGATAGGAGAGTTTTGATAAGGGTTGCAAGGCTAAAAGATCCCTGTCTCCATAGCCGGTTACAGAGAGTGATTCCAGTTGAGGGTTGATCAGATTTGTCGTTTTTCTGCTGCTGTCCCAAAGGATCTTTAACTTGCGAAGTTTAGGCAGTACTCTGAAGTCGGGCGCAGGTTTAGGGTAGTCCTGGAGATCGTGATCCTCAAGATGAGTCAGTGCTTCAAACCCTTTACTCGATTCGATTCCTGAGGAGACGTCAAGTCGCTTTATCTTGTCGGCGTAGGGGAGCAGGGGTTCGAAGCTGGATATATCAGCGCCGAACAGTGAGAGCAGATCCCAGTCACCTGCTGCAAGATGGCGATCAAAATCAGGAGTCCACTCGCCGATTAAACGGAGAAATTTGTCACCATTTTGCCGGTTCCCCGTTATCGCCTTACCCATTCACTATTTCCGACTAGGGTGTAATGTCAGAGATCCCTGCATGTGAAGTGGAGGTCTGGGTTTCTGTGAATGGCTCCATGCATCATTGCTTCCACTGTCTCTGTATCCTGGAACCGACTGGGATACAGAGACGTAGGGGAGTAACAATCAATCCTCCTTGCGCTGATGTTTGCTACTCAGCTGCTTCTGAATATTCCCAGGTACGGCTTCATAGTGGCTGAATTCGATGTTGTAGCTTCCCTCGCCGCCGGTGATCGCCTTGAGATCTGTGCCGTAGCTCTCGAGTTCCGCCAGGGGTGCCTGACCTTTGATGATCAGGGTGCCGTTGCGTCCCGACTCTGTGCCGCTGATCTGTCCTCTGCGTCCGGCGAGGTCGCCGGTCAGATCACCCATAAAGCTGTCTGGGGTGTTGATGGAGATATTCACCATCGGTTCCAGAATGACCGCGCCAGCCTTGTCGACGGCCTCGAGAAAGGCCTTTTTACCGGCGCTGACGAAGGCGATCTCTTTGGAATCGACGGAGTGGAATTTACCGTCGTAGACGGTCACTCTCAGATCCTGCATGGGGAAGCCGGCGATCGCCCCTTCCTCCATCGCCTGGCGGATGCCCTTTTCGATGGCGGGAATGAACTGGCCTGGAATGGCGCCACCGACGATGGCGTTGACGTAGTCGAAGCCTTCACCCCGGGGCAGGGGTTCGATACGCAGGAAGACCTCACCGAATTGGCCTGCACCGCCGGTCTGCTTCTTGTGCCGGTGATGGCCTTCCGCTTTGCGCGTGATGGTCTCCCGGTAGGCGATGCTGGGGGGATGGGTATCCACCTCCACATTGTATTTCGCCTTGAGCTGGTGCAGCAGGGTCTCGAGGTGGAGATCGCCCAGTCCCCGCATTACGGTCTCGTTGAGGCTGACATTGTGCTCCACATGGAAGCAGGGGTCTTCATCCTCCAGCTTGCGCAGGGCGTCGCTCAGCTTCTGTTCGTCACCCCGCTTCTTGGTATTGATGGCGAGGCCGAAGAGGGGCAGGGGACACTCGATGGAGCGCAGGTGGTGGTGATCCTCATCGTGGGAGTCGTGCAGTACCGCATCGAAATGGATCTCGTCGACCCTTGCCACGGCGCAGATGTCGCCAGGGACCCCTTGGTTGATCTCTTCCTGACTACTGCCCTGCAGGCGGAAGAGATGGTTGACCTTGAATGGCTTGCGGGCGTCGCCGATAAAGAGCTGCGAGCCGCTCTTGAGCGTACCCTGATGCACCCGGAAGATACCCAGCTTGCCGCGGAAAGGGTCGTTGAGGATCTTGAAGACATGGGCGATGACATGCTTATCCGGATCGGGAGAGACCGCTACCGGCTGCATGTCGGCCCCTTCGCCCTTCATGAAGGGGGGAGGGTTGCCTTCGCTGGGATCAGGCATCAGACGTGAGAAGAGAGTCAGTAGCTCAGCAATGCCTGCGCCGGTCTCTGCCGAGGTGAAACAGACCGGGATCAGGTGTCCTTCACGCAGGGCCTTTTCAAAGGGATCGTGGAGTTGTTCGGGTTGCAGCTCCTGGCCCTGCTCCAGGTAGATCTCCATCAGTGCCTCATCCACCTCGACCACCTGGTCGATCATGCTGTCGTGGGCCTCGGAGACCGAGGAGAAATCGGTATCGTCACCACCGGGCTGGAAGAAGCAGTCGATGATCCGAGCGCCGTTGTCTGCGGGGAGATTGATCGGCAGACACTCCTTGCCGAAGGTCTCCTGCAGGCTTTCAAGCAGGCTGGCGTAGTCCGTCGAATCCTGATCGATCTTGTTGATGATGATGAAGCGGCAGAGATTGCGTCGTTTGGCGGCATCCATCATCTGCAGGGTGACCGGCTCGATGCCGGTAGCGGCATTGATCACCACCGCAGCGGTCTCCACTGCGGGAAGGATGCTGATACCCCGGCCGAGGAAGTCGGCATATCCGGGGGTGTCGATCAGGTTGATCTGTTTATTCTCATGGCTGAGATTGGTAATGGCGATGTCGAGGGAGTGCTGCAGTTCCTTCTCATGGTCGTCGAAGTCCCCGACCGTTGTCCCTTTTTCAATGCTGCCTTGTGCGTGGATGGCGCCGCTGCGGTGGAGCAGCGCTTCAATCAGGCTGGTTTTACCCGAGCCTGCATGTCCAACGAGTGCGATATTGCGGATATCGTGAATAGAATAGCTGGCCATTGTGACTCCTGAATCTACGTAAGCCGCGGGTGCTTGTAGGTTATTGTTAGAATCTGACCCTCTCAGTATATATAAATCGATCCCATTCAGGTATTGAGTTCAAGCAGTTAAAAGGCATAAAAAAACCGTCGCAGTGTGGAGGCTGCGACGGTTCTTCATAGAGGAGGCAATCAATCAGGGGTGAATGCTGCTGATGACTATCTCTACAGGATCGCTTTGACCCGGTACGACCGGAGATACCTCACCTTCAAGGTCGCCACTTTTCGCTGAGGGGCTGCCAGAGAGCGAGACCCGTGCGCCGACGATCACCTTCTCATGTAGAGAGAGTCTGTTCTGCGCCATCATGGCCATGCTGTCATCCAGCTCGATGGTCAGGGGTAGATCCTTGACCTGTTTTCTGGCGGCGGCCAGGGGCATGGGTGGGCCGTTGGCAGCCTTGGCGTAGATAAATACCAGATCATTCGGACCCACCTTGGCGCTCAGCTCAGATGAGAGGCTGACCTTGACGGTGATCTTTTTACCGGAAGCACTGGCTGCTGCCTTCTCACTGCCGCTTTTGACCTTTTGGGCGATCTGTGGGAGTTCAGGTTCGACCGGGGCCATACCCAGTTGCTTGCGTACATCGTCGATGGCGCTGTTGATCGTCTCCAGCTCACTGCTTTGGGGGGAGACCATGCTTTGCAGTTTCTCCCAGCGGGTCAAGGCGGATTGGAAGTCACCCTGCTGGTAAGCGACGATGCCCGCCATCCAGAGGGTATTGGGGTTGTCGGGCTCAAGCTTGAACGCCTTCTCGATCAGCGGGGCCGCCTCGCCGGTGAAGTTGTTGCCGGAGATGCTGGCGATCGCCTCGCTATAGGCCAGCAGCAGGCTGACGTTGGTATCATCCAGTTTCAAGGCGTGCTCGAAGGCCTCCATCGCCTCGGGATACTGCTGCATCGCCATATAGCTACGGCCCAGCATGCCCCAGCCCTCCTGGTTATCGGGCTGCTGCTCCATCTTGGCGGCGAGCCTGCGAACCAGCTCCTCCATGGGCGGCATGCCTTCCATGTTGGGGGATTGTGTGTTGCTTTGAGCCTGACTGTGGGTACTGGTCGATGGGGCTTGATCGGCTAAGCGTTGGATGATCTGTGGTGAGCCGAGAAGCTGATAGAGAACGATGGCTACGACAGGAATTGCCAGGGCGCTGAAGGCCATCCAACGACCGCCTGGGGCGGCATCGATCTCTGCTTTAATACGATCACCATCCACATCGCTCAACAGCTCCTTCTCGAGATCCCGCTTCGCCGCATCATAACGTGTCTGGTCGAGGATACCCGCTTCAAGGTCGCTGTCCAGCTCAGCCATCTGCTGTTTGAAGACCGAGAGATTGAGTTCGTCGCTGCTGATGCCTGTAGAGTACTTTTTACGCACTAATGGCAGAACGATAAAGGCCATAGCCAGAGCGATCAGCCCGGCGGCAAAAATCCAGAATTGGGTCATTGGTCGGCTTTCCTACTGTCTGTCGACGCGTTTAACAGGGCATCGAGCCGTTGTTGTTCTTCTGTGGAGAGTTTGGTTTCTCGGCTGCGGCTCTTCTTTCTCAGAATGGTGATGAGAAAGATGGCTCCGATGAAGAAGAGGATCACAGGACCGAACCAGATAGGGTAGGTCGAAGGTTTGATCGGTGGGCTGTAGAGAACGAAATCGCCATAGCGGTCGACCATGAACTCGATGATCTGATCCTTGTTCTGCCCCGCCTTCATCATGTCGTAGATCTCGTTACGCAGATCGACGGCCAGTTCCGCATTGGAGCCGGCGAGGGATTCGTTCTGACACACCAGACAGCGCATCTCTTCGATCAGGGTGCGAAACTCCTCATGCTTCTGGGGATTTTCAAAAGTATATTCCGCCAGCGTGGCGGCGAACCCCATATGAGAGAGAAAAAGCAGGGCGGCAAGCAGGAGCATTCTACGCACGTCTATCATCCCTCACTTTTCAAGCGTTCAACCATCGGTAGCAGGGTCTCGTTGAACAGTTTATGGGTGACTGGCCCAGCGTGTTTGTAGTGAATCACCCCTTTGCTGTCTACCAGGAAAGTCTCGGGTGCCCCGTAGACACCCAGATCGATGGCGGTGCGACCCTTCTGGTCGAAGATGTTGACGCTGTAGGGATTGCCCAATTTGTTCAGCCAGACGTTGGCCTTGGCCCGTTCGTCCTTCCAGTTGAGGCCAACGATATCGACCTTGCCGCTGCGGGCAAGTTGAACCAATGTCTCATGTTCAGCACGACAGGAGACACACCAGGTAGCCCAGACATTCAACAGGTAGACTTTTCCCAGCAGATCTTTGTCGGTGATGGTGGTATCGGCCTGCTCCAGCGATGGCAGGGAGAAGGCGGGTACCGATTTGCCGATCAGCGGGGAGGGGATCTCCCGGGGATTCATACCCAGTCCCTTAAACAGGAAGGCGGCGATCACGGCAAAGATCACCAGGGGGACGGAATAGCGTAGATAACGATTCATCTGTGAATTAACTCCCAGCAGGTGCCGCAGCACTCCCTTTTGAAATCCCGGCCCCCATGGCGGCCTTCACCCTGGCGGTACGATAGCGTCTGTCAGTGATGGCGAGGATGCCACCCAGAGCCATCAGCACGCTGCCCAGCCAGATCCAGCGGACATAGGGTTTGTAGTAGAGTCGCAGACTCCAGTCTCCGTTACCCAAGGGTTCGCCAAGGGAGACGTAGAGGTCCCGGGTGAAGCCCCAGTCGATGGCCGCTTCGGTCATCGGGCGGGTCTGTACGAAGTAGGTCCGCTTCTCCGGTTCCAGGGTGGCGAACGTCTCTCCGTCCTGACTCACCTGGAAACGGCCGCGATGGGCATTGTAGTTGGGACCGGGGTATTCGCTCACACCTTCGAACTTGAACTCATAGCCGGCGATCTCGCTCACATCTCCGGGACCCATGCGAACATCGCTTTCGATCCCGTAGTTACTCACCAGGGTGACACCGACGATGAACATGGCCACACCCAAGTGGGCCAGAATCATGCCGTAGTAGCTGCGGCCAGCGGCCTTGAAGTCCTTCATGAAGCCGGCGAAGCCCTTTTTATGCTTCAGGCGTTCTTTCACATTGACGACGTGGGAGAGGGTGACCCACATGGCCAGGCCCATGCCGAGACCCACCAGCCAGTTGGTATCGCTGAAGATCGGCAGCATGCTTACGATGCCGAAGACGAGGCTGATGGCAAAGGCGATTTTCAGCTGCGAGATCAGTGTTGAGGGTTCAGCGTGTTTCCAGCGAGCCAGAGAGCCGAAGCCCATGAAGAGGGCCAGGAAGGGCGTGGTCAGCAGAAACATCTTGTTGAACCAGGGAAAGCCTACCGAGATCTTGCCCAATTCAAGGGCGTCGTAGATCAGCGGCGCCAGAGTGCCCAGCAGTACCAGTGCGGCGAAGACCGAGAGCAGCAGGTTGTTGCCGAGGAGAAAGGTCTCCCGGGAGATCAGGTCGAAACGACCGCCACCTGAAATATAGGGTGCCCGCCAGGTGTATAGCATCAGCGAACCGCCGATCACAACCAGCAGGAAGGCGAGGATGAAGACGCCACGGGCGGGATCAGAGGCGAAGGAGTGGACCGATGTGAGCACGCCGGAGCGTACCAGGAAGGTCCCCAGCAGACTCAGGGAGAAGGCTGATATGGCCAGCAGGACCGTCCAGCTCTTGAAGGCGCCACGCTTCTCTGTCACCGCCAGGGAGTGGATCAGTGCCGTGCCGACCAGCCAGGGCATGAAGGAGGCGTTCTCCACCGGATCCCAGAACCACCAGCCACCCCAGCCCAGTTCGTAGTAGGCCCACCAGGAGCCCAGGGCGATACCCAGGGTGAGGAAGATCCAGGCCACCGTGGTCCAGGGGCGGGACCAGCGGGCCCAGGCGGCATCCAGGCGGCCACCGAGGAGGGCGGCGATGGCGAAGGCGAAGGCCACCGAGAAGCCCACATAGCCCATGTAGAGCATCGGGGGATGAATCGCCAGTCCCGGGTCTTGCAGCATGGGGTTGAGTTCACGTCCCTCAGCCGGGATGGGAAAGGTCCGGTCGAAGGGATTCGAAGTCAACAGCATAAAGAGCAGGAAGCCGATACTGATCATGCCCATCACAGAGAGCACTCTGGCGACCATGGTCAGGGGCAGGTTACGGCTGAAGACAGAGATGGCGGCGCCCCAGCAGGCGAGCAGAAAGGCCCACAACAGCAGCGAACCCTCATGGGCGCCCCAGACCGCAGAGATCTTGTAGATGTCCGGCAGCTTGGTGTTACCGTGTTGTGCGACGTAGATAACCGAAAAGTCATTCGCCAGAAAGGCGTTGGCAAGGACGATCAGGGAGATACCCAGAAAGACAAACTGCCCCCATGCCAGGGAGCGGGATGCTGACATCCAGGAAACTTTGTTGGTGTAAGAGCCTGCCAGAGGAACGACGGCCTGAAGCGTGGCCAGGCAGAAGGCGAGGATAAGGGCGAAGTGACCGAGCTCTGGAATCATTGTGCGCTCACTTTCTGATCAGCGCCAACCCCCTCGTCATGGGCGGTCTTGAGGGATTCGGCCACCTCAGGTGGCATATAGTTCTCGTCATGCTTGGCCAGGACCTCACTCGCGATGAAGATACCTGCCTGATTGAGCTGGCCCATGGCGACAATGCCCTGACCCTCACGGAAGAGATCGGGCAGGATACCGGTATATTCGACAGTCACCGACTCGGCATTGTCGGTAACGGTAAAGCTGGTGGTCAGCCCGTCCGTTTTGCGATTCACACTACCATTGGCGACCAATCCGCCGACCCGGAAGGGGTGTCCGGAGGGTGCCTTGCCTTCGGCTATCTCTGAGGGGGAGAAGAAGAACATCAGGTTCTCATCAAAGGCGTTGAGGGCCAGCCAGGTGGCGACGCCGATGCCGGCGACCATCAGGCCGATCAGGGTAAGTCGTTTTTTGCGGATTGGATTCATGATTGTTCTTTCCTGGCCCGACGTAGTTTGCGGGCGATATCGGTCAAGACTCTCTTTTTCTGCTGCATGGGAGCGACAATATTGGCTACCAGGACGATCGCTGCCAGCAGGAACGAGGGCCAGACGTAGACGGCATAGCCGCCCATGGCGAAAAATTCGCTCATTTTGCCTCCTGTTCGACCAGTTCCTGCACCCAGCGGGCGTTTCTCTCCCGCTCGACGATCTCTGCCCGTGCGCGGATTAAGACCACTGCGCCATAATAAAGTTTAAACGAGATGGCCATGGTGAGTAGTGGCATCAGCATGCTCATATCCATGGAAGGCTTGTCGAATTTAGTCACGGATGCGGTCTGATGCAGGGTGTTCCACCACTCTACCGAATAGTGAATGATGGGGATATTGATCACGCCCACCAGTGCCAGTATGGAGACCGCCCGGGCCGCCACGCGCTTGTCTTCGATGGCGCTGTGCAGGGCGATGATGCCCAGGTAGAGAAAAAGCAGCAGCAGTTCAGAGGTGAGGCGTGCGTCCCATACCCACCAGGCCCCCCACATGGGCTTGCCCCAGAGGGAGCCGGTGGCCAAGGCGAGGAAGGTGAAGGAGGCGCCGACCGTCGCGCTGCTGATGACAATCACCTCGGTCATCTTGATACGCCAGACCAGGCTGATCAGGCCCGAGACTGCCATCACCACATAGATGAACATCGACATCCAGGCGGCGGGAACATGGATATACATGATGCGATAGCTCTCCCCCTGCTGATAGTCGGGAGGGGCGGCGAAGCTGTAGTAGAGACCCACCATCAGGGTGATGAGGAAGCTGGCCATGAACCAGGGAATCAACTTACCGGCTACCCCGTAGAAGTAGCGCGGTGATCCCATTTGATGAAAAAAGCGTACGATCATAATAGTTGTCTTTGACCTTAACTCAGGCTGATTCTCAACGAAGCAGCAGTTGCCAGTGGTGCCAGTACCAGGGAGCCCACCAGCATGGCCGATAGTATAGAGAGTTGCGCCGTGGTCGGAATACCGAGGATGGCAGTTTTTACCGCATCGGTCGCAAAAATTAACACCGGCACATAAAGGGGTAATATCAATAGAGAGAGAATCACGCCACCCCGTCGCAGGCCGACGGTGAGGGCGACACCGACGGAGCCGATCAGGCTCAACACTGGCGTGCCTAGCACCAGGGTCAGCATCAGAGTTGGGATGGCAGCCGACGGAATATTCAATAGAACCGCCAATAATGGCGCGGCAATAAACAGCGGTAGACCGGTGACCAGCCAGTGGGCCAGTACCTTGGCCAGAACCAGGATCGAGACCGGATGGGCGCTGAGCATGAACTGCTCCAGGGAACCGTCGTCGTAGTCGGAACGGAACATGGCGTCGAGGGAGAGCAGGGCGGCTAGCAGAGCCGCCACCCAGATTACGCCGGGACCCACCGCCTCGATCAGCTTTGGATCGTTGCCGATGCCGAGGGGGAACATCGCCGTTACTAATACAAAGAAGAGTAATGGATTGACCAGTTCGGCCCGACGCCGATAGGCGAGGGTCAGGTCCCGCTTTAACAGCAGGGTGAAGGCGCTGGTAAGGGATAGGGTACTCATCGTTCCGACAGATTGATACGGACCAGCTTGACCTCTTCCTTGAAGCCTATCCGGTGGTGGGTCGTCATCGCAGCCATACCGCCCTTGGCAAGATGCCCTTCGAACAGCCGCTCCATCTGCTCAATGCCTTTACGGTCGAGGGAGGTGAAGGGTTCATCGAGTATCCAGAGTTTCGCATCGGTCACCAGCAGTCTGGCGATGGCCAGGCGTCGCTGCTGTCCGGCGGAGAGGTTTCGGGTGGGGACATCCTCAAAGCCGTAGAGGCCGACCTGATCCAGGGCCTCTTCCAGGGTAATGTCCTGCCTCGCTTTACCCAGCCCCTGAGCGATGCGCAGATTCTCCAGCGGCGTCAGGTCCTGTTTGGACCCATCCTTATGTCCCAGGTAGGCGGTGTGCTCATGAAACTCGGGGCCCAGGCGGAAGATATCCTTGCCCTCCCAGAGGATCTCGCCGGATTCAGGCAGACGAATGCCGCAGATGATTCTTAACAGAGAGGTCTTGCCACTACCATTACGACCCTCAAGCACCAGTGCCTCACCGGGATTGATGGTGAAGCAGAGGTCTTCAAACAGGACCCGGTCATCCCGAATGCACTCCAGGGACTTGGCTTCAAATGTCGCTGTGGAACTGTCTGTGGTCGTCACGATGAGTGGGTGATCTGGATAATTCTGTATCGATATTTATTTTTCAGCGCTTCAAGCGCCGATCAGGTCAGCAACCTTACCCGATATGAATGGTAGGTCTCAATAGAAAACTGCTTTGTTTTGAATCGCTTCCTTTTTGTTTTGCTGAGATTAAAAAAGTTCAACAACGGATCACTGCGAGAAGTGAAGACGCTAGACCTGGATGATCTCTCATATGTTCCAGTTGATCAGGCGCTTGTTGGCGATAGAATTGTCTTTCTAAACAGTTATATACATATATATTGTAAAGTGAATTATATATAGATGCTGGACGTTAGCCGCACACGCGGAAACTAATAGAGAAGGGAGGAGGAGGGAGTTGGCTTGAGTGGAAGTGTTTTTGAATCAGGTCGCCTGAGGTTCCTTAATAATGATTTCCTTATTTTCGGAACTTTGAAGGTTCGGGGTTCTATCCGCAATATTGGATGTTTGCCAGATAATAGTCAGGCTAAACGCAACAGCAAGTACGAATAGGTATTTCACCGACAATCCCCCCGGTCAATAAGCAATGGTGAAACCACGAACAACAGCCTCAAAGCTGCATTGAAGTGGGGAATATATAGTATTAATCCCTATGTGACTAGGTCGATAGGCGAATGAATTTTGATCTAGATCACCAAAACTCAATCTCTAGGGATAATTTCGGGGGCTTATTAATATTCGCTTAAGTTCTACTTTGACTTTATAGGTACCAATCGGCTCATCCGCTGGCTCCTCCAAAGGCTCTCCGGTTTTTAAACTGAAGCGGCTGCCATGCAGTGAACATTTTATATTCTCACCCTGAATACAACCAAGAAAGAGTGAGACATCTTCATGACTGCACTGGTCATCCACTGCATAGATGTTGCCTTCTGCGTTGGCGATGAGATAGCGATGGCCATCGATCTCCACTCGTTTCATCACGCCTACTGGAAGTTCATCGACAGTGGCGACCTCTACCCACTTCTCACTCATGCCATCGGCCTGAATTGTCTGTAGGCGGAACCGTCATCCAGTACGCCACGCACCTGAACCGCCGCATCTGAAATCGAGTCGGCTCTGCCGGTATGCCAGAGGATCAGTGCGCTGCTGTAGACCAGGGAGTCATAGCTGGGACCCTTTTCGCCCTGCAGTGCCTTCAAACCAGTCTCCGCTGCAACCTTTGCAGCACCGGAGATGTCGGCGATGCGGGCGATATCGTCATTGGTTGTCAGGATATTCGGGTCTTCAGGGAGTGGGACTGCTCTGACTGGCTGGTCGATACCCAGTGCCTGGGGATTGATCTCCACCGGCTCCTCCATACCCATGTCGTCATATCTGAACAACATGCCAGCTTGCCTGAGTGAGGGGATCACACCCCCTTCAGTGCCACGCACCAGGAGACAGCCCTCGAAGCCGGCGAAGCGGGCGAGGGAGGCGTACTTGGCCGGATAGGGCTTGTGTACATATCCTGTGACCAGGTGGGTCTTCTTCCTGCCGGTTACCGGTTTTGCCAGCACCTCTACGGTGGTCAGTGCCTGGCGTTTGATGATTCTCTGTCGCAGAGAGGTTAGGTCATGCAGACCGGGGCAGAAGGTACGCTGATCCACATAGGCCCAGCCGATCTTCGGGTCAGCGATACGAACTGCTGCCTCATCCAGCGAGATATCCACATCGATACCAGCGGCTTCCAGTACATGCCGATGGGTGACGCCGAATTTGGGTCCCACTGCATCCAGGCCATGACTTACCGCCGGCAACCCGCATGCAGCCAATACGGCCGGGATGAAAGGGGAGACTGGCAGGTTGCGGTTGAAGCCATCGTAGGGATCCGCCAGGGAGACCAGCTCATCCACCTCAGCTATGCGGCTGTCAGAGACCTTCAGAATGGCGTCGAGAATGCCCTTGTTTTCATCATCGGTCTCCCGCTTCATGCGTAGGGCGATGAAGAAGATCGCTGCCTGCACATCATCGATCTGGCCATTAAGAATGGCGGCTGTGCCCTGGCTTGCCTCTTCAAGGGAGATATTTTTACTGAGTTCCGGTCCGGTCGCGATACGTTGAATGATCGAATGCATCAGTCCCGATGCGGTAGAGTCTGTCATGGTACTACCTGTAGAAGATGAAAAAACTGCTGTC
>JBNKMQ010000240.1:0-4099 GCA_050293225.1 Sedimenticolaceae bacterium
GTATCTGTGGGGCAAGCGCCTTGAGTTTACTATGGGCTGCTAAGATCTCGTCATGGAGCATGGGGTGCTTGCCTGCCTTGACTGTGACTACCAGTGCATAGGGGATACAATCTGCTGAATTTGCGTTACCGCAGCCCTCTCTTGCGTTGTAGTGGATATCGATGACGGGATTCTTCAGTGATCGCCCCTGAAGCCTCTTCTCTGCATGCATGACAGTTTCCCACTTGTGAACGTCATCGCGCTGTTCTTGTTCTGTCATGAACTCATCGCGCCTGAAGAACGAGCGTGTCTTGGCGTGCTCGCTCTCTTTACCTGTTTTTTTGTCGATATTCTTCTTCTCTGCGTGAGGGCGAAAGAAAGGCTCAAGCCCGGCCTTGGTGTACGCTGACGAATCCTCCGGGGCTAGCTGGCTGGCGTAACAGAAGGTCGCTTTAATAGTGACCATACCCTGCAACTGATGGGCAGGGATGGGAATCGGCGCCCTGAGATATTTTCCAGACTCTAAGACTCCCTGGTAGATGATGCGTGCCTCACCATCCTCTGTCGTGATGAGTGCATTTACATCCGATGGAACTCTGCCCCAGCCAACATGATCCGGGGGTTCTTCTCCTCTCTCGGCACTGTGAACTAGCAATGCCTTGATGGTTAGAGGGTTGACCTCAGGGCCAAGGATAGCCCGTACACCTACACCCATACGCAGCGCCAGTGGAGCAGCGAAGCTAGTACCCCTTTGCGGTACTGCCGTGGCAACCATTCCAGGCTCGGCCACGTGAAAGTACTCCTTATGGGAACCGCCAAAGGCGAGCACATCCGGCTTTCTACGCCCAGGGCTGCGCCCAGGACCAACCGCACTGTAGCTGGCACGAGCCCAGTCGATGGTGGAGCTATCGGAGGCGCCGACGGTGATGGCATTGACGCAATCACTCGGCACTTGAATGCGATTCAGGCCCAATTGCGCGTCATTCTCGCCGTTGTTGCCTGCCGCCACAGTCATTAGGGTGTTGCCATCATCCAGTGCTTCATCGATTACGGCACTCCAGACATGGACATCGTCATCTTCCACTGAGACCTCGGGACCGAGGCTGAGGTTAATGAACTGGTAGGTTCTGGAGCGTAGGATGTCTTGGATATGTGCCAAGGTACGATAGAGTGTGTAGGGGTCCTCTTCGTTGCTCTGTGCATCCAAGACACGGTGGTGATCTACTGGCGAGAATGGACGCTGGGCCTCATGCCCTGGTGAGACCGGTCCGAAGAGAAAGGCGGATGTCACTGCCAGTCCGTGCTCAAGATAGTCCTGTATGGCGTGGGCCTCTGTATCTGCAACGAAGCTGTGCCTAACGTAGTCTCCCAGTACGTGGTGCGCAGGGAGTCCGCCATCGAAGATGGCCGCTTTAGGTTCACGCGACCAAGGGTCCTCTGTCGGTAAGCCGAAGGCTGCGCCAGGAATTCCACTTCTCATAACGGGCCGAAAGCCCCTGAGCTTCGGCATCGGGCGGACAACCCGCATCATTGTGAAGAGTGCGAGTAGTTCAAGCGCTGTGGGGTCGCCCTCAATGGCGAGGAAGAGCAGCTTGCCAGACTCAAAGTGGAGTTGTGGGTGGACACGGAATCCGCAAGACTCGGCATAGGCGGTGAACTGCTGCTGGATGCGGTTGGGCATCCCCTGCGGAGGGAGGTGGAGACCGACCTCGAATACATGGTGATTATCGGCTTGTGCCGTTTTGATGCGATCCTGTGCGAGTAGCGGGAAGATTTGTTCAATCTCTGATATCTGCTCGGCGAGCTTGGTACCATCGGAAATATGCTGAGCAAACTCTGAAAATTCCCACAGCTTTGAACGCTGACCAGCGACGAACAACTCTGTGGTGTCAGCTTCAGCCGGCGCAGTCGGCGGAGCCTTCTTCCTTGGCATAATTCGCACACTACGCGAGCCAACCGAGGCAAGACCCGCTTCCTTGAGAAGCTGATCCGGGAAGTATGTTTTGGCGATGAAGGTTGGATGGAGCGTGACCTTGGCGACAGCGAGATCATCCGGGCATGCGGCATCTGGAAGTGTGGCAAATTGCTGGTTGGCGGCATCAATTTGTGGCGCCAACACACTCACCGCCTCGCCCAGTGAGTAAGGGCGCGCTTTGTCACCAGTTCCCCCTTTGACTTTCACTGGCATGGTCAGCTTCTCACCATTGCCGATCAGGTAGCGTGTCGCCATTGCTCAGTACTCCTTACTGTTCTCGTGAATTCCGCTCCTTCAAGCGCTTGCGAAGAGTGTCCCGTGCAACACCGGTAACTTCATTGATCTTCGCCTGTGTCATCGCTGTGCTTTGAGCCAGCATCAGGGCAAGCTCTAATCTATCACCTCTGCTCATCTGTTTAATCTCTCTAGGGAGAATGAGCGTGATGATGTCTTCGAGCGCCCCCTCTTCTAGGGTGTACTGGCGGCGCAGGTTGTTGATATTGCGCTCTACATCCGAGAGAGATTGGCCTTTGTAGGCTGAAACCATGAGGTCCATGACGGGGGCGAAAAGGGGCTGGTCGTCTGCAAGAAATCGCTCAATGGCGGTACGGATAGCCTCATCGTGTGGTACATCGAAGTGGAGTTCAGCATCGAAACGGCGCCAGAGGGCTGGATCTAC
Source organism: Sedimenticolaceae bacterium (assembly GCA_050293225.1). Taxonomy (GTDB): domain Bacteria; phylum Pseudomonadota; class Gammaproteobacteria; order Chromatiales; family Chromatiaceae; genus Thiodiazotropha. The sequence goes on from JBNKMQ010000240.1 coordinate 2,634, forward strand.
CAGCTCTGGGTGATTGGTGGCTGCTAGCAGCAGGCCCGTGTCCGGCCAGTCATCAACCTCCTGAAGCATTACGGTCACCAGGCGTTTCAGCTCCCCCACATCAGACTCGTCACTGCGACGCTTGGCGATGGCGTCGATCTCATCGAGCAGCAGAATCGCCTCATTCGCCTTGGCGTGATCAAGTGCAGAGCGGAGGTTGTTGCCCGTCTTGCCGAGATAGCTGCTCATTACGGCGGTGAGGTCCAGCACTAAAAGTGGTTTGCCCAGTGCTGATGCTATCCAGCGTGCGGTAAGAGTTTTACCGACACCGGGGGGACCAATTAGGGCTGCCGAACGCGTTGGGCTGATGCCGCGCTTGAGGAGGCGATCACGTTCTTTGTGCTCACGGATGATCATCGCCACAGCTTTATCGAGCAAGTCAGGGAGGATGGGGGCTTGTAGCCCGTCAACATCGTCGAACACACGAATGAGAGAGAGACGGGTATCTCTATCCATTGGCAACACTTCAGGCGCAGGTGGAGGTGTCACCGATCCACGGCGCAACACAGAGCTGCCGCCTGAACGTGTTTGGGTCGTTTTGAGGCATTCGTCAAAGCGCTCAGCTAACTCCGGATGCTCCTGGCGGTACTTGCGAACCAGGCGCGCCAGAAAGAGGCGCACATCCTCATAGGACTGTGCTGAAGCCAGCCTTGCAAAGCTGGCGAAATCTTCTTCAAGTCTTTTCATCTCGTCAGTCAATTTTAATATCTCTTTAAAATACATCTGGTTATAATCGTTTAAGATATGGCGAATTTTAGCACTAACACTTTATTTTAGCCAATTGAAACTTTCTTCTACGCTATATCAATGAGTTACATGCGACGAGATTCAGCATCGTTATACCCGTTTAGTCAGATGTCGATTCTCTGCCTGTCAGAGCACCACCAACATGGACGGCATGTTTCTCTTGCACCTTGTACTCAAGGCACCAGGTCGGGTAGCACCAGCCTACCCGGCCAGTGCCATAGAGTACGATACGCAGTCGCGCATCTCTCGCGCTGCGGATCGTCCCCTGTTGCGGAGCGTTGCCACCTGTATAGATGACCCGCCCTCCCCGCTTGGCTGGGACACAGTAGACCTCCCACGGAAATCTACTCTATGGGCTCGAGGAACTGAGCACGATGATTGGGAAACAGGCCGAGGAACTGGCGCCTGATGTGTGATTCTGAAGAGCTGGAGGCCCTGGATGGGCCTCCAGACAAGTCTTAGATTTGACCAGAAACAGCCAGAACAGATTGCGCAAGGCGGACGGACTGAATGTCACCTACTATTCCAGAATTCATCGAGAAACCGATGATCCTCTCGCCCTCAGAAGCGGCCGGAATCGCCCGCCCCTGAGCATCAGCGGTCAAAGGCTGCCCATGTGCGACAGTATCGCCGAGCTCAACCCGATGTTTGTCAAGATAGTTGTCGTATTCGCTATGCAG
>JBNKMQ010000241.1:0-8714 GCA_050293225.1 Sedimenticolaceae bacterium
GCCGGTGGTACGGCGGTCATGGGCCACCACGGCGGTGGTTGCGGCACCGCCCACAACGATTGCGGCACAGCCCTGCAGGAGCAGGGTGAGTGACAGAATGACGATTGAGATCCTGGCAGAATTCAGCATGTTTTCCCTCAATTATATTGGTTGTTCAGCTTCCAAGGAGATGTTGATCCACAAGGTCACACAGACAGTGGATGATCAATAGATGGGTCTCTTGAATCCTGGCGGTGACATCTGATGGAACGCGAATTTCGACATCGTCGTGCTCAAGTAGTTTCCCCAGCTCACCACCGTTCTGGCCGGTCAGGGCAATGACCGACATCTCCCGCTCATGCGCCGATTGCACAGCATAGTTCACATTACTCCTGTTGCCGCTGGCCGATATCGCCACTAACAGATCACTGGGTTGGCCCAGGGCTTCGAGTTGGCGGGAGTAGATCAGAGAGTAGTCATAATCGTTGGCGATGGCGGTAAGCACATTGGTATCCGCACTCAAGGCTATTGCAGGGAGTCCCGGTCTTTCACGTTCGAAGCGGTTGAGCATTTCGGCGGAAAAGAGTTGCGCCATGGCACTGGCACCACCGCTCCCGCAGCTTAATATCTTGTTGCCGTCGAGTATTCTGGAGACGATCAGATCGGCGGCAGTGTCAATCGCAGGGGTGAGTTGGGCCAGGCTATCGACCTTGGTCTGTATGCTCTGATTAAAGAGCGCCTGGATGCGTTCGCTGTTATGCATAGATCTCTTAGGGCCTGTTAACGCTAATCCAATACGCCCCGAAGGAAGTGCCCTTGGGGTGCGCCCCAGATGATACCGGCAGATCAGTCGGCCTGAAAGGCGTTCTGTATCCATTCGATTTCTGTCTGGTTTTTTCCGCCGATACCGACCACATCGAAGCGGCAGGGTCGATCCACGCCGTTTTTTTGCAGATAGTGGTTGGCGGTGAGCAGCAGCTTTCTCTGTTTTGACGAGGTTACGCTCTCCGCCGCAGATCCGAAGTGGGAGGATTGACGATACCTCACCTCAACGAAGACCAGGGTGTTGTTCTGCTGCATGATCAGATCGATCTCTCCACTCTTGCAGCGGTAGTTTCGATTCACCAGTTGCAACCCTTCCCGCCGCAGATAGTCAAGGGCCTTATCTTCTGCAGCCTGACCTTGGGAGAGGTGCAGGGCCATCGCTTACTGTTGTCGACTCGGTTGAGTTTCGTTCTGCTGCTGGAATGTTGGTGCCGTTGGCGCACCCATCTCGTCCACCAGGGGCTGTGTGAAAGAGGGTGTCTGCATGCGGGGCGCATAGCCGGAGATCTTTGCGGAACCCTTCTCCATATCGGCCCAGGCCAGAAGACGGTGCAGGCGATTGTTACGATCCAGATAGAGTGTGCCTGTCTTGCCGCTGAGAGTCCTTCCAGGTTGTATCTTGAACTGCTCCAGCAGTGACAGCAGGTTGTAGCTGTCTATGCCCATGGCATAGAGACGGGCGTACTGTCCCTTGATGCCGGGCATCAGGCGTTGCAAATTCTGTCGCGACAGGGCGCTCTGGGTCTCTTTCTCCAATAGCCAGGGGGTATCAACAAAGCGGATGCTTCCCAGATCGCGATCCTTGTCGTTGTCCTCGATACCGCTATAGATGTGCGAGGTGGCATAGATGGGTAGATTGCCGGCATGGTGGAATTTCAGCTGCGGACGTAACTGACGGCCTTTTTGTGGGCGGGCAGCGAGGAAGATAAAGTCGGCATCCTCACGACGGCGATAGCTGGACTCCAGCTTGGTGCCGAGGAGTTGTTCCAGCGCTCTGACCCTGGCCTGGCTTTCGTCCACATTCAGCAACTGCTTGATGGGGAGAGAGAAATCGTTCTCTTTGCCGTCGTATTGCCGATGATCGAGGACTCTCCCGCCAAGGGAGGTCCAGCGCTGGCGAAAATGCTGCGCGATGCGATCACCCCAGTCGCCCATGGGCGTCAGCAGCAGGGCCTTTTGATGACCTTCCAGCCAGGCCCGCTCTGCAATTTGTTCCGCTTCATCTTCCGGCGCGAGACCGAATTGGAACAGATTTTCGTGGGGGATGGAGGACTCTTCATCCACCTGATTCAGCGCCAGTACTGGCTGCTCTAAGGTCTTCAGCTGCATTAGCATGGAGACGCCCTGCTTATTCAGCGGCCCGACCACCATCTTCGCGCCCTGGAGAATGGCTTGCTGGTAGGTGCTGAGGATATCCTGCGGGTTGGAGCTGTCGTAGAAACGCAGGTGGGGGCGATACTCCAGCGGCTGCTGATACCAGGCGGCCATGAAGCCGTCACGAACCGCTGCTGCGACATTTTTATAGGGACCGCTACGGGGTAGAAGGATGGCGATATGGTCGCTGCTGGTCAGGCCTTGTTGTTCCATCAGGCCGGCAAGCAGCTCCTGCATCGCTGGATGGTCGGGGAAGCGTTGACGCCACTCCGCCAGGGCAGCTGCCAGATCGGTGGGTTCAACGATCTGCTGTTTCGCAATCCGTGCCAGCTCCATCCAGCCGCTCATATGGGAGGGGGGGGGTGGTTGCAGCAGCATCAGGGCGGAATCGGTCATGGAGGAGAGGGTCTGGATCAGTAGCTGTTGGATCTTCAGTCGCTCTATCTCCTCGTCCACCAGCAGCGAGTCCATCACGTTGAGCTCTCTGCCGCTCTCCAGCAGGTTGCCGGAGAGACGGAAGATCTCCGCCATGTTGGTGTGGTAGCGCAGGCGGAGTGGAATGGGGGTCTCCTCGCCAGGGGAGGGTTCCATCAGATCCAGGGCCTGCTCGATATCCCCCCTGAGAATGGCGATCTCGGTCTTCAGCATGCGGAGTCTGAAGGTGTAGAAGGGAATGTCGGCTGGTGCCGGTTCAAGTTTTTCCAGCAGTGACAGACTTCTCTCTATATCGTTGGCCTTGAGCCAGGTCTCCGCCGCTTCCATGTAGAGTTCTTCTCGAAGAGGGGACTCATTCTGCTGCGCCAGGGACTCCAGCAACTCTGCCGCCGCTACAAATGACTCTTCTTCCAGCAGTTGGTCGACACTCGTTCGATCCCGGCTGGAGAGGGAGGTGTCTGTTTCCAGATCCGGTTTAGTAGTGGCACAGCCTTGGAGGATCAGGATAAGAAGGATTGGCAGGAAGAAGATAGCGCGTTTCATTTGCATGGTTCAGGTTGTGTGGCAGGGTCCAGTGTAGTGTCTCATATTGTTTGGCGATTATAGCGTGGCGCTAAACGACCATCCGCGTTGTTGCGCTCCCTGAAAAGGACATGCCTTTCCCTGCGCCTTGTCTCCTGGCCCGGGCGGGTTTCTAAAATCGTCAAACAATATGAGACACTACACGACCCATTCTACATCAGGAAGCGTTGTGACAAAGGGCGTACTTTACGTTGTTGCTACACCCATCGGCAATCTTAACGATTTTTCACCTCGTGGGGTGGAGACTCTGCAGCAGGTGGATCTCATCGCGGCGGAGGATACACGGCATACCCGCCCGCTGCTGCGGCACTATTCCATCGACACACCGATGCAGGCCTTTCATGAACACAATGAGCGAGCCCAGGCTGAGCGACTGATCGAAATGCTGCTCTCCGGCCGCTCACTAGCACTGGTTGCGGATGCGGGTACGCCTCTGATCAGCGATCCCGGTTTTCCTCTGGTGCGGCAGGCGGCAGCGAAGGGAATCAGCGTGGTGCCCATTCCCGGTCCCAGTGCCGCTATCTGCGCTCTCTCGGCTGCAGGTCTGCCCACCGACAGATTTCTCTTTGCCGGATTTCCACCCAGGCAGGGTGGGCAGAGGCGGCAGTGGTTCGAGACCTTGCAGGCGAATCAAGAAACCCTGATCTTTTATGAATCGAGCCACCGCATCCTCGACTCCCTAAGACAGATGGCTGAGATATTCGGTGGTGAGAGAGAGGCCGTGATTGCGAGGGAGTTGAGCAAGTTACACGAGACGTTTCTGCGGGGCTCGCTAAACGACCTGGTCTCCCAACTGGAAGAGGACGAGAATCAGCGTAAGGGGGAGTTTGTCGTGTTAGTGGCAGGGGCGCCGGATATCGAGAAGGAGACAGTTGAGATCTCGATCGATGGGTTGCTCGCCATTTTAATCAAGGAGTTACCGCTAAAACAGGCAGCGGGACTGGCCTCTGAAATAACAGGGCAGAAGAAAAATAGTCTTTATAATCTAGCGCTTAAGATAAAAGAGTCGGGGATGTGAACTATTTCCGGGTTGTTTTAGAAAGGCTGGCCGATAATTCCCAGACAGCGAATGGAAATTGGCCTCTTCCCCATGTCGAGAAAGCTCTTACTGACAATCTGGATGCTCTGCTGTGGACTGCCTCTCAGTCTGTCGGCGGCTGATGGTCTGGAGTTTACTCCCTTTGTCGGCTATCGCTTTGGTGGCAGCTTCGATGACGTGAACAGCCACAACTCCCGGGATCTGCAGGATTCAGACAGTTGGGGCTTTACCCTGAGTAAATATTCTTCTGGTGATACCCGCTACGAATTCCTCTATTCCCACCAGGATGCCCGCTTGACCGACCAGGCAAATCCGAATGACGCCTTCGACCTGGATGTGCACTATCTTCACCTTGGCGGTACGGTGGATATGCGCCACGACCAGATCATCCCCTTCTTCAGTGGCGGCATCGGTATGACCCATTTGAGTCCGGGTCGAAGCGGCTTCAATGATGAGACCCGACTCTCCCTCAGTTTCGGTGGTGGACTGAAGTGGTATCCCACTGAAAGACTGGGTATTCGCTTCGAGATGCGGGGCTTCGGTACCCTCAACAACACCAGCGGTTCCCTCTTCTGTGACGGCGGCTGTGATCTGGAACTCAGCAGCGACCTCTTCCCCCAGTTTGAGACCACCCTGGGCCTGATTTTCAGTTTCTCAAGATCGCGCCTTGGGAATCTTTTTCAGTCAGGGCTGCTAGCGCCCACTCATCTGACGCGATTATCCCCAACCCACTAAAGATCCACTCTTTCAGGCCGATGAGATTGACAGACACAATGATTCATCTTTGTGTCTGATGATCCTGCCGTCGACTTGAGTTCCAGGTAAGGCATTATTTTTGATCACAATGAGGTGATGGGCCACGCAGAAACAAGCGACGGGCTTCATTGAATTTATACCGAGTGATCAAATATGAATTTTCTAAACAACCTACCCATCAAACTCCGTCTCTCCTTAATGGTCGGCTTGCTGCTGTCGACGGTTCTTGTCGTTGGCCTAATGGGGCTCAATGGCATGCGCAATGCCGATCATGCCATCGACGAGCTCTACCACAAGGACATGGCCTATATGCAAGCGCTGGCCACCATCCTGGATGAGTCGGAGAGTGTTCGCTCCCAGATCTTGCTCTCGCTGCAACACGACCCAAACTCTCCTTTTGCTGCGATGCATGACCATGCTATGTCGATGCATATCGAGAGTATTGAGCATAGCGTTAAATCAATAGACAGGCTCTGGGCAGAATACCGGGCTGAAACCCTGCAAGGCCAGGAGTTGAGGTTGGCCGGCATCTTCGAACAGGAACTGCAGAAGTTTGAGAAGCAGGGTGTGCAGAAGATTGTAGGGAACTTGCAGGCCGGTGACTTCCATGCTGTTGAAGAGACAATTCTCGGTGCGGTGAACCCTGTCCTGAAAGAGATGAAAGGGACAGTGGAGGAGCTGATTCAGATCCAGGAGCATAAAGCGGCCAATTTCTTTGAACAGACCCATGCATCATACAAGAGCATGATCGTCTGGGTGGTTGCCTGCCTGGCTGTGGGCTCGGTCGTCAGTTTAGTTATCGCATTTTTTACGATCTCCGGTATTACACGTGGTGTGGGCCTGATCGAGGAGACGGCACAACACCTGGCAGATGGAGATCTGCAGGCACGAGTAGCCTATGAGGGTAAGGATGAGCTCGGTCGGATCACAGTCGCTTTCAATCAGATGGCGGAACAGGTCCATGACGCCATGAATCAGGTGAAGGACTCGGTCAGTCAGCTGGCCGCTGCAGCGGAAGAGACCTCCGTAGTGACAACCCAGACTACCGAAGGCATCAACCGACAGTTGACTGAGACCAGTCAGGTCGCCACCGCCATGAATGAGATGAGTGCCACGGTTCAGGAGGTCGCACGTAACGCCGTCGAAGCCGCCGGTGCAGCCCAGGAGGCGGACAACACCTTCCTCCAGGGCAAGCAGGTCATCGACAAGGTTATCAATGCCATCGGTGAACTTGCCAGTGAAGTGGAAGAGGCTTCGAACGTGATTCAGGAACTCGAGGCTGAGAGTAAGAATATCGGCTCGGTCCTGGATGTGATCAAGGGTATCGCTGAGCAGACCAATCTGCTGGCCCTGAATGCCGCAATCGAGGCGGCCCGGGCAGGAGAGCAGGGACGAGGTTTTGCCGTGGTGGCCGACGAGGTGAGAACCCTGGCGGGACGCACCCAGGAGTCGACCCAGGAGATCGAGGAGATGATCAGCAAGCTCCAGTCCGGTACCAACAACGCCGTGAATGTGATGGCAGCAGGTAAGGAGATGACCCAGGTCGGTGTGGAGCAGGCTGCTGCTGCCGGTGAAGCGCTGCAGACTATCAATGCTGCAGTCGAGCTGATCTCAAGCATGAATACCCAGATCGCCAGCGCAGCGGAAGAGCAGAGTTCGGTCACTGAAGAGATCAACCGCAGTATCGTCAGCATCAACGAAGTGGCTGAGCAGTCGGCGACAGGTGCTCAGCATACCTCGGAAGCCAGCGCCGATTTGGCGAGACTGGCCGACCAGCTGAAAAATCTGGTGGATCGGTTCAAGGTCTGATGACTTCCGGGCTTGTCATAGTCTGATTCACGAAAAGGCCCCCTCATGATAGAGGGGGCCAATCACTTTGAGTCTGTTATCCCAATCGGAGACTAGTGCATTACCTCAATGCGCTTGCTGTGGGTCTCAGTCTTTGTCGTCTTGGGAATGGTCACTTCAAGCACGCCGTCCTTGCCCTTGGCTTCGATCCCTTCTTCATCGATATTGTCGGGCAGTGTGAAGCGGCGATAGAAGACACCGTGACTGCGTTCGATGCGTTTGAAGTTCTCTTTCTCTTCCGTCTCTTCAAACTTGCGCTCGCCACGGATAGTGATATCACCATTCTCCATCGTGACTTCGATATCTTCAGGTTTCACACCCGGGATGTCAGCCCGAATGAGATACCTGTCCTCTTCGTCCTTGATATCGACCGCAGGTATCCAGTCGCTTCCTGCGACGCGAGAGGTATCGACATCTCGTTGCAGGAGCGGGTGGAATACACGGTCCATCTCTTGACGCCAATCGTCCATCGTGCGCCATGGATCGTAACGTGTCATCTTCATTTCACACCTCCATGAATAACACCCTTTCCTACTATAAATATGGATCCGAAAAAGGAGTTTTTCAACTCTTTCGTATGTGCTGTTTTGCTGCTTCAACGGGTCTCTATCAGGCTGAAATATATAATTATTTTATTGTTTTTTATTTGCTGGAAAAGGACTAAAAACGTATACTAAGCTGGACTGGTTGGATTCACTTGCAGCCAGTATCCATTTATCCACTTACTTGGCTTCAGCGTTGGCAGATTCCAGGTGAACTATCGACTGTCATTATGTTCTGACTATGCTTTCGGGAAGTCAGATAGATGATAGCTACCAGTTTGTCTGGTGGTTAAAATAGCGCTTTGTATCTGGCTTCAGTAGACCAAATTAGAGACGCAACGTTGTTGTTGTATCGGGAAGTAGTATCACATGGGAGCGTATGCGCTTAATCGTTATCAACGCTATCTGAACATCGCTTATCTTCTGCTTGGGGTTTGTTTGCTCATATTTGCAGACGACGCTCTTGCCAGAGCCGGCGGTGGCGGCAGTTTCTCTGGTGGAGGCAGCTCTTACAGTAGTGGCTCGTCTGGTGGATCTGATGCAGTTGCTACTTTTTGGGCTATTGTTCTAAGCCCTATTTTCATGATTTTGTCTGGTATTGCGACCTATGTGGCCAGGTCGAAACACTTGCAAGCCAAGGCGTTGGCGGAGCTGATTGCGCAACAGGATAAAGTCTGGGATCTGAACCATATCAAGGCACGCATTGAGGAGACCTACTTCAAGGTTCAGATCGCCTGGCGGGAGCGGGACCAGGAGATCGCCAAGGAGTATATGAGTGAGCGTCTCTATACCAAGCACAAGCTGCAGACGGATGATCTGATACGCAACAAAAAAATCAATATGTTGGAACAGATCAATCTGAATGAGGCGATGATCGTCGAGATACTCGATTATACGGATGACAGTAAAGATGCCTTCTGGGTACTGATTAAAGGCCAGATGGTAGACTATATGCTTGATGAAGAGAGTGGCGAGGTTATTCGAGGTAGCACAACGGTAAGTGAGGACTTTGAGGAGCTTTGGCGTTTCAAGCGGGAGCCCCATGGTTGGGTCCTGGATGAGATTGATCAGGAGGTGACCCTGTCCGACTTCCGAAGTTTTAAACCCTACAGTGAGAGTCTCGCCTCCTGATGGGGTTTAGTAAAACCAATAAGGATATATTTGTGAAATACCATACAGCGCTGTTTTTATTGCTTCTTTGTCTGCCTCTTATCGGCAATGCGGAGACCGAGATCAAAGGTGATCCGGAAGGCTTGAGATCCTTCCTGCATCCCCATCAGGAGACGGTTCTCATTCGCGGCCAAGGGGAGGAGAAGGCCTATGCCGATACGGCC
>JBNKMQ010000242.1:0-4774 GCA_050293225.1 Sedimenticolaceae bacterium
AATCAGAAACGGCAAGGTTCTATTTGCAGCATCACCTGGATGAATTCAGCGAAGAAGAGATTGTTCAGCTTTTTGGTACCTCAAGTGTAGATAAGTCAGTCTTTATTAAGGCATTGTCCTTGGTTCGTATAGGGCTATACCCTGAAGATGATGAAATGTTTTCGGTGTTCGATGTGCAGCTTAATCCGGATTTGACTGACTATTTAATGTCTGTAATGTTTGATTCCGATGGCCAGGTAACTGGAATAAGTTTAGAGAGTTAAAGCATAATAAGTTGCTGCATGTTGACACATACTAATACGCTCGTTTTTGTGTTAGTCGCTGCGCACACTTAACAAACGATAACGCTCTCCGTAGTATGTGTGGGTGAGCAAGACATTAGAGGTAAAAATGGAAAGCGTAAAAGCAGCCCAACTAGTTGAGGTACATGCAGGAACACTAGAAGGTCTCAGCCTAGAGAACGAGACTTGGTGCTTTGTTTTTGAGAACGGATTAACTGTTGAATCTTATGCAGGGTGGTGTCTATACGAAAATGAATTAGGTGCGAAAAGCTTGATTGGTAGCCGTGATTTGCAGGATTCAAAAGAGCCATTCCAAGAAATTAAAGAGATAATCGACGAAGCAACCTGTGAGATGATTGCATACAATGCTATTAGCAACACCACTCAGCTTGAGCTACTTAGAGGTGATGGGCGATTAACGCTTCAGTTGTTATCAAATTCAGCGAAGATTCCGAATTGGAAGGTTGTGTACGGTGAAGTGGTAGAAACGGATATAGAGTGAGCGGAACCGCTACAAACGCGCAAACCCGTAACGCACAAAGCTACGCCGCTACACACTGCGACTTTGAGTGTCCGGTTACGTGAAACATTGCTAGTTAATAGAAAGGGTTGGCCTGATGGTATTTGGCAATTCCAGAGGTGGCTTACTTAATTCAAGGTTGTTCCGTCTAAAGTACTATGAATTAGGTAAACTGTTTTCAGGCTGAACCATTTTCAAACGGGACCTTTTGTCTCGTTAAGATGCTATAAATAATGGATGCGCTTTGAAATTTGGTGAATAGATCTCTGTTCCATGATTATTAGAACTTAAACAAATCCTCCGCTGCCTGCCGAAGATCAGCGGCTGAGTCTTGCTTATCTTCTCCACTCTGTTTGTCCGTCGCTTCGAAGTAACCACAGAAGTTCGCTTTGGTTTTGTCCATCACCTCTTCAGCCATTGGTTCTTCGCATTGATTGGGGCGATTGGGGGCGTACCAGCGGCAGTTGCGGCAGACTCTGGTGGGTTTGCTGCATTTGAGGCAGTTGTTCTCGCGTCCGTAGTCGCTGCTCTTCAGTTCGTTGCCGCAGTGCCAGCATTTACCGATGATGGTGTCGTTCATGATTCGTTGGCTCGTCCGATGGTGAGGATATCCTCTGCCATGATAGCGGGATCGTGGGGTGGACTGAAGAGGGCGCGATAGCGGCCCTGGGGGTCGATCAGGATGATTGAGGCGGAGTGATCCATGACATAGCCCATGGCGCTCTTCCCGGTCTCGACCTTTTCATACAGGATGCCCAGGGGTTGGGTGAGTTGTTGTAGCGCGGGCTCGCTGCCGGTGATGCCGAGGAAGTCGGGGTTGAAGTAGGTGACATAGTCCGCGAGTTTGGCGCTGGTATCCCTGGCGGGGTCGATGGAGACGAATCCCATCTGATAGGCGAACCCGGCGTGTTGTTGTTTCAACCGGCTGTCGACCTCATCCAGCATCGCCAGTGTGGTAGGACAGATGTCTGGACAGTGAGTGTAGCCAAAGCTGAGTAACGTCCACTGACCGAGAAGACGGCTGTTGTCGAAGGTCTGCTCGCTGTGATCGGTGAGAGAGAAAGGGGCGAGGTTCTTTAGTACGGGCAGAAGCGTCGCCTGTTTGGTGCTGATCTGTTTGCGGGGTTGCGCCGAGTCGCTGTTGAAGAGCAGCCAACTGCTGATCACGGCGATGAGGAAGGGGATCACTAGGATGGCGGTGATGATCGCTTTGCGTTGGCCGGTGATGGCGGTTTTATCGGTCTCACTCATGGCGTCTCGATATCCAGATCAATGTCACCAGGGTCGCCAGCAGCAGGGCGGCCACCCCATTGTGCGCCACCGCGATCGGGAGGGGAAGATGGCCGACCACATTGGTGATGCCGAGGCTGACTTGGATCAGCAGGAGCAGTAGCAGCAAGCCACCCAGTTTGCGCAGGATGTGGGCCTGTTCCTGTCTGATCAGCCGAATGGCGAGTAGGGCGAGGAGAATGAAGGTGATCAGGGCGCCGATTCTATGGGTCATGTGGATGGCGGTTCTGGCGTCGTTCTCCAGCACGCCGAATTCATAATTGACCCCCAGCCCACGCCAGAGCACGAAGGCCTCTTTGAAATCCATCTCCGGCCACCACTGGCCGCCATAGCAGGTGGGGAATTCACTACAGCCGAGGGCGGCATAGTTGGTGCTGGTCCAGCCACCAAGAGAGATCTGCAGGATCAACACAAGCAGAGAGATCCGGATCAAGCCCCTGAGGGGATGTTGAAGGGAGGGGGTGTGCAGGGCGCTAACCGGTTTGAGTTTGAGCACCAACAGCAGCAGCAGGACAAAGGTGGCGAATCCCCCCAGCAGATGGGCGGTGACGATGGCGGGCTTGACCAGCAGGGTGACCGTCCACATACCGAGGGCGGCCTGGAAGATCACCAGCAGGAGCAGCAGGGTCGGCAGCAGCAGGGGTTGTCTATCGTCTCTTCGATTGCGCCAGGCGATGAGGGTCAGAAGCAGGATGGTGAGGCCAAGGGTGCCGGCGAGATAGCGGTGGATCATCTCCTTCCAGGCCTTGGCCTTGTGTAAAGGTCTGGTGTTGTTGCTGTTCTCCTGGGAGATCGCTTCTGCCGATGCCGGTACCACCAGTTCGCCATAACATCCGGGCCAGTCGGGGCAACCCAGTCCTGCATCGGAGAGACGCACATAGGCCCCCAGCAGGATGACGCTGAAGGCCAACAGGCAGGTGAAGATCGCCAGCCGATACTGCCACAGCATTGAGGCTTGCGGATTCTTTAGCGACATGGGAGGCTCTTACTATCCAAGAAACAGGGTCCCCTGCGCTGCAAGGCTGTATCGTCAATGCGGGTAGTCATAACGATATAAGATGAAGGATGATCTCCTTTGGCGCAACTCGAACAATCCCATGCCAGTTTTAATGAATTAACCCCAACCCAGCAGGGGCTCGCCCGTCGATGGCTCCAGTTGGGAGTGCTCGCACTGGGATTGGCCGGACTCTTCGCCATTCTGCTGGTGCTCTCCCGCACGCCGGGGAGTGAGGCCTTCTTTCCCTGGATCGACTTCTTTCGTACTGCGCTGGTGATCCATGTGGATCAGTCGGTGTTGATCTGGTTTCTCTGCATGAGCGGGCTGGTCTGGTGTCTGGTGATCCCGGCAACAGGCATCTACCTGCTATGGCAGCGTCTCGCCTTTTTCATGGCCCTGGTCGGTACCCTGGGGATCGCCCTGTCGGCATTCGTGGGGGAGGGTGCGCCCCTGATGAATAACTATGTGCCGGTGCTGCAAAGGCCATTGTTCTTCGCCATGCTGGGACTCTTCGGTGTCGGTGTCAGTCTGCAGGCGTTGTTGAGTCTGTCGATTCTGCCGCGATGTTTTGATCTGACCAAGCCGGTGCCGCTTCGGGAGTTGGCGGCGCTGACGGTTTCCCTCTCTGTGATCATGTCAGCCATCGCCATTCTCATCGCCTGGTTGCAGATGCCGGATGGGGTGGAGGGGCAGGGCTTCTTCGAGTATCTGTTCTGGGGTGGCGGACATACTCTGCAGTTCGCCTATACGCAGTTGATCATGCTGGTCTGGCTGCTGTTGGCGTTGAACAGTGGTGTCACCATTGGGGTCTCCCGTGGCTGGTTTGTCGGCTTGTTTCTATTGGGTTTTGCGCCCGTGTTATCGGTGCCGTTTATCTATGTCGTGTGTGAGACGGTCAATCTGGAATCCCGCGATGCCTTTACCCATCTGATGAAGTATGGCGGTGGATTGGGTGTGGTTCCGCTTGGAGCATTGGTTGTCTGGGGATTACTGAAATCATCCTCAGCCGATGCCAGTCAGAGACCCCTGCGTCGTTCTCTCTGGATGTCGTTGCTGCTCTTCTTTATTGGTGGCCTGATCGCGCTCTTCATCTCAGGTGTGAATACGATTATCCCAGCCCACTACCATGGCTCAATCGTCGGTGTGACCCTGGCGCTGATGGGGCTTGCCTATATGATGCTACCCCGGCTTGGATATGCGCCAGTGAGTGGACGACTGGCCGAGTGGCAGCCCTGGATCTATGGATTTGGACAACTGATACATATTACGGCGCTGGCGATCTCCGGCGCCATGGGAATTCAACGCAAGACCGCAGGGGCTGCCCAGGGACTCGACTCATTCGCCGCAAAGGCAACCATGGGAGTGATGGGCCTGGGCGGATTGTTGGCGGTGATTGGTGGGATTATCTTTGTTTGGGTGATGTTGAAGGCATTCATAAAAGCGAGATCGGATCAGAAATAATTTTTTTCCAATAAAATAAAGCGATAGCGCGTAGCGGCGTAGGTCTATTTTTCCAGTGAATGCTTGATATATGGGGTTGCAGTCGATGAATACTGTATTTCAGACATAAAAAAAGGCAAGCCATAACAGCTTGCCTTTCTTGAGAGTTAACGAGCTATTAGATAGCTACGATATTCTCGGCCTGAGGGCCTTTTTGGCCTTGAGTTACATTGAACTCAACCAATT
>JBNKMQ010000243.1:0-2649 GCA_050293225.1 Sedimenticolaceae bacterium
GGAGAGGGGATAAGAGGTGAGGTGGGACATAACAACTCAAAACTCATAACTCAAAACTCTTATGTCAGCGTACTTTCACCTTCGCCAACTCCCTCCCCTCCTCGCTCATGACATGGGTCGAGCAGGCGAGACAGGGATCGAAGCTGTGCAGGGTACGCAGGATCTCCACCGGTTCCTCTTTGACCTCTACTTTGGTGTTCATCAAAGATGCCTCGAAGGCGCCGATGTTGCCTTCGCTGTCCCGGGGTGAGCCGTTCCAGGTGGTGGGCACCACGCACTGGTAGTTATCTATGCGGGTATCCTTGATCTTGATCCAGTGACCCAGAGCGCCTCGGGGGGCCTCACTGAAACCGACACCCTTGGCCTCCTTCGGCCAGGTGGAGGGCTCCCAGTTGTCCACGTTGGCGGTGTTCTCGTCACCGGCCTTGATGTTGGCGATCAGCTTGTCCATGAAGTAACGCATCTTGTCGCCGGCCCAGTCGGCCTCCAGCGCCCTGGCTGCGGTTCGGCCCAGAGTGGAGAAGAGCGCGGTGACCGGCACATCGAGGGTCTTGAGGACGAAGTTGATCTGTTCGGTAATCTCTTCATGACCTTTGGCATAACCCACCACGTAGCGGGCCAATGGTCCCACCTCCATGGCATGACCACGCCAGCGCGGCGCCTTGATCCATGAGTACTTGGCGTTCTCGTCGATCTGTTCGATGTTGGTCTTGCTCCCCTTCGCGTTGGGTCCGAGTTCGAAGTTGGGTTCGGTGATTCCGTCCCAGGGATGCAGGCCTTTGGCGCCGTTGGGATAGTCGTACCAGGAGTGGGGAATGAACTCCTGGATCTCATCCGGGTTACGCAGATCGACTTCGTGTACCTCTTTCAGGTTGCCGTTGATGATGGCGCCAGTAGGCATCATCAGGTTCTCTGCCGAGTAGTCGTTGGCCCGATCGGGGATATCGCCATAGGCCAGCACGTTGGTACCAGAAAAACCGCCACCATAGAGCCAGCCCTTGTAGAACTGACCTACGGCCAAAATGTCGGGGATATAGACATTCTTAACAAACTCCCGCGAGGCGTCGATGATGGAAGAGATCTGATTCAGGCTGACCATGTTCAGTGCGCCCACAGAACCGACACCGTCGATGTTGATGGGACAAGGCACACCACCCACCAGCCAGTTGGGATGAGGATCTTTACCACCAAGGATGGTGCGGATCTTCATGATCTCTTTCTGGAAATCGAGAGCCTCAAGATAGTGAGTCACTGCCATCAGGTCCGCCTCCGGCGGCAGCAGATAGGCCGGATTGGTCCAGTAGCCGTTCTTGAAGGGACCTAGCTGGCCGCTCTCGACAAACTTCTTCAGGCGGTTCTGAATATCTCGAAAGTAGCCGGGTGACGAGTTGGGATGTTTTGGCGACACCTTCATCTGCAGTTCTGAAGTCGCCTTGGGATCGGCTTTCAGCGCATTCACCGGGTTGACCCAGTCCAAGGCATGCAGGTGATAAAAGTGAACCAGGTGATCATGCACCTGCAGGGTCAACTGCATGATGTTACGAATGGAGTTGGCGTTCTCAGGTATCTGAATGCCCAGTGCATCTTCCACGGCTCGCACTGATGTCAATGCATGCGTACCTGTGCAGACACCACAGATGCGTTGGGTAAAGGCCCAGGCATCTCTTGGGTCACGTCCTTTCAGGATGACTTCCAACCCGCGCCACATGGTGCCGGTGGAGACTGCATTGCGAATCATGTTGTCTTCATCAACATTCACTTCACAGCGCATGTGGCCTTCGATACGGGTGACCGGATCGACCACCACGCGCTGGCCGGAGTCGTCCAGCTGATAGCCGTTGGGTGTGGTTTTCGTAGTCATTGATCCTGGTCTCCTTTCTTCTGCGCATTCTTGATGGCGGTGACAGCGGCATGGGAAGCGGCGGCGGCACCGACGATACCGGCGGTAGCGAGACCAACCTTGTCGGCATTGGCCTCAATCCCGAACTGATGGGTATCGGTGACATGCTGATAGAAGGAGCCCTTGTCCCAGAAACCGTCTTCGGAGCAACCGATACAGCCATGCCCGGCCTGGATTGGAAAGGAGAGCCCGCCGTTCCAGCGCACGGTGGAACAGGCGTTGTAGGTGGTCGGCCCCTTGCAGCCCATCTTGTAGAGGCAGTAACCCTTTTTCGCGGAGTCGTCGTCCCAGGCCTCGACGAACTGGCCCGCATCGAAATGGGGACGCCGGTAGCACTTGTCGTGTATGCGCTGGCTGTAGAACATCTTCGGCCGGCCCTGGCGGTCCAATTCGGGAAAGCGCTCGAAGGTCAGGATATAGGTTACCACCGCCGTCATCACCTCGGCTATGGGCGGACAGCCCGGCACCTTGATGATCGGCTTGTCGGCCAGACCCGGCACCTTGTGTACCGGCGTGGCGCGCGTCGGATTGGGACGGGCCGCCTGCACGCAACCCCAGGAGGCGCAGGAGCCCCAGGAGATGATCGCCTTGCAGTGCTCGGCCGCCATCTTCAGCTGGTTGACGAAGGGCTTGCCGCCGATGATGCAATACATGCCGTCCTCATCCAACGGTGGGTTGCACTCCACCGCCAGGATGAAGTTGCCATCGTATTTCTCGGTGGTCTCCTCGACGATCGCTTCCGCATGATG
>JBNKMQ010000244.1:0-1507 GCA_050293225.1 Sedimenticolaceae bacterium
GAGGCGTTCTACATGCAGAAAATCCTCATCCCGCAGATGCTTGTCCCGTTCGCCTAGCCACTGAATGAATCTCCCCGCAACGGCTGGAGGACATGTCTTTCAGGCGCTTTTGTGGGCTATACTTCACCCCATGGACAGCAAAGACACCGGAAAGGTCATACTCCGCATCGTCGATGACAACTATCTGCATGCGGAGATCTACACTGAAGAGGAGATCATGGAACAGGACATCAAGCCCGTGACTGTTTTTCTCGATCAGTTCGACGCCCCCATTCCTACCCTCATCGTGCGCAAAGGCCACTACTCGATCTCAGTGCTTGTACAGATCGCCATGATGCAGCAGACAAAACATCGGCTGAAGGCAGTGGCCTACATCGAGCGAGACCACCGCGATGTGATCATGACCCGTATCGCCGCCAGCACCTATTTCCGCGATGTGGAGGTAAAGTCCTTCTACCAGCAAGACGAAGCATTAGAGTGGCTATCCCAGTTTTTCACCGAGGAACCACTTTGCCCTGCTTCCGAGTCTGAGATGCGCGCTTACTAACCAGCGGGTCTGACTCCCGGCGTTCCGACCGGCAACGCTGTTTTATCCACCACCCGGCGCATGACAAAGCTGGAGTGGACCCCGCTAACCCCCTCGATACGGGTAATCTTACTTAACAACAGCTCTTGGTAAGCCTGCATATCCTTCACCATCACCTTGACCTGATAGTCCGCATCCTGTCCGGTGATCAATAGGCACTCCATCACCTCCGGCAGGGCCATGACCTTCGCCTCGAAATTGGCGAAGCGCTCCGGGGTATGGCGATCCATCGAGATATGAATCAAGGCCATCAGGCTCAACCCGAGTTTGTCCGCATCGAGGTAGGCCCGATAGCCGGTAATCACCCCCGACTCCTCCAGCGCCCGTACCCGCCGCAGACAGGGTGAGGGAGAGAGACCGATGGCCTCTGCCAGATCCTGATTGCTGACGCGTCCGTCCGCCTGCAGAACCTCAAGAATTCGTCTATCGTAGCGATCCAGCTTCATTCAATTGCCCACTAGTAATAGGATGTAATATATATTGCCACTAATACTAGATATATCGGCATTTTATTTCAATGTGACAGCAAATTAGCACACAATTCGCAATCCTCTGCCGCCCGATCTGCTCTAAGCTCTCATCATCGGCCATAAGCCAACCGTGAACGTCCCGCGCCACAAGCCTGGAACGGCAGAGAAGACGCCCCACAAAGGCAGAAGATAGACACCCAGGATCATCGCCGGGGCCGGCACCAGCAAAAGCCGGCCCCGTCAGTTGCGACACAGCACCAGGAGTCAGACCGTGAAGAGATTCGACCACACCAAATACCGCCCTACACAGGGTATGCCCATCGCTGATCGGCAGTGGCCCGGCAACAGCCTGACACAGGCCCCTGTCTGGGCCAGCGTCGATCTGCGGGACGGCAATCAGGCCCTGCTGGAGCCGATGGATGTATCACAGAAACAGGCTCTGTGGAGACTG
>JBNKMQ010000245.1:0-12442 GCA_050293225.1 Sedimenticolaceae bacterium
GCCGTTTGGTCCGCCCCGTCTGCTCAGGGGAGATATAGGCCAACATGCTGGCCGAAAGATCGGCTTCCTGCTGCCCTGCCACGCCTTCCATCGCACAGTCGCTGAAGCCGATGAGGGTCACTGCCAGGGGTGGAGAGGAGACCAGAATGTGGGCGCTGGCAAGGTTGCGGTGTATAAATTTATTGCGGTGCATCTCCTCCAGTATCGCCGCGACGGCGATGGCCACTTCCAGCTTTTCTTTCAACGACCGGCTGGTTTGTATGTACCCCTCCTGCAACGTTTCGCCTTCGACGTAATCCAGAGCCAGAGCGGGCCGCCCCCCCGCCAGCAGTCTGTAGCGGGCTTTACGAACACCCGCCAAGTCCAGTTCGGTGGTCCTGTGGTATTCGTTGATGAGTCGTTCGGTTGGCTGCTCTCCGGCGACCGCGCGCAGGGTTTTAATCACCACCGGCCTGCCATGCGCGCTCTTCTTCTGTAAATACAGACGGTAGTTCGGGCCCTCATGGATACAGGGTAGTACGGCCAATTCCCGCTCTTTCATTTCAATCATCTTCATCCTGCCCCCCTTGCCGCGGCAATTGAGGAGTTCGAGAGCAGCGCCTCCTTGGCCGCATCCCAAGCCGTGTTAAGCGGGGCCATGGTTCCGGTCTGTGTTTCCAGACAGAGACCGGTTCGATTGGAGAACTCGGTACCGCGCTGCTGAAGTTCGTCATCCGCCATGGCCGGGGTCTGAACCAGCAGCGCCCGTTCATAGCCGGATAGCAGTCGTTCCAGTCCCGGCTGGGATACCTTGCCGGTCCGCATATCCAGCATTCGCTGCCAATGCCGCGACCATCCGGGAGTAAGAAAGAAGGTGCCAGCAGTCTTGCGCTGTTCACCGTAGTAACGCTCGCGCCCTCCGAGGCAGAGCGCCACGCAATCATCCACCGGATGCTCACCGTCCATAGGCATGAACAACGGCACCTCCGCATCCACCACAGCGCTTATATCCGCCAGCGCCCCGCCGCACATGCCATAACCGAGCAGCAAGGCATCAATCCTGGATTGCATAGCCTGTACCGCTCTAGCAAGCGCCCCACTCAGCACCCGGCGGGTACGATGAAGACCCAACTCCAGTACCCGTACTAACACCTCCAGCGGCATGTCCGGCTCGGGAATAAAGGCGTGGGGATGAGGCAGGCGCTGTAAATGGGGTGTCTTCTGCTCTTCGAGCCGTTCGATCAACCGCATCGAACAGCTCTCCTCCAGAATACTGATGCGCCTGATCTCGGTGTCTTCGCTCAGCAGCCGGGCAAACTCCAGCTCGAGGATTTCACAGGTGATGATGCCGAGGACCGCCATGGATTACTCCTCCCGCCTCGCTACACCAAAAAAGGCCTCCAGGTGGAACACCTTGGGCTGGCACGCAGGTTCGCAACGACGGCAGGCCACCCCATTGCAGAGGGCGTGCGCCAGCGTGATGGTGGGAGGCTGGGTAGTTTCGTCTATGGAGATCGCTCCAGTGGGACAGGACTCCATACAGCTCAGGTGGCCGAGACACCCCTCCAGTTGCAGCGTGACCACCCTGCCGACCCGCTCCAGAGTTTCCATTCCCAGTTTACCCAGCTCGTCGATATCCCGCTGCACGGTCCGGACCACCTCCGGCGAAGTCTCCATGGGCGGCAGATCGGGCAGCCGGTAACGCTGCAGCATCTCCCGGTAGATGGTCATGGGCATCCCTTCCGTCCAGTGGGAGAGCTCGAGCAGGAAGAGCTTGGCAAAGGTCTTGGATTGGGCAAACATGCAGTGGCTACTACGCAAAGTATCGGCCAGGTCGGACATCGCCTCGAGCCTGTCGGGCGTGGTTGCCAGTTCCCGCGCCATGGCCAGCGATGTATTGCCTACCTGCGTCACCTTCTGCACAGCGGGCGGGATCAGGCCCAGCCGCCCCGACTTGCGCGCATCCACATAGGTGCCCGAAGCGCCAGCCAGGTAGGCAGCATGGATCTGATCGGGGGTAATGCCGGCCTCAAGGGCCAGGGTGAAATAGCCGGCGCGTATGGCGCCTACTGCCTTGCCCGCCTCGGCCAGATCTTTTTCGCTAAGGAATATCTCCCGGCCAAAGTGCAGTTGATGATCCAGGGTCTGGATATTCGGAAGGAGGATGAGGTCCGCCTCCAGCGCCTGTTCCAGTGCGGCAATGACGCCGGTGCCGGTGATCGCCTTGGCCTGTGGACCATCGAACTGGCCCGTGTCCGTAGCCCGGCGCAGATCGATCACTGCTCCCGCAGCCGGCTGCATATCCTCATCCAGGACCAGCAGTCGATGGTTGCCGTCATCCACCGGCTCCAGATCGGCGATGGCGCCAGGCACCGCCAACGTGCCGCAACTGATGTGCTGTCCCTCCAGGGCCGGACCGGCTGCGGCCGATGCGGTAAACAACCGGCCCTGGTGAGCAAGTATCATCTCCGCGTTGGTACCGTAGTCAATGGCGATCGCCGTCCGTTCGCAATGGAGTATGCCGCTCTGTAAAACCAGCGCCAGGGCATCGGCGCCCACTTCGTCATGCACCGCCGGCGGAATAATGATGTCGCAATCGGCAGGCAGTTCCAGGCCGGGGAAGTCACCAACACTACGCACCGCCGCCCGTCGATCCGGTACCGTAACACCCAAGTGCTGTAGTTTTCGTGAACCAGCATAGGCGAGATCACGGATCTCCATGCCCTGCAACAGTGACAGTTGAGTCGGATTTCCGCACACTGCGAGACGCACCGCATCAGCAAGAGTAACCCGCAGCCGGCCCAGAACCTGGTTGACCGCCTGCAGCAACAGATCGCGGGCGGTCTCCACGCCCATTTCCAGGGCAAAATGAAGATGGTCGATGACGTTGGCGCCAGGTAGCGGATGGCAGGTGGTAATGGCGGTGGACATCACTCTCCCCTCCGGCAGTTCCAGCGCCTGTGCGCGGAATCCGCTGGTTCCCAGATCCATGGCAATGGCTAATCGACCCATGGCGAGATGCTCACTGTCGAAAAAGGTTCATAGGCCATACGCCTCCGGCAGAAAGCCTTGTACCTGGCTGTATTTATCAAGACACAGAGTGATGAAATCCTCTTCATCCGACGGCAGGCCCTCCATCTGTTTCATGTACTCCTGCAGTGACTCTTTTTCGAAGCTAGTGAAGTGAAGCTGGCTATCGGCAAGCATCAGTTCTCCACAGGTCATGGCAGCCGCCCGCGCCCGCGCATAGTAGCTGTCATTGTTTTCCACTATGGCCTTACCGATAGCCCAGGCGTTGTCCGGACTCAGGATAAATCCGTGCAGACTGCGGTAACGGTCCGATGCCACCAGGCTGGCCTGGTATTCACGCTGGTGACCGGAGGCTATGGCTGCATTCATGGCCGCCACGTCATAACTCAGGATCTCTGTAAATACCGCCGCCGTACTGCCACCGAACATGCTGCCGTACTCCACCGCCTCGTTGGACCACAGATCGCATACCGCTGCGGTTACGTTGCCGCAGAGTGAAGAGTGGGCGCAGGCGCAGCTTTTGCCTTCCATGGACATGGGCAGGCCGGTGATCGCCTTGATGATGGGATTCTCATAGGCGCAGTCCTTACCGGGTCCGGTTGCGCCGCATTCGTAGGCCACCAGTGAGCGCGCGGCGGCGATGGCGCGGGACAGCGCGGCCAGACTGTGCGGCACGTCCTTGGCGATATAACCGCCGGCCATAAACATGGCCGTATTGGCCTGGGCGCAGTCGGTATCGCCACCGGGTATGGCACCGTGCTGGTTGGCGATATCCACAATCTGCGGCCACAACCACTCTATATCGCGACTGCCCAACACTCCCTGGGAAAACAGCAGGCCGGTGATGTCGTTACGGATGATGCAGTGATCGAAGATCTCCTTGCCGCCCATGGACTCGATGGAGAGGATATCCGCGTAGGGGGCGCAGGCCTTGAATGCCTCCAGCACTTTACGGGTGCGTTCCGAATCCCGGATATTCACCATTTCCGGCTTACGCAGATCCGCAATGGTGGCGCGGTAGGCCGCTTTCAGACCGTATTGTTCCGCGTACTCGTCGATCTTGCGGGTAGCAAGAGCGGCCACTTCCCTACCCCACTCCGGATTGTCGGTCATCTGAAATACATGCTCGTTTTCCAATACCAGGCTCGGTGTACCGATGCTGACGCAACGCTCCAGCACATCGCTGTTTGCCTTCTCGAATTCACGCAGCAAGGCGCTCATTGTCTTTTCACTGCCGGGCCGTGGATGTGGCACCACCTCGGCGATAACCGAGCCGCCGCCAATAACAAGTCCCCGCCGTGTGGTCACCGGCTTTTGGGCAAAACCAAACATCATCTCATCCGGGCTGGCATAGGCCATTGAATCGCTCAGTTTCATCGCATCACCCATTCCATTTTTCCCGCAGTTGACGCCAATCAAGCCCATGCAGAACATCCTCGGCCATGCCCTCGGCATGGGAGGCATCACTGCCCCAGACACCCAGATCGAAGCTGGTCACAAACTCCTCGTTCACCGCACCGCCGCCGCAAACAAAGGGGATCTCCAGACCCGACTCCTTCAGGCGCGTAGCGATCCTGGGGAAGGCGGTCATGGTGGTGGTCATCAAGGCCGTTCCGGTAACCATGATCGGCTTATGAATACGGCAGGCCTCTACTACTTCATCAACCGGCGCATCGGCTCCCAGGGTAATAACATCGAAGCCCGCCGCACGCAGCAGCGCATTGACGATCTGCATGCCGATGTCATGGATATCACCCTCAGCGGTGTGGGTAACCACCTTGGCCTTTCTCACCATAGCCCGTCCCATCTTCTCTTCGCAGAGCTCAATACCGGCAATCATGGCATCGGAGGAGAGAATGACCTGAGGCAGAAAGTAACGACCAAGATCCCAGAGACGGCTGACCTCCTTCATACCGGGAATCAGGCTGTCGTTAATGACTTCCAGCGGGTCATGATTGGCCAGCGCCTTTTCTACCGCTCGACGGGTCTCCTCTTCATTACCGGTCACCAGGGAGTTAGCCACCTTCTGCAACAGCGAGTCTCCGGATACCGGTCGTGCACGCTGCCGATGCGCTTTCTCGACGCTGAGGTCGTAACGCCTGAAGATCTGTGGACTGGCCTGTGTCTTTTTCATACTCAATCCGAACCCTTCTGTTTTGGATCAGCACCAGGTTCGGCCTTTCCCAGCGCGCTAAGTATTGCCGGGTAATTCAGGCCCTCTGCAATCTTCGATAAACTCCCCGCCAGATCCGAGTCCTGGTCTGCTACATGCTGAATGGCGGTTGTAATTGCGGCGGCGTCCAGGCTTTCCAGCGCTGCCCGAAGCTCCGCGCGCAATGTATCAGGCAGGACCGCCAATCTTGCCGCCTCCAGCATTGTCGGCGGGGGCTCCGCTTCTGTTTCCTCATAGACAAAACGGAGCCCAAGGTGCCGCCGCAGGCTGTCGTAGATCTCATTAAAACGATAGGGTTTGCGCACCACATCATCCATACCGGCGGCGATCATCTTCTTATGCTCTTCCTTGAAGGCCGAGGCAGTGACGGCAATGATCTTCACCTGATCACCACCCGGCAGTTGCCGGATGCGCCTGGTGGCCTCTTCACCATCCATCACCGGCATACGCCGATCCATCCAGATCAGATCCGGCGTCCACTGTTTGAACATCTCCACACAGTGTTTGCCGTTATCAGCAACCCGT
This sequence comes from Sedimenticolaceae bacterium, assembly GCA_050293225.1. Classification (GTDB taxonomy): domain Bacteria; phylum Pseudomonadota; class Gammaproteobacteria; order Chromatiales; family Chromatiaceae; genus Thiodiazotropha. Next base: position 5,708 of record JBNKMQ010000245.1, read on the forward strand.
ACTTCCATACCGAGATCACTCATCAACTTGCTCAGTAACAACTGATTATCGTGCTGATCTTCCGCTATAAGGATGCGATAAACGGGTTGTTCCGGTTCCAGTCCGACAATGTGGCCACTAATCCCTTTGCCGAGACGCTGCACTTCCGCCTCCTCCGCTTCATCCAATGGTAAGTGCACCCGGAACACTGTACCCTTGCCCGCTGTACTCTCTACACCAATGCTCCCTCCCATCAGTTGTATGAACTGGCGCACGATGGAGAGACCAAGCCCGGTGCCACCCTGCATCCCCCCTGAGGCAAGCTGAACGAATGGCTTGAACAGCCGCTGTTGATCATGATCACTGATCCCGGGACCGGTATCTTCTATTTCAATAGACAAATGATGACGCATCGCCTCATTAACCCCGAGACGAATGGTTATACCCCCTTGCTCGGTAAACTTGACCGCGTTACTGACCAGATTAACCAAAATCTGCCTTAACCGCGCCTCATCGCCCTTAATGTAGCGAGGGAATTGAGAAGACTGATCCAGTTGCAGATACAATCCTTTCTGCTGGGCGCGCAACCGCATCATGTCCGTCACCTCACGCACCAGTTCGTGCAAATCAAAGGTGGCGATATCCAGCTGCATCCTGCCTGCCTCTATCTTGGCGATCTCCAACACATCATTGATCAATTTCAGCAGGTGCTTACCGCTTTTATTGATAATGTCGAGCGATTGCTGTTGATTGGCGTTAAGGTAGGCATCCTGACGCATCAATTGGGAGAAACCGAGAATGGCGTTAAGCGGCGTACGCAATTCGTGGCTCATATTGGCGAGGAAAGAGCTCTTTGCCTGATTGGCGGTCTCGGCCGCATCGCGCGCCAGACGCAACTCTTCGGTACGCTCCTGTACAGCCTGTTCCAGCCGCTGGTGATAGTGTTTCAGCTCTTCCTCGGTCCGTTTGCGCTCGGCGATCTCCCAGGCCAAATCGGCAATCTGTGAAATCGCCCCGATATCCTGTTGCGTATATTCGGCATGTTTGTTCCCTACTCCGAGTACGGCCACAATCCTGTCACCGCGAAATACCGGTGTAACCAGTTCACGCACCACTTTGGCGTGGCCATCCGGCATGCCTTTACGATGCGACAAAGCGGCGTAGTCATTATGAATGACCGCCTTTCGCTGGCGCACACAGTCTACCCACACACCGGCTTCGTCAATGGAATAATGCATACCCTGCCCTTCTGCGTTGCAGAACTGCGCCTTGGTTTGGGTCGACCAGGTTTGTAGCGTAAGATTTCTCTGATCCGCATCCACAAAGTGATAGAAACTGATAAAACTACCGGTCAGCTTCTCCGCCTGATTCAAGGTCTCTTCCAGCAGATCCGCCAATGAATGGGTTGATGCGAATTGGATCAAATACAAACGCGCCGCATTAACCGCCTCACTGCGTTTACGCTCAGTAATATCGGTGAACATGGCAAAGGAGCCGCTAAAATGCTGGTTTTCGTCATAGGTCGGAGTGGCAGAACCAATGGTCCAGATCGCCTGCCCGTCCTTGCGCCGGAAACGCCGCTCATAACTCTCTGAAACGCCTTGCCGCCGGGCCTGCATCTTTTTCTTGTGATCAGGGACATCCGTGTCGAACATAAAGGCATTCATGGGTTGGCCGACAATCTCGTCGGCCTTATAGCCAAGCAGCTCAGCCATTCTGGCATTAACCGAGGTGGTTACTGCTTCCGGGCCTAGCACCCAGATCCCCTCCCGGGCTGTAGCGACAATCTGACGATACTCCGCCTCGCTTTTCCGCAACGCCTCCTCAGCCTGCTTGCGTTCGGTGATATCGATATTGGTGCCGATCATGCGTAGCGGTTTGCCATCCCGGTCGTATATCGTTTTCGACTCCGCCTTAATGTGTCTGGTGGAACCATCTGGCCTGACAATGCGGAACTCGGGCGCATACTCTCGCTCACCACGCAGGGCAGCCTGGATCTCGCCCTCCGCGTATTCTCTGTCCTCAGGATGGATGGTGCATGCCCAGGCATCGTATGCACCGCCAAAATCTCCGCTTTGGATCCCATATAGCTGGTACATCGATTCATCCCACAGCAACTCGTTTACAACCACATCCCAATCCCATATGCCGATTTGCGCGGCCCGGGTGGCCAGTTGCAACCGTTCGGATGTAATACGCAGCGTCTCTTCAGTACGCTTGCGGTCGGTGATATCCATCAGATTACCCACCACCCGCACTACTTTGCTGTCCTCAACAATCGGCTGCGCCGTGGTGCGTATCCACAACTGTTTGCCGTCGCGATTGTTGAATGGCAATTCCAGGTCGTATGGCTCGCCTCGCTCGCAGGCAGCTTGAAATGCATTGATGACTATCTGCCTGTCTTCCGGGCGGTAGCATTCTAGGCTCTCCTTGATGTTATCCATATCGGGATCCATTGGCAGACCATGGATGCGATACAGTTCTGCCGTCCAGAACACCTTGCCCGTCTGGATATCGACTTCCCAGCCTCCTATTTTGGATAGCCGTTGCGAGTTGTTCAGCAAGGTTTCGCTATTTCTCAGGTTCGCCAGAGTATCTTCCAGACGCATGGCCAGACTATTGAATCCATTCATAAGGGTGGCGATTTCGTCGCTGATACCTATCGGCTGGGCGCGAGTCGAATAATCTCCCTCCGAGAAACGACGGAAGGCTCCGACCAGCTCGTTGAGTCTATTGATAACCGTCAGGTTGAGCAGCCATACGAGTATTGCTGCGGTAAGCAAGATCGTGCCCAGCGAACCGAGGGCAAACAGGATGGCGATATTTCTCTTCTCCGCCTCCGATATTTCGGTTCCAACCTTTAAGTACAGATAGCCGGTAAGCTTCCCATCGGGGTACAGGGGTGATATTGATGTCAGGTAGGTCCCAGTGTCATCCTGAAACGGGGTAATCTGAGCCGGCGCCCCAACCGAAGCCACTGGCGAGTCTGCGCCAGGCAGTGTCAGGCCATTGATCTCATCCAGTTGCATACCAAGCAGAGTGGGATCAGAAGCAAAATAGACAGAACCGTCCAGGCCAACCACAACTCCTTTACTGTACGGCGCTCGCAACAGCCCTTCCATGGTCTGTTTATCACTGACCGCGTCAAAGCTCAGGTCCCCATGGCTCATCAACAGGCCAGGAATGGAGAGCCTGGCGATAATGGCATCATCCACTTCCTGACTGAATCGCTGCGAGTAATAGACACCGACACCGGCAAGCACCAGCAACTCCACTGCAATTACCAGCAGAGTTACCTTGAAGCGGAGGCTGTTAGTAAAACGACTCATAGTTCGATCTTCTATCTCATCTTGCCCAATATGGTCTGCTGCGCCTGGTCGGCGGTGATTTCCCCCTCCAGCAGTTGCCACAGCAGATCCACAATCTCTTTTTGCAGCAGGCTGTTTTCAGCACCCAACAGGTAGGCGGCGTTAAATGAGTACTGCATGCGGCTCTCGTATTTTTCCGACAGGGTGCGTTGATAGATCTCGTATACATCGTCGCCCATGGTGGCCTTGGAAAAATCGCCGGCAACCCCGGTGGGGGTCTTGGTGTACTGCACCCACTTTTCCGCAACCCTGGGGGTGCACATCGACATCACCAAACGGGTCGCAGCATCGCGACGGGGTGAATCCTTCATCACCGCCCAGGTGGTGATAACACCGCCTAGACCGAAGTTGACGGGCTTAAATACCGGCATTTCGGTCGGCACCATCTTGGTGGATTTGGGAATATCGATATCGCGCCAACGGCTGTACATCCAGGTACCGCTGATATAGAACAGCGCCCCATCGTTGAGCGGCACATCACGGGTAAGAAACCATGCATTGGTTGCATAAGAAGGGATCAGCGGTTTGTACTTGCCGAGTTCCTCGAAGGCCTGAAAACCCTTATACATCGCTTCCAGCTTTTGCTTGCTGCCTTGCTCGGCCGTCGCTATTGCGTAGTCTGCGAGCCAGGATTTGACCAAGTTCTGAAACAGCGCCTCCATGGAAGGAAGATCGTAGGCGTCAAAGAAGATGGGGATTTGTTCCTTGGCGGTTTGATTATAGATGGCCGCGGCTTTGACATAGTCCAGCAGATCGTCGAAGGTCATGCCGAACCGTTTGGGCTGGATGCCGATCTTCGCCGCCAGGTCCCGATTGTAATAGAGCGCGTAATAATAACCCTCGATAAAGGGGCCGACGAGAATACCGCCGGTCTGGTTGCGATAGGCCGGGTCTTCGATGATGAAAGGTTTCTGGCTCTGGATAAATCCTGGGACCTGCTCGAAATTCACCAGATGCTTGCGCCCCCAGTGCGGGTCATCCAGCTCCTCGGCAACAAACTGATAGATATGGTTATCCATCCATACAATGTCCCAGTCAAAGCGTTTTTGCTTGATCATTTCTACGATCAGACGGGCAACGGCTACCTTGTCGTTGGTGCCAAGGATCTGCTCAGGAAACTGCAAGTTGACCAGAATATCCTGATTGCGGAAGGCAAAGTCCCGTTTGATTTCCAGCACCAGGTCGTGACGTTTGTCTGCCTTGTACCAGTGCCCTATCCAGTTAATAGTATTGCGCTTCTCATCCGGTGTTTTCTGCTCTGTGCCCGAGCCTGGCTTTTCAACCATTTCGGTACGGCGCATATCGGTGCTGGTTTGTGTTGATTTACCTGCAGTGCCTTCTGTTCCCGTCTTCACCACCAGCAACAGCCCAGCAAGCAGGACTACCAGAACTATCACACCTATCCAGCGAAGAGAACGCCGCCTGTGTGTATCAGTAGTGATTTGCATGAAACACTCCTATTGAGTAGCCATGGCAACATCAAGCGCCGAATAAATAGCCGGATAGTCGAAGTCGTCCGCCAGATCGTGCAGCGCGGCAGCAAGCCTGGTATCTTTTTCACCAATCTCGCGAATAACGGCCTCAATGCGCTCGTTGTCCAGACTATCCAAGGCCTCCAGCAGTTTATTGCGCTGTTCTTCCCCAAGTCCCGCCAATAGCTCAGGCGTTAAGGCAACGGGAGACGAGTCCTGTGCCGGAGCCTGCTCATAGAGGTACTCAACGCCCAACTGCTTCGCCAGACAGTCGTAGATTTCGTCGAACTGGTATGGCTTGCGAATCATGCCATCCATACCTGCCGCGAGCAGGTCGGACTGCTGTTCCTTGAAGACCGAAGCGGTGACAGCAACGATCTTGACCTGGCCGCCATTTGGTAACTGCCGGATGCGCCGGGTAGCTTCAACACCATCCATTACCGGCATACGCCGGTCCATCCAGATCAGATCCGGTTTCCACTGCTGGAACATCTGCACGCACTCTTCACCATCCACCGCCACCCTAGTCTCAAGACCCAGCTCAGTCATCAGCCGCTTGAGCAGCATTTGATTGTCGTGCTGATCCTCGGCGATCAGGATTCGGTATGCGGGCTGCCCAGACGCTAGCCCTATAACCGTTCCATGACCCACTTGTGCAAGGCGAACCGCTTCCTTCTCATCGGGTTCATTCAGCGGCAAATCTACTCGGAACAGCGAACCCTGACCCGAAGCGCTTTCCACCTCGACATGTCCTCCCATCAGGATCACAAACTGTCGCACAATAGAAAGCCCCAGACCCGTTCCGTCTTGAACACCGCTCTTGGAGAGTTGTACGAAAGGCTTGAATAATCGTTGCTGATCCTCCGCACTGATCCCCGGGCCGGTATCCTCGACTTCGATCAACAGATGTTGGCGACCGGCACCCATCACGCCCAGACGTAGAGTAATACCGCCCTGCTCGGTGAACTTCACGGCATTACTCACCAGATTAACTAGGATCTGCCGCAGACGCGCCTTGTCACCCCGGATGTAACGCGGAAAATCTGACGATTGGTCGAGTTCCAGTTGCAGGCCCTTCTGCTCTGCGCGCAGCCGCATCATATCGCTTACCTCGCGTATCAGGGCATGCAGGTCAAATGTATCCATCTCTAGCTGCAGCTTGCCCGCTTCAATCTTGGCAATCTCCAGCACATCATTGATCAGCCTGAGCAGGTGTTCGCCACTACTATTGATGATGTTTAGAGTATCACGCTGCTCGTCACTTAAGCTGTCATCGTGCCGCATCATCTGGGAGAAGCCGAGGATGGCGTTAAGCGGAGTACGTAGCTCGTGACTCATATTGGCGAGAAACGCACTCTTCGCCTTGTTCGCCGCCTCTGCCGCATCCCGCGCCAGTCGCAGATCTTCGGTACGCAGATGCACCTCATCCTCAAGGTGATCCCGATAGCGGGCCAGTTCATCTTCTTTGCGTTTGTGTTCGGTGATGTCCTGCACCGTACCGAGGGAACGCAGTGGATTTCCATCGGAGTCAAAAACTGTGTCACACATCTCGCGGACGTATTTGACCCGCTCTCCCTGCAGCAATAGCCGATGAATGATATCGTAGGGCTGTTTGGTCTTGAGTGAGTCGGTATAGGCCTTATTGACCATGTCGCGATCTTCGGGATGAATCGCATCCAGAAAGGCCTCGTAGGAAGCGCCGAATTTACTCTTGTCCACTTGAAAAATACGATAGATCTCATCCGACCAGGTTAGGGTGTTGGTGACGAGATCCAGTTCCCAGTTACCGATATGGGCCAGACGCTGCGCCTCCACCAGCCTGCGCTCACTCTCGCGCAGGTCACGCTGCACCAGCAGGCTGGTCAATGCGTCACTCAAGCGTCGGCCGATCTCGAGTAACAACTGTTCTTCAGTAG
>JBNKMQ010000246.1:0-7803 GCA_050293225.1 Sedimenticolaceae bacterium
CGCCCCTGACCCTCTGCCACCGAGCGGGGGCGAAAGATACCCACGCAACCGCCGGCCACCAACAGACAGGCCTTGAACTTGTAGATATAGATCTTGTGCTCCCGCAGTGAGAAACCCACCGCCCCGACAACGCGATGCCTATCGTTCTTGTCGTTGATCAGCTTAACGATGAAGACATGCTCCTGGATCTTGTGCATACCCAGCGCTTTCCTGGCTGATTCGGCGACGATGGACTTATAGGACTCGCCGTTGATCATGATCTGCCACCTGCCCGTGCGAACCGGCTTGCCACCCTCCGACAGGGACGGCAGGCCCTGGGAGCCATCGTGGCGCTCGCCCCTCTCGTCGGTCTTCCAGATCGGCAGACCCCACTCCTCAAACAGGTGTACCGACTCATCCACATGGCGACCCAGATCATAGGTCAGATCATCCCGAGTGATTCCCATAAGATCATTGGAGACCATACGCGCATAGTCCGCCGGATCCTGTTCGGGACCCAGGTAGGTATTAATCGCAGAGAGCCCCTGGGCCACTGCTCCCGAGCGCTCCAGGGCAGCCTTATCTACCAGCTTCACCTTGAGATCTTCACCGCTGGCCGCGATCCAGGGACCTATCTCGAAGGCCGCTCCGCAGGCCCCCATACCCCCGCCGATGATGAGGATGTCCAGCTCCTCCTCAACCACTTCGGGATTGCCAAATTCAGCCATATTCAATACCCAGACTCTCTGATTAAATTACGCTTCCGGTTTACACCCAGGTGATCACTTACGTATCAGTTCGCTGGGATTCCCAGCCCGATAGCCACCGCTCTGTACAAAGAAACCCGGCCCGTCAATCTTTGATATATCTGCTTCTGGCTTACCGCCATAGGGATCGATAGCGCCCTCTAGCGTCGTCCGAGTGGGAAATTCGAAATGTTTCTCGGTGCCGTTGCGGAACTTGATGGTCCAGTGGATAGAGTCCTTGCCACGCAGGGGCTCAACAGAACCGCCAATGGGTACGATATCGGCATAGGGGCGGACGGCTATCGCCTGCTGAGGGCAGCCCTTGACGCAGGCGTAGCACTCCCAGCACTGCTCGGGTTCCTGATTGAATGCCTTCAGGGCATGTCCCGTCTCTGAACCATCCAGATCCAACTTCATCAGGTCATGGGGACAGATATAGACACAATCCGTCCTCTCTCTGCCTTTACAGCCGTCGCACTGATCCGTTCGCACAAATGCCGGCATGCTCAATCTCCTGGCGTCTCTGGCTTAGTGCCAATAATTTCAAACTACTGATTCAATCACACCCTGAAATAGAGCAATAGTAAAAAAAGGGGTGCGCCATCAAAGCATCATCATACCTCGCTTTTCACTCGCATCCAGTCCAGGGGGAATCGCTATAGCGGCTTGCTGACTCCCATTGCAAACCATCTCCCCTGGGTTTTGCATATCTTTTTCACTTGCACAGCGAGACGCTTGGGTTAAAGTGGCGGCTTTGTAATGAGAGAGTGATGAGCAAGAGACAACCTCCTGACGCCCTGATTCTACTGGCTACCGGCTGTGCCCACTGCCCGGCGGTACTGGAGGGTCTGAGCCAATTGCTCAAGCAGGGAAAGATCGGCCGCCTGGAAGCGGTCAATATCGTTGAACACCCGCAGGCGGCCCAGGAAGTCGGCACCCGCAGCGTCCCCTGGACCCGGATCGGTGAATTCGAACTCGAGGGCGCGCTAACCCCTGCCGAACTGGAACGTTGGGTGGAGCTGGCTGCCGATGATAGCGGACATGCCGACTACTACAGCCATCTGCTGGAGAGCCAGCGTGCTCACCAGGTCAGCTCACTGATTGAAAAGCATCCACAACACCTCTCTTACCTGATCGGGCTACTGGCATCTGAGAAGACACCCATGGCGGCCCGCATCGGCGTGGGTGTGGTGATGGAATCTCTTGAAGGCAGAGACCCACTGCACCAAGCCCTGCCTGAACTGGAGAAGTTGAGCCGTTCAGACAAGGCCAACATCCGCGCCGACGCCGCTCACTTCCTCGGCCTGACACGACTGCCAGCGGCAGAGGCGTCACTCAAACCCCTGCTCGACGACTCGAATCCGGACGTCAGAGAGATCGCCGCCGACTCCCTCGAGATGTTGCTACCAGAGGAGAACTGATGGATAGAGAAGCACAGATCCTTGCCGTACATGCGGCCTTCATCAACCAGGTCGTCACCCTAGGCCCCCTGGCCGACCGGCAGGAGGAGTTCGAGGCCCTGCTGAAGATGGCCAGCGACAGTGGCTGGCACGACCTGGTCGCCGCCATACGAATCATCATCCACAAAGGGAGAAGAGACGTAGAGATCCTCAACGGCCTGGATGAAGAGGATCAGGTGATTGCCACGGCCATTCTGCGTGGCCTGCAGGATCCTTCGACCCTGCCCGACCCCAACGCCAAGCCCGACCCGGCCATGGCGGCACCGGGGCTCGCCGCCATGATTCACGCCGCTGGCAGCGGCAATAGCCAGGCCCTGCAGATCATCGCAGAGATGGCTGATCAGATGAGTAAGGTCGGCGGCCCAATGGCCCGGCTGGCGGCGGTCATCCGCCCCCTGATCAACGGCGAGCGTGATCCCGACACTCTCTGCAAGAGCATGGACAGCAATACGGAGTCGATGGTGCTGGGGATTCTGCAAGAGCTTCAGCAACTGGAAGGGAACTCAGACTGATGGCCCGTCGCTTTCTCATTCTCGCCGCCATCAGCGGTATGCTATTGGTCATGCTGGGTGCCTTTGGCGCCCATGCCCTGGAAGCGAAACTATCGGCAACGCACATGATCTGGTGGCAGAAAGCGGTCAACTATCAGGGCCTGCACACCTTGGCTCTGTTCGGCTGCGGACTGCTCGCCCTGCAGTTTCCCTCACGAAGTCTGGCTGTTGCCGGTTGGCTCTTCCTGACCGGCATCCTGCTCTTCTCCGGCAGCCTCTACACCATGGCCCTGACCGATCTTCGCAGCCTGGGCATGGTCACGCCGTTTGGCGGCACTGCTTTCATTGCAGGTTGGTTCTCCCTTGCCCTCGCCGCCTGGCGTATCCCCCGCTGATGGAGATAGAAGCCTTCAGCAACCGGTTACGAAAAAACCGGCGCCACTGGAGCAAGTGGGCGCGTCGTCGGGGTATCGGCTGTTACCGCCTCTACGACCGGGACATCCCCGAGTTCCCCCTGGCCATCGACTGGTATGAGGGCGAGGTCCACGCCCAGGTGTTTGCCCGTAAGGGACAGGAGCCTTTGGATGATGCAGATGAAGAGAAGATAGGTATTGCCATCTGCGAGGCCATGGAGATCCCTGCTGAGGCCCTGGCCTTCAAGACCCGGCAGCGACAGCGGGGACTCTCCCAGTACGAGAAGACGGGGCAGCGGGGTCGACCCCGGATCGTCAGTGAGGCCGGCCTGAAGTTCGAGGTCGATCTGCACAGCTATCTCGACACCGGTCTCTTTCTCGACCACCGTGAGACCCGCGCCCTGGTGCGTAAAAAGGCTGAGGGCAAGCGCATGCTCAACCTGTTTGCCTACACCGGCAGCTTCTCTGTCTATGCTGCAGCTGGTGGTGCCCTGGCCACCACCAGCGTCGATCTATCCAACACCTACCAGGCCTGGACCCGACGCAACCTGGAACTCAATGGTTTTACCGGCGATGATCATGAACTGGTGCGGGCCGATGTCTTCGAATATCTCGATCGAGCCGTAAGAGAGCGGCGTCTCTTCGGAATCATCGTGCTCGACCCGCCCAGCTTCTCAAACTCGAAAAAGATGCAGGAGGTCCTCGATGTGCAACGGGACCATCGACGCCTGGTCGAAGCCTGTCTTGAACTACTGACACCAACCGGAGAACTCTACTTCTCCACCAACCGACGGCGCTTCAAACTCGACCCTGAACTTGAAAGCTCTGATAGCTGCGAAGAGATCACCCAGCAGATGCTAGCGGAGGATTTCAAACGTCACCCGGCTCATCGATGTTGGATTTTTCGGCGCTCTTGAACCTGTCCGGAGGCCCGATCGGTCTCTTCATCGGCAGCTTTCTCGCCTCCACCTTGTTGCCAGGCGGTTCGGAAGCGATGCTGCTTTGGGAACTTCATCAGACCCCCGAGCAAATTTATCTTCTTTGGGGTGTGGCCACCCTCGGCAACACGCTGGGAGGTCTCAGCAGCTGGCTCATCGGCTGGTGGCTGGCCCGGCGTTTCCCCTCACGGGCTCTAAAGCACGAGCAGCAACGACAGGCGCTGGCCCGGATCGGCCGCTACGGCAGCCCGGCACTTCTCCTCTCCTGGCTGCCGGTCATTGGTGATCCACTCTGCCTAGCCGCCGGCTGGAGCGGCACAAGATTTCTACCTGCATGCCTCTACATCGGCGCAGGCAAGGGCTTGCGTTACGCAGCTATCCTGGGGGCCTTCAGTGCGACAGGATAAAGTCGGCTACATTTGATCAGACAGTTGCGATACCAAATCGAGTGGTTTCTATTTGCACCAAAGCCAAAGAGCGCCTTTAATTAATTGGGGTATGATCTCAACTAGTGAGATCCAGCCTCTGCACGCTGACCTGAGAAAAAACCTTGCACGTCTATTCCATCATCCGAACCATTGGCGTCTTTTCGATGATCTTTGGAATCACGCTACTGATCCCGATTACGATCGCCATCTTCTATTGGGAACTTCAGGAACTCCTCGATTTTTTCATTCCCCTGCTCGGCTCTCTCTTTCTCGGCGGTTCTCTCTGGCTGATCGGTCACCGGGAAGAGACCAACCTGGGTGCCCGTGACGGCTTCCTGATCGTTGTCCTCTTTTGGCTCATAATCAGCGTACTGGGCGCCTGGCCCCTCATGTTGGGCACCGATCTTAAACCCTTGGACGCCCTGTTCGAGGCCGTATCCGGCGTCACCACGACGGGGGCAACCGTCATGACCGGCCTCGACGAGCTACCGAAATCGGTGCTTTTTTATCGCCAACAGCTGCAGTGGCTGGGTGGTATGGGACTGATTGTGCTCGGCGTCGCTGTCATGCCCATGCTCGGCATTGGCGGCATGCAGCTCTATCGTGCCGAGGTCCCCGGCCCTTCAAAAGAAGAGAAACTGACCCCGCGCCTGGCGGAGACCGCCCGCGCGCTCTGGCTGCTGTATGCGGCACTCACTGTCGCCTGCGCCATCGGTTACTGGATTGCAGGTATGGATCTGTTCGATGCGGTGGCGCACAGTCTATCAACCGTTTCCACGGGCGGATTCTCCACCCACGATGCCAGCATCGGCTTCTATGAGAGCAGCATGATTGAATGGGTGGCCGTTATTTTCATGCTACTGGCGGCGTTTAATTTTGGTGTTCATTTCACCGTCTGGCACACAAGGAACCCTTTACGTTACTGGCGGGATGCGGAGGTGAGGGGATTCCTTACATTCGTCCTCATTTCGATTCTGGTGGTCAGCACCGTACTGCTGTTTGAGGGTGCATATACAAACCTCGGCCACAGCATCCAGGATGCGACTTTTGAGGTCGTCTCCCTGGTCACCAGCACGGGTTACGCCAAGGTCGACTTCTCCCATTGGCCCAACTTCCTGCCGATGCTGCTAATCTACATCAGCTTTGTCGGCGGTTGCGGCGGCTCCACCGCCGGTGGAATGAAGGTGATGCGGATGCTGTTGTTAATTCAGCAGGGCCTGCAGCAGGTTCGCTCACTAATCCACCCCCATGCCCTTATCCCGGTTCGCATCGGCAAGCGTATCGTTGATCCTAAGCTCATTCAGGGCGTATGGGGGTTCTTTGGCCTCTACATGACCACCTTTGCACTGTTGGTATTGCTGATGATCAATGCAGGACTGGACGAACGCTCCGCTTTCGCTGCAGTCGCTACCTGTATGAATAACCTGGGGCCCGGATTGGGAGAGGTCGCCTATACCTTCCAGAGTGTCAGCGATACGGGGAAACTGCTATCAATCTTTGCCATGCTTTTGGGGAGACTGGAGATCTTCACCCTGTTGGTGCTGCTCTCCCCCAGTTTCTGGCTGAGGTAAACCGCTATCTCTATCGGCTCAGTTCCGCCAGAAGGCGGGAGTCAACAATACCAGTAACGTAAAGATCTCCAGTCGCCCCAACAACATGGCGATGCAGAGAATCCATTTGGCGGCGTCATGGAGATTCGCGTAGTTGGCGCCAACATCAGCCAAGCCGGGACCCAGATTATTCATGCAGGCGGCCACCGCAGAGAAGGAGGTCATCAGGTCAAGACCGGTGGAGGCGAGGACCAGATACATAATGCCAAAACAGGCCACATAGAGGGCAAAAAAGCCCCACACCGCCTCAACAACCCGCCAGGGAACTGTCTTACCACCGATACGGATCGGGATCACCGCGTTGGGATGAATCAAGCGACTGATCTCCCGAAACCCCTGCCTGATCAAGAGCAGGAAACGGATCACCTTGATCCCACCGCCGGTGGATCCTGCACAGCCCCCGATAAAACTGGAAAAGAGCAGCAGAATGGAGATAAAACCTGGCCAGAGTGAGTAGTCCGCTGTGGTAAAGCCGGTAGTGGTACCGATGGAGACGGCCTGAAAGAGCCCTCGGGAGAATGATTCATCAAGGGTGCCATAGACCCCCATCAGATAAAGCGCCACCGACACCAGCAGAAAGACCACCCCGAGAGTGACGATGTACATGCGAAATTCGGAGTCCTCGAAGTAGGTACGCAGACTGCGCCGTCTCACCGCAAGAAAGTGGAGCGCGAAATTGGCCCCGGAAAGCAACATAAATACCACTGCGATCATCTCGATGGCCCGGCTGTCGTAGAAGCCGATACTCTCGTCATGGGTGGAGAATCCACCGATGGCGACGGTTGAGAAGCCGTGCCCCAAGGCATCGAAAAAACGCATCCCAGCCAACCAATAGGCGAGGGTACAGCTGACAGTCAACGCCAGGTAGATAAACCAGAGGGCCTTGGCAGTCTCAGTGATCCTTGGCGTCAGTTTGTTATCCTTTACTGGCCCGGGGGTCTCTGCGCGGTAGAGCTGCATACCACCGATACCCAGCATCGGCAGTACCGCAACCGCCAATACGATGATACCCATACCCCCAAGCCACTGCAGCTGTTGACGGTAGTAGAGTATCGAAGCAGGCAGGTCGTCAATGCCGACAATTACCGTGGCGCCGGTGGTGGTCAAACCTGAAACCGACTCAAATACGGCATCGGCGAGGCTCATGGGAGAGCTTTCAGCTAAAAGAAAAGGCAAAGAACCGGTCAGTCCCAGTACACTCCAGAACAGCACCACCACCAAAAAACCATCCCTCACCCGTAGTTCCTGTCTGTGGCGGCGCACCGGCACCCAGATCCCCAGACCCAAACCAAAGGTGAGGACAAAGGCGTCTACGAATCCGACAATGGCTCCGTCACCAACAAAAAAGGAGATCAGTAGCGGCGGCAGCATGGTCAGGCTGAATATCATCAACAAGACCCCGAGAATGCGCTGAACCGTGGAAAAATGCATCGCTTCTCAGACCACTCTGCAGATCACAGGAAAGTAACCCCGACCTGGAATAACTTCTCCACTTCACGGATGCGTCGCTTATCCACCACAAAGAGGATGACGTGATCCTCGCTCTCGATCATGGTGTCGTGGTGAGCGATTAACACCTGCTCATTCCGCACAATCGCGCCGATTGTGGTTCCTTTCGGCAGTTTGATCTCTTCGATCGCCCGCCCCACCACTTTCGATGAGCTACGATCTCCATGGGCTATCGCTTCGATGGCCTCAGCCGCGCCCCTGCGCAGGGAATGTACCTGCACCACATCGC
>JBNKMQ010000247.1:0-7539 GCA_050293225.1 Sedimenticolaceae bacterium
TGGGAGTGCCCAACGCTGAAGTGCAAGAGTATGTCGGTTCGGACTACGCACAAGGTTTTGTGACAGAGATTGAGTCAGATACCCTCCCGCCCGGGCTGGACGAGGATGTCATTCGTTATATCTCTGAACGCAAACAAGAGCCGGAGTGGATGCTGGAGAAGCGTCTTGCTGCCTATCGTCACTGGCTGACGCTCGAAGAGCCGAACTGGGCGATGATTACCCATCCACGGATCGATTTTCAGTCGATCTCCTACTACTCCTCGCCAAAGAAAAAACCAACCCTGGAAAGTCTCGATCAGGTCGATCCGGAGTTATTGGCGACCTATGAAAAACTGGGTATTCCCATCGATGAGCAGAAGGCCCTGGCGGGTGTGGCTGTGGATGCGGTGTTCGACAGTGTTTCGGTGGCAACAACCTTTCGCGGAAAACTGTCCGAGGCTGGGGTGATCTTCTGCTCTATGTCGGAGGCGATACGAGACTATCCTGAATTGGTGCAAAAATACTTTGCTTCAGTGGTTCCCTATAAAGACAACTTCTTCGCCGCATTGAACACTGCGGTATTCAGCGATGGCACATTCGTCTTCATTCCCAAGGGTGTGAAATGTCCTATGGAGCTGTCGACCTATTTTCGTATCAATGAGGCGAAGACGGGCCAGTTCGAGCGAACCCTGATCGTGGCGGAGGAGGCTAGTCAGGTGAGCTACCTTGAGGGTTGTACCGCTCCCATGCGGGATGAAAATCAGCTGCACGCCGCAGTGGTGGAGCTGGTGGCCCTGGATGATGCAAAGATCAAATACTCAACGGTACAGAACTGGTACCCGGGGGACGCCGAGGGTCGAGGCGGGATCTACAACTTTGTTACCAAGCGTGGTGACTGCAGGGGTGATAGATCCCACATCTCCTGGACCCAGGTGGAGACAGGTTCCGCAGTGACTTGGAAATATCCCAGCTGTCTTTTGCGCGGCAAGGATTCAGTGGGTGAGTTCTACTCCGTTGCCGTTACCAAGGGTAAGCAGCAGGCGGACACCGGTACCAAGATGATCCATATGGGTGAGAACAGTCGCAGTACCATTGTCTCCAAAGGCATCTCAGCGATGCAGAGCAGTAACGCCTATCGCGGACTTGTGCGTGTTGCCGGCAAGGCGGAGAACGCCCGCAACCATACCCAGTGCGACTCTCTCTTGATTGGCGACCGATGTGCAGCGCATACCTTCCCCTATATCGAAGTGAAGAATCCCACTGCAAAAGTGGAGCATGAGGCGACCACCTCAAAGGTGAGTGAGGATCAACTCTTCTACTGTCGCCAGCGAGGTCTGTCTGAAGAGGATGCGGTCTCGATGATCATCAATGGTTTCTGTAAAGAGGTTTTCAACGAGCTGCCGATGGAGTTTGCTGTTGAGGCGCAGAAGCTCCTGGCGGTCAGTCTTGAAGGTGCAGTGGGTTGATGGGATGAATGAAATTATTGTGAGGTTTAAGGCATGTTAACGATCAAGAATCTAACCGCCGGTATCGACGGCAAAGAGATCCTCAAAGGTATCGACCTGCAGATCAATGCGGGTGAGGTGCATGCGATCATGGGTCCCAACGGCTCAGGCAAAAGTACGCTATCTCATATCCTGGCTGGACGGGATGGCTATGAAGTCACCGCTGGAGAGGTTATTTACAAAGGTGATGACCTGTTGGCTTTAGCGACAGAAGAGCGCGCCCAGCAAGGGGTTTTTCTTGCGATGCAGTATCCGGTTGAGTTGCCCGGTGTAAATAATTTGACCTTTCTGCGTGAGTCAATGAATGCCATTCGACGAGCCAATGGCGAGTCAGAGATAGATGCCGTCTCCTTTATGAAGCTGGTGCGAAAGAAGGCGTCAGAGGTAAAGCTGGATCAAAAGCTGCTCAAGCGAGCGGTCAATGCAGGCTTCTCCGGCGGTGAAAAGAAGCGCAATGAAATTTTACAGATGGCGATGCTCGAACCCGATCTTGCGATTCTCGATGAGACCGATTCGGGACTCGATATCGATGCCCTGCGAACCGTGTCCGATGGCGTCAATCTGCTTCGCTCAGAGAGCCGGTCAATGATCGTCGTTACCCACTATCAGCGATTGCTCGACTATATCGAGCCCGACTATGTGCATGTGCTAGCTAACGGAAGAATTATCCGTTCCGGAGGTAAAGAGCTGGCTCATGAGCTTGAGTCGAGAGGATATGGCTGGCTGTTGGAGGAGGCTGCTGCATGAAGCCTTACCACGAGACAAGTGAGCAGGCAGTTGAAGGCTATATGGAGACGCTTTCTGCCTTGCCTGGAGATTGGCTGTCAGAGAAAAGGGAGCAGGCAGCGAGTCGATTCTCATCCCTCGGCTTTCCACATAAGAAGCTGGAGGCCTGGAGATATAGCGAAGTCGACCGGCTGTTGAAACAGTCATTCGAGATTAATGACGAGTCTGAAGGATTTGATGAGGCCGCTGTACATGCAAAGTTTTTGCGTGAACCTGTCAGTGCAAGAATGGTATTTGTCGATGGCGTCTTCCAGCCACAACTGTCGATCTGCGGTGTTAAAGGTGTAGGGATCAGTGGACTAAGATCATCTATGGCGCTGTCCAATAGTGAAGGCTTCAAAGACCTCGGTTCCCTTTCCGGCCTGGGCGAGGATGGTTTTACTGCAATGAATCTCGCTACAGCCTACGATGGCGCTGTCATTCACATCACAAAAAGTCTGTCAGCGGATCATCCGATTGAGTTGCTATACCTGACGACCCAGTCTGCCGAGGGGCGGGCGCTGCGCAGTCGCAATCTTGTGGTCGTCGGTCCCGGTGTGAGAGCAAATCTTGTCGAGCGTTATCTTGCGCTGGATGAGTCCGCCTGCTTTAACAATATCGTGAGTGAGATATCCCTGTCCGAGGGGGCGAGGTTAAATCACCAGCGGGTTCAGATGGAGAGTCTGAGAAGCTACCACCTGTCCGATATCTATCTCGATCTGAATGCCAACGCCCACTATGCCGGTGTCTTTGCCTCAGTGGGTGCGGCCTGGTCCCGTGTGGCTATTCATAACCGCTTTTCTGCGGAAGATGCCCGCTGTGATCTGGATGGCCTCTATATGGCCGGAGATGGACAGCTGACAGACTATCATCTTGATGTCGATCACTCCTTGCCAAACTGCAGTTCGCGGGAGAATTTCAGAGGTATTCTGCATGGTGCAGGCAAGGCGGTTTTCGATGGGTCGATTCAGGTGGCGAAAGGGGCGCAAAAGAGTGAGGCGCATCTACACAACGCCAACCTGATGCTGTCGCGAAATGCAGAGATCGATACCAAGCCGGAGTTGAAGATTCTGGCGGATGACGTTCAATGCAGCCATGGTACGACCATTGGGCAACTCGACCCAGACGCAATTTTTTATCTGCGTTCTCGAGGGTTGAGTGAATCTGAGGCACGCAATCTTCTCTCTCTCGGCTTTGCCAGAGAAATAGTGGATCGCTTTCAGAGTGAGACGATCAGGTCGGAGTTGGAGGCGTTGATTCAGCAGCGACTGCAGGTCTGAATGATACAGGTGGTGTGATGTTGACCCAGGAGCAGATCATCGATGCGTTGAAGACCATCTACGATCCGGAGATTCCGGTGAATATTTATGACCTGGGACTTATCTATCGAGTTGAGCTGGCGGATGATGGCATGGTTGAAGTCGATATGACCCTGACTGCGCCAGCCTGTCCGGTGGCGGGAAGTCTGCCCCAGGAGGTGGGCCGCGTTGTCGATGCGGTACCTGAAGTAAAGGAGACCGTTGTGAAACTGGTCTGGGACCCGCCCTGGAGTCAGGAGCGAATGAGTGAAGAGGCGCAGCTGCAGTTGGGATTACTGTAGCGGCGGGCATATAGAGATTTGAGTCTTTGCGTATATAGGCAAATTAGTAAGGCATCCAGGAGGTGTTGGTATGGCCATCCAATTGACACATGAAGCGGCAGATCATGTGAAAGGTCTGTTAGCAAAAAGATCGCAGGCCTTGGGTATGAGAATCGCAACCAAAAAGAGCGGATGTACCGGCTTCGCCTACGAGGTCGACTATGTTGAAGAGATACAGCCTGATGACGAGGTGTTTGAGAGTCATGGCGTCAAGGTAGTGGTAGACAAAGACTCTCTGCCAATGCTTGACGGTATGAAGATCGATTTTGTCAAAACTAGTCTGCTAAACGAAGGGCTTGAGTTTATCAATCCCAATGTGAAAGAGATGTGCGGTTGTGGTGAATCGTTCAGTGTCTAGTCGAATGGAAATGGCCGAGGATCAAGAGATGAGTGAAATCGATGAGATTGTCGATGCCTTTGAATTTCTCGAAGACTGGGATGCCCGCTACGAGTATCTGATATCGATCGGGGAAGATCTCCCCTCTATGCCTGCCGCGTTGAAGACTGACGAAAACTGGGTCAAGCCATGTATGAGTACGGTGCATGTTGCAGCACAGCCTGTGCCCGATAGCAGCTTGATTAGGTTTGTTGGAGATTGCGATACTCCAATTATTAAGGGTGTTGTGGCGCTCTTGATCGATCTGCTCTCCTACCGCTCGCTTGAAGAGATACATAGCGCCGATGTCGACGGGCTGTTCAAGCGCCTGCAGCTTGAGGAGAATCTTAGCCCGAATCGTCACGTGGGAATCTATGCCATTGTCGAGAAGATGCTCGAGCGAGCAGACGATTTGGCCGGCTTTCAGCAAGCCGGCTAGATGCTGCCTTGGGGCGTTATCTCTAATGCTCAGTGCAGAGAATGTCTGAGTTTTCCTCCCCAGCTCTGGCAAGATTCTCCAAATGCATGAGTACCTGTATGCTGGCCTCCTCCATCTCTGCAATAGTTGCTATCCCTGTGCTCCAGTCTCCACGATTGTAGTGAGCTAGTGCCTGCATCCCTTTTTCATGGACGGCTTTGTGAGGTGGTTCGATCTCTCTGTATCCAGGCAGGTTAGAGAAACAGGCCAATCCCTCGCCCTCATAGTACCAACTGCCAAGACGGCAATTGTGATGATTGGGTAGATCTTCAGCTTGGGTCTCAGTCAGTCCCATAAAGGCCTTGTAGATGCCGAATTTAAAGACCAGATGGTCGAGTTTTGCCAATTCAACGAAGCTGCGCAGAGAGGTAGAAGAGATAGCTGTCTCCATGCCTTTGGCATTTTCAAGCTGCAGGTTGATCATCTCAATGGAGTTGGATATCTGCTGCTGAAAACCCGATGTGGCATCCATCACTGCGGACATGGTGTCGGTGGATTTTTTTGTCTCCAGGGTGATGGTCTCAACTAGACTCGCGATCTCTGAGGTGGCATCGCGGGTGCGCCTGGCCAGATTGCGAACCTCATCGGCGACGACGGCAAAGCCACGCCCCGTCTCACCTGCCCGAGCTGCCTCGATCGCTGCATTCAGGGCAAGCAGGTTTGTCTGTTCCGAAATGCCTTGGATAATGGAGACAAAGTCGCCTATTTTCTCTGCGAGATTGGCGAGCCTCTCTACGCTGTCGGCACTCTCTTTAGATATGTCACAGACACTCTCTATGCCTCGGGTCATGGTCTCGACACTGGAGATGGTTTGGGTCGATATCTCTGAGCTGCGGATTGCGCTCTGCTTCTCATCTTTCATGGCATACGCATTCTGCATGAGGGATTTCTGCAGTTCGCTGAACGATTCACCAAACTTTTCGAAGTTAACAAAGAGAGAGTTGTGGCTGCTATTGGCCTGCTCCTGAGACTCCAATTGCTGTCGAAGCTGGTCGTTTTCTGTACGAAGAGCCTGCAGTTCCGCGTCCATGCCTGCGATTTTATCTTCATGTTGTCTGACTTCGTCTCTACACGATTGCAGTTGTTTCTTGTTGCTGAAGAACATGTTTTTTTCTATTCCTTAAGCGAAGATTGAGAGAGATAATTCGTCTCTCATTACTAATTGATCGGCAGATACAGAGAAATTTTTAGCTCATTGGCTTTCTTGGGCGCAAGAATCTTTGTGAGTGGAGATAGTCGCAATTAATCTACAGCATAGCGTTACAGGAGAGAGATTGGATGTAACTAAGTAGCTTGCTCCAAGGGTAATGGGAAAATAATCCAGGAGGACAAATCGGTATCTGACTCTCTGATGCCCATAGTCGCTGGATGATGAAATTAATCTATCTGTAACTCGATACTACCGTTGACACTGACTTCCAGGGTTTGGGTTCCAGCCTCCAGTGCAGGTGCAGAGACAGTCCTCTCCATCGACATCATTGAAGCCTGCATACGCATTGGGCGAATCGGCTGTCCATTGGTGTTGATGCTTAAGTCAACCAGGCGATAGGTTTTGTGGCCAAGCTTGTTTGTGACCATCCTTGCGCGATGCTGAAACTCTCCAATTGCCTCACCGATCAACGTCTCTTCAACCTCTTTTTGTCGCGCGTCTGAAACGGCATAACTGATCGACTCCAAAGCCAGGGATGCCTGAAGCTGACTGATGAGTTCACTCAGTTTCTGGCTCTGTCGGCTCTCTAGTCTTATGGACTGCTTTACCCGCCAGCCGCTGAGACGTTTCTGTTGATAGATGGGTGAGGTCTGATAGCCGAGGGTCTGTACTTTGATGTCGTCGTTCTGTTTCGCTTGCTTGAGTGCGGTGGAGATCTGTTGATTGATGCTGTTGGTCAGAGAGCCGAGATCGCCGCCCTCCTTCTGTGCGTAGAGGATGGCGATCAGGGTGTCGTTCTCGACCTCCATCGAGGTACTCGCAGAGAGATTGACCTGGTCGTAGCGTCTGTCCTCTTCGGCAAAAACCGACGCCGGCAGAGCGAGAGAGAACAATAGCAACACAATCAGAGGGTTATAGGTGAGGCCGTAGGGCATGTTTTCCTCCATGCAGAAAGTAACTGCAGTCATCGATCCTAACATATCAGCAGGAATATTGATGGCGAGTATAAACCAGGCTGATGGATAGCGAATACACAGCAAATTTGTCGGGATTTCACGACTGTGCGAAGGGGTATGGCTAAAGATTCGTCTTGATTCGGCGATACGATACAGAGTGTTTAAAAAAATATACCTTGCAGTGGTAGTGCCTCAGTTCTGGCTTACCTGGTGCCAGATACAACAAAGGTAGAAGAAAATGAATCGTTTATATCTCTCCACCCGACTGAAGATCCACGTCGTCCTTTTTGTTGTGCTCAATCTTCTCGCTACATTCTCGATGCTGTTGGCAGGAGAGTATCAGCATTGGGTATGGATCTTCCCGACGACCAGTATCGTCCTGGCTGCGTTTATCTTGCGTCGTATGAAAATGCCATTTAATGCCATGAAACAGATCGATGATGTTCTTAAGGAGATGCTAAACGGTCAATTCACCTCTCGCGTGACGAAAGTGCCTTATATGGGAGAGGCAGGCCATATCGCGTGGAATCTGAATGAGTCCTTGGATCAACTGGAGACATTCTTTCGCGAGATTCGCACCAGTTTCGAGTGTGTCTCTCAAGGGTTGCACTACCGCCGTACCTTGCCACAGGGGCTGCATGGAGAGTTAGAGATGACCCTGTTTCGTGTCAACAGCTCACTGGATGCGATG